>JAPLUN010000650.1 GCA_026397715.1 Verrucomicrobiota bacterium
GGTTGAACTTCCCGCCGTGGCTCCCGGTTCCCATATGAGGCGCCCTGAAATCAAAGAACAGATCCAAAAGCCGGTTTTGATAGGTGGATTTGAAGGCGTGCCGCAGCAAGAGGCCAGGGAGATTCGTCAGAACATCGCCCAAGAGAAAGAAACAGCGGTGGTGCAACAACAGCCTCCCATGCGCGGGCACACGCAGCATGGCCCTGGGCGGCGTCCGGTCGAGCCACCGACTGTCGTCAATGCTCCGCCAGCAGTGCCAAACGTTCTGCCACCGGAAACCGTGAGGCCTGCCAACGTTTCTGAAAAACCTGCAATGGCTCCAGCAGTAGCGCCGTTGGAGACGGCGACGGTGCAACCGCAGCCGGGGCAGGGGAGCATGCAACAAGGATCTCGTCGGCATTCACCTGATGGACAGCCTGCGACGAACTCTCCAGCCCAGGATACCGTGCGTCCCGCTGTTGCGGTAGAACCTGGTGCAGACGCGGCGAGGGAGCCAAGGCGGCGTGGCCAGCCCGGCATGGGGGTACCCCAGGCGCCGACTGTGCCGTCTGAGAGCAAGGTGGTGGAGAGCAGCGCTCCTGCCACAGCGCCAGCAACACCCTCCGTGATGCCTGCCGTGGTCGAAAACAAGGTCGCTGAACCTTCGGCTGCTCCAGTGGTGCCTGTTGTTGCGCCAGAACGGACCGCTTCACCCGCAGTCATGCCGCAGCCGCCTGCTGTCCCCATTGTTTCACAGCAACCAGTGGCAGCTGAGAAAATGGCGGCCGAGCAGGTGGCCACCACTGCGGCCGAAGCGGAGAAAGCTCAGATGCACGCAGCAAGGGAACAGGCCCGAGCCGCCGCCATGGAGCAGCGCCAGCAGCAGGGGTTGCAAGAACGGGGCATGGCAGAAAAAAGAGCTGCTGAACAAGCCGCCGCAAATGCCGAAGCGGAAAAGAGCCGCATGCAGGCCGCCGCTGTGCAGCAGGAGGCGCTGGCAGCCCAGCAGCAGCGCATGGCCGCCGACCAAGCGGCCGCCGAGACCGAAATAGCACGCCAGCAGGCCGCTGCGACCGCAGCCCAGCAGCAACAGGAGATGGCAGTGCAGCAGCAGCGTGCCACGGCTGAACGCATAGCTTCCGAACAGGCCGCCGCAGCAACAGCGGAGGCCGAGCGCGTTCGTCAGCAGACTGAAGCCGCAGCCATGCAGCAGCGTCAGCAAGAGGAAGCCACCCGTCGTGCCGCTGAAGAGCAGCAAATGAAGGCGCAGCAAGAAACCGAACGCCGCACTCAAGAAATGGCAGCCCAGCGTCAGGCCGAAGAGCAGGCTCGTCGTCAGCAGGAGGCTGAAATGCAGCGTGTGCAGGAGCAGGCACGCCGTGCGGCTGAAGAACAGCAGATGCGCGCCCAACAGGAGGCTGCTCAGCGAGCTCAAGAAATGGCCCAGCGTCAGGCGGAAGAGCAGGCTCGTCGTGCCCAGGAGGCTGAAATGCAGCGTGCGCAGGAGCAGGCCCGCCGTGCGGCTGAAGAACAGCAGATGCGCGCCCAGCAGGAGGCTGCACAACGAGCTCAAGAAATGGCCCAGCGTCAGGCAGAGGAGCAGGCCCGGCGTGTCCAGGAGATGGCTCAGCGTCAGGCGGAGGAGCAGGCGCGTCGTGCTCAGGAAGAAGCTCAGCGTGCTGCTGCGGAGGCCGCGCAAAGGGCTGCTGCCGAAGCTGCGCGCAATCAGCCGCAGCCCGCTCCCGGATCGTGATCCGATGCGATGATTCGCCCTACGCGTCACAGTTCCTGATTGTCATGCGGCAGGCAGGAGCGGTAGAATTTTGGAATGCGCTGGCGGCTGCCCCTTTTCCTGATCTGTGGTTCGTGGGCAGTGCATGCGGATGAGGTCATCCGGGTCACCTGGAAGACCACGCACGCAGCAGCGCCGCCGCAGTTCAGCCGTCCGGCGGCTGATTTCCTGCCGATGTTTCGGCTGGCGCTGACCACGCTGCCAGAGTCTGCAATCGTCGCCCTGGCTCTGTCACAACCAGCGATGCTTGGACTGACGCCTGGGCAGGCAGCCATGATGCGTCCTTTGGTGGCGGAGCGTTATGAATTGATCGCCAAATCACCGGCGTACTCCGGTGTGGCTTCGGCTCTGCCGTATTGTTTTGCGGAAAAACGTCCGCAGGAAGGGCTGGCGCTGGTCCATGTGCCCACGGGTGCGGATGCGCGGACGCCGGTGCTGCTGTTTCTGCACGGGTATGGCGGCAGTTTTCTCTGGTATCAGCAATTGATGGCTGAGCATTTTGGCAACCACATCATCATCTGTCCGGCGCATGGCATAAACACCTCCACCCTTTCCAGCGAGTATGTGCAGGAGTGCGTGCAAGCTGTAGGCCTGCGTCTGGGACGACCCGTGCTGAAACCGGTCTTGCTGGGGCTGTCAGCAGGTGGCTTTGGCGCATGTGATCTCTACACGAAGCACCCGGAACGGTTTGACCGCCTGATCTGCATGGCTGCGTACCCGCCCGAGGACCTGCTGCTGAAATTTCCGCGTGATGCGCGGGCTGCGTTCATCGCCGGGGGCAGCGAGTACTTTGTGAAGTCGGGTGATTTTGCCCGGCGCATTGCGAAAATACGGCAGTTCGCACCTGCCACGCAGGCATTCACCGTGCCGCAGGCGGATCACTTTTTTCTGCTCAGCCACACGACGCTGACGATGGCCAAACTGCGCGAGTGGATGCCGCGCCCTTGAGCTACACTCGCAGCATGTCTTTCACGACCTGCCAGTAGAGGAAGATGCAGCCGCGCCAGGAATAGCGGAATTCACCGTTGCCGGTGGGTTCGATGACGCCGGCGGTGATGTTGTGGTCAATCAGCACGCTCATGTCGCGCTCGATGTAGGCGTGGAGATACTCGGTGTCCTGCAGCGCCAGGTCTTCGGAGCGGATGCCTTCGGCGTGGAGAAAGTTTTCGTGACGCTCCAGCAGGTCTGAGAATGAGCCCGCATGGGTAAAGCGGTTCAGGCGCTGCTTGGGGGAGTGCTTCATCGTGGCGGCAAAGGGGTAGTTCGTCGTGGTGAAGGTGACTCCGCTGGTGGTGCGTGAAGTGAGGCTGACGTAGGAAAAGCCAAAATCTCCCTGCTGCGCCAGCGCAATGGCGGCCTGCATGCGTTTTTCCGCATGGTAGAAGAGCCGCATGAAGTAGTCCGTCTGGCTGAACTTCCAGCCGGTGTCACCGACTTCGGTGAATCCGTCATCATCCGCCTCGCTGCTGAGCTCGGAGAGTTCAGGGAAGACCTCACGTGAAGGGGGGAAGCGGTGCTTGACCTCGCTTTTGATAGGGAAACGCAGCCGCCGTACGCGGAAGACGATTTCCATCCATGGCAGCATGAACCAAGCGCCGACAAAGATGGCGCCACCGATGTGCGAATAGGTCAGGTAATAGCCGCCGAGATAGGAGGCGCCCAGCAACGCAAGCCAGCCCAGCTTCTGGATGAAGCGGTTGTTGAAGGAGCGACAGGCGATGGCAAAAACGATGACTGCCGCGACATACAGAATCTGCTGGAGTGTGGTTTCCATGAGGCCGCTGATTGTGAAGCGAAGGTGAAGCTAAAGGATGAGGTGAGACAAAGCAACCCTACATACGTTCGTCCTAAGCGCTTGAAAACGAAGAGGCCGGACGCACTCCCGATGCATCCGGCCTCCCACTCAACCTTAACCAAAAAATGAGCGCTTAGAAATTGACCTGGGCCTGCAAGCCGAGGTAGTCGTAATTCACATTGCTGTAGGGAGCCACGTTCGTGTTGGTGCGCATGCCGTGCATGAACATGGCCGTGAGTTCCAGTTCCGGGTAGGGGATGTAGCGGAAACCAATGCCCACTTCGTTGACCTTGTCCTTGGGAGCGTTGGTCGCAAATTTACGGCCGCCATTGTAGGTCTGCCAGCGGGCGAAAGGAATGATTTCGCGCTGGTTGGCAAAGACGTGGCGGTAGTTCGCCTGCACATAGCCGCCGCTCAAGCTGGCGGAGGTGATGGTGCGCATGTCATTGGAAAGCTGAGGGCCTTTGCCCCAGTTCCATTCGGTTTCGATGCCGAAAGGCTGCGGATAAAGGATGGCGGAAATGCCGACGCGTGCATCGGTGAAACCGCGGTTGCCGCCATTGCCATTGGCAGGTGTTCCCACGCCGGGAATGGCCGCCGTGGTGGTGTTGAATTTGCCCGCATAGCCTTGGATGCCGAGCTCGAGGAACTGACCGTTGTCGAACTCAAAGGGATAGGTGGCACGGGCCACCCAATGCGGCTGGCCGTTCGTGTCCGGCTTGTTGATGCCTTGGCCGGAATAAGCGCCAAAGGCGATCATGCCGTAGTCACCCGAACCGCGCAGACCCATCTTGACGAGATTTTTGAAACGTTCGCGGATCTCATAAGGGGCATACATGTAGTAGACGCCAAAGTCACGCTCGCCTTCGACAGCGGTGCTGATGGCTTCAGGGCGCTCCAAGGCGAGCCGATTCTGGGAGGATTGCAAGATGGCATGGCCATAGGGGACTTTGGACAGACCCATGCGGACGCGATGTTCGCGAGCGGGATCCAGAGAGACATCGGCGTAATAGTCGCGCGCCTGCATTCCGCCGTTACCATTGACGCCGCCAAACAAGTCTGCCTGCATGTAGAGATAGACGTGGTTGGTCAGGTCACCGCTGAAGGCCAGACGGCCACGGCGGACGCCGATGCTCGACTGGTCATTGGCGAAAGAGTCATTCTGAACATGCAGCTGACCGCCATCCTCGTGCATCACGGAATCCGCACGCACCTGCAGGTAGCCTTTCATCTTCAGGCGCTCATACCATTTGTCCGCAAGCAGCACGTCAAGCTCGGCGGCAGACATGGTGGAAGGTGAGGTGTTGTCCGTGACCCTGGAGATCTCCTCCACTTGACCACGAGTGTTGGAAATGGCGTTTTCGAGATTGCCCACCTTGCTTTCAGTCTGGGCCAGACGCTTTTCCAGTGTGGCCGTGCCGGCGTTGTTTGATGGGGCAGAGGCTACTGCGGGGGCTTTTGTTTCCTTTTCTTTTTCATCTGCCCGCGATGCAGCGACGAGCATGTCATACTCGTCCTGAGTCAGAGAGCCCTTGGCTTTGAGGATGAAAAACAGCTTTTCCATGGCCGGACTGGCGGCAACTGGCAAGGATGGGGGCAGGGCGATGGCGACGGCTGCAAGAGCAGCCATTACACGGGATATGCGGGAATGTTTGAGGCGCATGTGTGAGGTGTGTCAGGTGAGTTAAATGAGCTCCCCAGGCGATGTGGTATCGCCCAGGAAAGAAATGTCACATGGCTGTAACCGGAATCCCCTGCGAGATTCTTAATGTGACGCTTTCGTCACGTAATTGAGTTATTCACATGGCAATTGCCTCTTGAGAGGAGGCGAAGGGCTCGGTATTCTGTTTGTGACGCTTTCGTCACAGAGCGCATTTTGACCACTTGCCCCCTTCCGCCAATATCCGCCCCGTCACCCGCTAACTGTCGGCGGACAAGCTTATCGCCCTACTCTATCCTACAACCCTCATGAAGATTGCCTTCCTTACCCTTGTCACCACCCTGACCGCAGCGCTTTCGCTTCAGGCTCAGACCACCCTGCGCATTCGAGGATCCGACACCCTCGGAGCCAAGCTTGTCCCGCAGCTGGCCGAATCCTTCAAAAAGCAGGGCGGCAAAGTCAGCTTTGACATCGCGGCAGAAGGCTCATCCACCGCTTTCACGAATCTGGCATCCGGCACGGCGGAAGTGGGCATGTCCAGCCGCAAGGTGAAGGCAGATGAGCGCACGCTTTGCCGCAGCAAGGGTGTCAACCTCACAGAATTCGAAGTCGCCTGGGACATGATCACGGTCGTGGTGAACAAAAACAACCCCGTGTCCGACCTCTCCAAAAAGCAGCTGCTGCAAATTTTTGCCGGTGACATCAAGGACTGGAGCGAAGTCGGCGGCACCCCCGGCCCAATCTCCCTTTACACCCGCAACACTTCCTCGGGCACGTACAAAGACTTCATCGGTCTGGCCATGAAAGGCCGCGAGTATGGCAAAAACAGCCAGAAAATGGCTGGGAATGAACAGATTGCAGCTGAAGTGGGCTCCAATCCAAACGGCATCGGTTATGTCGGCTACGCCTATTCGGGTGCGAAGGGCATCAAGGTGGTCTCCATCGCAGGCTCCCTCCCCAGCCCTGCGGCGGTGAAGTCCTACCCGCTGTCCCGCCCGACCTTCCTCTACACCAGCGGCGAGCCAACCGGCACCACCAAGGCCTTCATCGATTTCTGCCTCAGCCCTGCGGGCGACGCGATTGTCAGCAAAGCTGGCTTTGTCCCACTTAGCATTGCGAAATAACTGTTGATTGACCGATTCACCAGTCCGGCGGAAGAGACGTGTCTCGACCGCCGGATTTGTTTTCAACTTCGGTGCATTCTTCCCTCATAGCCGCATGAACAGCCTCCCGACGCCCAGCAGACCGCCGCTGCGCAGCGTGCTGCTCAGGAGTCGCAAGCACACCATTCTTGGGGTTGATCCCCAGAAGCTGATCAAATATTTCTTCGGCAGCAATGCCAGCGTGGCCATCATCGTGCTGGTGCTGATCATGGTGTTCCTGCTGCGTGAGGGCATTGATTTTCTGCCCACTTACCAGCGCGAGTTGCAGACCTATCGCCGTGCGGGCCTCGAGTTTTGTGACATCATCGACCAGCCGCTGCAGCGGAATCAGGCGCTTTCCAGCAGTCTGCGCCAGGCGGTGAGTGCTTCCTTGGAAACGCTGAGCAAGCCAGCGCGTGATCGCCGAGATGCGGCCTTTCTGCTCAAGCGACAGGTTGAGGACAAGACTGCGCGGCCCCGCGAATCGCTCACTCAGGCGCTGGAGAAGACGCCTCCCGCACCGGAGCAGATCGAGGTTTTTCGCCGAGAACTGGCTGAGGCGTCCGCTGCTGCTGCGAAAGCGCTGGAATATCCAGCCGTTTTCAGTGCCGCAGAACGTGAGCAATTGCAGCGCGAATTCTCTGCGCTGACACCCGAAGTCACCGACCTGCCGCCGCTGGTGCAGAAGCTGGTGGCTGATTTCAGCGCCAAAGACCGCGAGGCACGCACAAAATTTGCTGCGCTTGTGACGGCGCAGGAGGAATTTGAGGAAGCTACGGAGCCGCTTCAGGAAGTGGTGGACGAGCTCAAGGCGAAAGCTCTGGAGACGAAAGAGAAAGCCGTGGAGTTTGAGGTCCTCGAAACCAATCGTAAGCGCCTCCTCGAAGCCGCAGCCACAGAAACCGACCCGAAAGAAAAAGCCAGTCTGACCAAAGAGGCGGAAGAGTCCGTTTCTGAAGCGGTCGACTTGGAAGAGAGCATCAAGGAAATCACCGGACGCACGGCTGAACTGCGTGAGCAGGTGGAAAAATATGCCGTGGTCATTGAAAAGGCCGCTGCTGATCTGCCCAAAGACGCAGGCACCGGAGCCGCCCGCACGCTGGTCAATGATGTGCGCGAAGGGATTCCGGTGCATGCCCGTGAAATGCGGGCCGCGGCTGGAAAGCTTGAAGGCTGGCGCTGGGACAAACCGGTTTCCATTTTCAGCGTCATCGGCGCTTTCTTCTTCGGCACTCAGTGGATCACGAACAGTTCCTGGCAGGATTTCTTTGGTTTCGTCCCCTTGCTGACGGGATCGCTGGTCATTGCGGCCATTGCCATTTTGATCGCCACGCCGGTCAGTGTGGTGGCCGCCATCTACACGAACCAGTTTGCCAGTGAGCGTGAGAAGGAAATGATCAAGCCGGTGATCGAGTTCATTCAGGCCATTCCTTCGGTCGTCCTGGGTTTCATCGGCATCTCGCTGGTGGGGAATTTGATCAAAGACGTGAGTGAATGGAGCTGGCTGCAATGGGTGCCAGGTTTCCCGATTCAGGAACGGCTCAACATGTTCAATGCGGGCTGCCTGCTCGCCTTCATGGCCGTGCCCACCATGTTCAGTCTCTCGGAAGATGCGCTGAACAATGTCCCGCGTGCTTACATTGATGCTTCTGACGCGCTCGGAGCCACCAAGCTGCAAACCGTCTTTCGCGTCATCGTGCCGGCTGGTATTTCCGGCATTCTCTCGGCCATTTTGCTTGGGCTAGGTCGTGTTGTGGGTGAGACGATGGTGGTGCTGCTCGTCGCGGGCAACCGCATCGCCATTCCTGACTTCAGCGCCGGACCCGGCGTCATTTTTCATCCGGCCCACACGCTGACCGGCATCATCGCGCAGGAACTTGGAGAGGTGTCACGCGGCAGCTCGCACTGGCAGGCGCTGTTCATGGTCGGCATCGTGCTGTTTGCCATCTCGCTGCTGGTCAACTGGTGCGCCCGCGCCGTGGCCCGCCGCTTTGAACCCCACAAGGCATGACCCCTGTCCCTACCAACGACAATCCTTTCGCCGGCGACAACTCCGGTATTCAGCAGCGCGAGACCGCTGCGCGCTGGGCCTTGCGCATTGGCAGCTACATCGTGGTCATCATCACGCTGGCGATCATGCTGCACATATTCATCAAAGGCGCACCGGTGGTGTTTCGGTCGCAGTGGCCGTTTGTGAACACGCAGTTCCTCACCGAACTGCCCGCCACGTTGCACGTGATCGAAGACCAGCAGGGCAATCACATCGAAACCGATGTGAACGGCGCGGACGCGATCAAGAAGAAACTGGGCGACAACTTCCGTGCGGAAAAAACCATCTCCTACTCCGGTGGCGGCATCTTGGGGCCGATCGTGGGCACGGCGTTGCTCGTGGTTGTCAGCGTGGGTGTCGCGCTCTTCCTCGGCGTCGCTTGTGCGATCTATCTCAGTGAGTATGCCAAACACGGCAAGTTCCTCGAAATGGTGCGGCTGGCGATCTTGAATCTCGCGGGCGTGCCCTCGGTCGTGTTCGGTTTGTTTGGCTTGGGGGCGTTCGTTTTGACCGCGCCGACCTTTGTCGATGTACCGGCAGATCGCTCCGTGTTTTCCATCCCGCTCGGCTTCACCACGTTGAGCTTTGAAGGCTGGGACACTTGTGTGCTGTCCGGCGGTTTCACGCTCGCCTTTGTTATCCTGCCCGTCATCATCACTGCCAGCGAGCAGTGCCTGCAGGCGGTGCCGCAGGGCTTTCGTGAAACGAGCATGGCTCTGGGGGCCACGCGCTGGCAGACCATCCGCTACAGTGTGCTGCCCTTCGCCACGCCCGGCATTCTGACGTCCAGCATCCTCGGTATCGCCCGTGCGGCTGGTGAAACGGCTCCGATCATGTTCACCGCTGCGCTGGCTTTCAAAGACAAGCTGCCCTGGCAGAAGGACCTGCCGCCGCTGCCGGCGGACGCTTCCATCTTTGCGCACTGGGAGCAGAGTGTGGCGCGCTTCTTCGGCATCTTCACCGAGTCCGTGCAGGCCCTGCCGTACCACATTTACACGCTTGCCGCCAAGATCCCGCAGAACGAGTACGCGGAGCGTGCGCAGTATGGGTCTGTTTTCGTTTTCCTCGTTCTGGTCGCCTCACTGGCCGCCAGCTCCGTGATGCTGCGCAAACGTCTGCGCGCCAAGTATCGCTGGTAATTGCTTCTCCTTTCATGTCCGCCGATTCCACCGCCCAGTCCACACCGCCGCCTGTCGTCCAGGTGCGTGACATGGATTTTAGCTACGGTGCCAGCAAGGCGCTGTTCGACATCAATCTGAAGGTCGAATACCACCGCGTGACCGCGCTCATCGGGCCTTCGGGCTGTGGCAAGAGCACGCTGCTGCGCTGCATCAACCGCATGAACGACCGCGTGCCCAGCGCCCGCGTGACGAAGGGTGAAGTGCTCGTCAAAGGCAAGAACATCCACGATGCCGATGTCGATCTCACGCAGCTGCGCAAGCAAGTAGGCATGGTGTTCCAGAAGTCGAACCCCTTCCCCAAGAGCATCTACGAAAACGTGGCCTACGGGCTGCGCATCCACGGTGAGAAAAACAAAAGCGTACTCGATGAAGCCGTCGAACGCTCGTTGAGCCATGCCGCGCTGTGGGAGGAGCTTAAAGACCGGCTCCATGCGAACGCCCTCGCCCTCTCCGGCGGCCAGCAGCAGCGCCTGTGCATCGCCCGTGCCATCGCCACGGTGCCGGACGTGCTGCTCATGGACGAGCCCTGCTCGGCGCTGGATCCCATCTCCACGCTTAAAATCGAAGAGCTCATGCACCAGCTCGCCAAAGAATTCACGGTGGTCATCGTCACCCATAACATGCAGCAGGCCGTGCGTGTCTCGGACTACACGGCCTTCCTCCATCTTGGCAAACTGGTTGAGTTTGCCCCCACGGAGGAACTCTTCACCAATCCGCGCGAAAAGCTCACCGAGTCTTATTTGCGCGGCACTTTCAGTTAAAAAATGGCCGCCGAAACTTCAGCTCCCACTGCCGCAGAGCCGCTCATTCAGGTGGAAAAGTTCAACTATGCCTATGGTGACAACCAGGTGCTCTTTGACGTCGATCTGAACATGCGCAGCGAGGATGTGACGGCTCTCATCGGCCCATCCGGCTGCGGCAAGAGCACCCTGCTGCGTTCCATCAACCGCATCAACGACCTCGTGGACTCCGCCCGCGTCGTCAGTGGCAAGATCAAGATCGATGGTGTTGATCTCTATGCGCCTGATGTCGATGTGATCAGCCTGCGTCGCAATGTGGGGATGGTCTTCCAGAAGTACAATCCCTTCCCGCGTTCGATTTTCGAAAATGCTGTTTACGGTCTGCGTGTCGCTGGCATCAAAGACCGCCATGATCTCGAAGAAGCCGCCGAGCGCAGCCTGCGCTCCGCCGCCCTGTGGGATGAGGTGAAGGACCGCCTCCATGAAGTGGCAACCGGGCTTTCCGGCGGTCAGCAGCAGCGTTTGTGCATTGCCCGCGCCATCGCCCTGCAGCCGCGTATTCTGCTGATGGATGAGCCCTGCGCCGCCTTGGACCCAATCGCCACTGCGCGCATCGAGGAGCTGATCCACCAACTGCGCGGCCAGTACACGTTTGTCATCGTCACGCACAACATGGAGCAGGCGAAGCGCATCGCCGACCGCACCGCGTTCTTTTACAAAGGCCGGCTGATCGAGGAGGACGACACGATGAACATCTTCAATCACCCGCGCGATCCGCAGACCGAGGCCTACATCACGGGCAGGCTGACCTGAGGAGGCTGGCTCGGCGGCAGGCCCGCATACCCCGAAGTTGAAAATATTGTTTCTTGCAGCACTTTGAGGCCGCATGAACCTCCGCCCCCTCGTCCTGTTCCTTCTCACCGTCAGCGTTGCTCGCGCCGGCGTGGAGGTGGACATTGAAAAATTCGGCGAGAGTCTTGGCGGGTGGACCAAGGAGAAAAAGAAGGCCGCTGAGTACAAATTCTCGGAGGTCGACTTCCGCACTTACAAGCCCGAGGTCACCACAGCGCCTGATGGGGGCGTCTTTATCTCTGTGCGGGTGGACCACCTCCGAGGCATGTTTTCCTCCGATGACCACGCGAGTTTGGAAATGAGCTTCGCGCCGGACGGCACCCTGCTTTCCTCTCAGGCGTCGATCTCCATTCAGGCGCGCCGCATCAGCAGCGACATGTTTCGCAACGGCGGCAAGCAGGCGGCTGGCGCGGCCGGACAAGTGGTCGGCGGCACTGTGGCCCAGGCCGCCAAGATTGGCAGCGATGTCTTTGGCACCCTGGCCAGCAAGCTCCTGCGTGAGAACGTCACTGAGCCGGGGCGCATTGCCTACCCAGCAGCCCTGCGGCATAACTACAATCTTCTTTTCCAATGCGTGAAATTCGTCAAGGACCCGCCCAAAGCCCTCGTCGTTGAAGGGGATCCCCTTCGCCCCAAACCTGAAGAGCCCAAAGGTGCACCTGAGGGCATGTTTAACGTGAACACCTTTGGAGAGCCCCCCAAGGAAGGGGACAAAAAAGAAGAGAAGAAAGAAGAGGCCAAGAAGGAAGGCGAGACCGCCAAACCATGAGTCGGCGGCAGCTGCTCATTGATGTCGGTAATGGTCGTACCAAGTTTGGTCTAGCCACGAGTGAGGTGATTCTCGAACGCCGGGAGCATGCCACGCGCGAGCTTTCGCCCGATGCCGTGCGTGAGGTCACGCAGGGCTGGCAGTTTGAAAGCGCGGTCATTTGCAGTGTCGTGCCGAAGGCAGTGCCTGCGTTCCGTGAAGTGTTGGGCGACCAACTCATCGAACTGCGGTATGACACTCCCATGGGCATCGGCATTCGCTACCCGAAGCCAGAAAGCATCGGTCCTGACCGTCTGGCAAACGCCGTCGCGCTGGCGCACATGCATGGCGCGCCCGGCATCGTGATCGACTTCGGCACTGCGGTGACCTTCGACATCCTCTCCGCCGACAAGTTTTACATCGGTGGCGTGATTGCGCCAGGACTGCGGCTGATGACCGATTACCTGCACGAACGCACCGCTCTGCTGCCCCGGGTTGATCTGCGCGAGCCCGCCACCGCTATTGGCCAGTCCACGGAAGGAGCCATCCTCGCCGGGGCGGCCATTGGGTATCGGGGGATGGTGAAAGGCATTCTGGAGGCGCTGAAGAAAGAGCTCGGGGGGCAGAAGGTCAGCATCGTCGCCACGGGAGGGGATGCCGAATGGATCATATCCGGCATGGGCGAAGACATCATCACGGACCCTGATTTGACCTTGCACGGACTGCGCATCGTCGGGAACCTGCATTCTTGATCACCGGTGCAGGCAGGTGTTCTGCGCCGAAATAACTTCCCATCACAGAATGAGCCGCCTGGTCTTCCTCGTTTTGCTGAGCGTTATTTGCCTGTCCGGATGTGATGACCGGTCGCAAGGAGACGTGTATGTGGTCGACCCGTCTGGCAAGGCCGTCACTGGCGCCTCTGTCTGGGTGAGTTACCCCTCAGTGGCACATGCGCCAGAGTTCATCACGGACAAAAATGGCTATGTCAGACTGGCTGTAAAAGACTTCACCAGCATCCATTCCATCATAGTCAAAAAAAGCGGGATGAGGGGGCACGTGGATCAGGAACACATCACCTGGCCCCTGAGAATGACCATCCGCTGAAACGGACACGCAATCCCCTCAGCCCTCCTCATTTACCCTTGCACGGACTGCGTTTGGTGGGCAATCTCCGCGCCCCGCTTTGAGGCAGGACGCGTTATGGCTGAAACTGACAAAACTTCCATCGGCATCGACTTTGGTGGCACCTCCGTGAAAATCGGTGTGTGCCGTGGCGATGAACTGCTCGTCACGGACGAGCCCATCCCAACCACTCAGTTCCACGGACCTGCCGCACTCATTGGGGAGATGGCCGCACGTGTCGCGAAGCTGCGGACGACCTATCCTGACATCTGCGCCATCGGCGTCGGTGTTCCCGGGCTTGTGGATTTTGATCACGGTTTTGTGCATGAACTGACGAACGTCCCAGGCTGGAAGCATGTGCCGCTCAAGGCTATCCTCAGCGAAAAGACCGGGCTGCCCGTGCTGGTGGAAAATGATGCGAATGCGATGACCTATGCCGAGTTTCGTCATGGTGCGGCACGCGGTCTGAAAAACGTCATCGGCCTCACGATGGGCACCGGCATCGGAGGTGGTCTGGTGCTGGATGGCAAGATGTTCCGTGGCAGCGGCTTCGTGGCGGGAGAGATCGGCCAGATGAGCATTGATTACAACGGCAAGGCCGGCCACTACGGCAATCTGGGTGCGCTGGAAAAGTACACCGGAAACCAGCAAATCGCCGAACACGCTGTGCTGCGTTACTCCGAGGCAGGCATCGAGAAGGACATTGCCGATTGCACGCCCAAAAGGATTGCTGACGCAGCACAAGCTGGAGACGACATCGCCCGCCAAATCTGGGGTGAAGTGGCCGACTGGCTCGGTACCGCGATTTCCAGCATCGCCTGGCTGCTCAATCCCGATGCCTTCGTGATCGGTGGCGGTGTGGCGCAGGCTGGAGACCTGATTTTCTCGCCTCTCAAAAACAAGGTGCAAAGCATGTTGAGCACCGTGGTATGGGAGCGCCTGCAGATTTTGCCCGCACGCTTCAGCAATGAGGCTGGCATCATCGGCAATGCCGCGCTGGCGGCAGACGCGGTCTAAACGGTAGAATTGACCTTGGAGGGACGTTTCTGGTATAAGCATGCCATGAAACGATTCCTTCTGATTGCCGCCTTGGGGCTCACGGCCCTGAGCGCGTGGTCGCTGCCGGTTGGCGGCAACTTCTTCAACACCGGCAAGGACGAGGAAGGAACCACTCTGGAGGAGTGGTTCACGGTTGAGTCCCACTGGTCGGCTGCGGCATTTCTGCCCGGCACGTGGGCGGATGTGCAAGGCAGCCCCAACAGCAAGCAGACCGCTACTGCAGGGAATGTGTTTGGCGTCCTAGCTTCGCGGGCGCTGGTGGAGCGCAACGCGCAGGGCGTCATCACCGCCGTGATTGCGGAGTTTGATCCGGCCAAGCAGGAGGGGGGCGTGCCGGCGCTGGTGAAGCGACTGACCACCAGCGTGGGGGTGTATCAGGGCAACTCCACCTGGACCACCCAGTTCAATGACAAGGTCAATGTCGGCAAGGAACTCGTCGTCACGCTGCACCAGCAGAAGAATGTGGTGAGTGTGCGCCTCACTCGGGTGAACTCATGAAGCTCTGCTGGCCGGTGTTCTGCGGGCTGCTGCTCTGTACGAATGTGCGTGCAGAGGAAGACCTGCTGGCGGATGCCACGCGCTGGCAGGGGGCTGAGTTCTCCGCACTGTTCCCAGCGCCGAAGGTGGAGGCTGCTGGCATCTCCCATGTGGCGGCCACCCGTCGCTTCGAGGTGTGCAGCACCCAGCCGATGGCCGTCAGTGCGCGCTGGGTAAATGGTGGCGTCCATTCTGTTAGCGCGGTTATTTTCGATGCGGGAAGTTTCTTCGGCTTCAACAACTCGAACCTGCCCAAGGGCGAGACCTTTGAGGAAGGAAAGCTGCGCTTCGACAAGGAGTTAAGCGAGCGCCAGGAGGCGGTGCTGGAAGGCTTGAAAAAACTCGGCGCGGATGCTGGCACAGAACTGGTGCTGGGAAAACGCAGCGGGTTGAACATGAAGACGCAGCTTTTCAAACTGCCACAGGGAGCCGCCCGCCTCATGAGCTACGAGCATCAGCTCCTGCTACTCGACTTCTTCCGCAGCGAAGCCGATGCGCGCACGCTGCTCATTCCCGTGACCATCGCGCCTGCCCAAGCGTCTGCGGGCAGTACGGAGCGGCGTCTGCCCGTGGTGCCGATGGTGCCGCAAGGGAATCGAGGCTACTGCGGCGTCGCCACGCTGGCGATGGTGGGCAGCATGCTCGGCCTGCAGCCCGGTGCGGAGGAGTATGCTGCGCTCAGCGGTTTTCAGTACGGCATCGAGACCAAATCCGACATTCGCGAACTTTTCGGCAACGTGGCGCAGGAGGCTGGCGTGAAGGCGCAGCGCTCACCTAAGTTTGATGCGGGCAAGATGAAGCAGAGCATTGATCAAGGCATGCCGGTGGTGGTATTTCGCTATTGGGCGGAGGAGCGTGACTACATCCACTCCGCCTACTCCGCACGCATCGCCCGGGGTGATAAGGCCGAGCTGCCGACGGCGAGCATGGACGACCGCAAAACCTGGCCGAAGAAAAGCCCCTTTGCGCACTCCTCCATCGTGAATGGCTATCGCGCCGACAAACGCGAAGCCATCTTCACCGAAAGCTGGGGCGAGCAGGCTCGCAACCGCCGCATGCGCGTGGAGGAGATGGAGGGCACCTCCTACTACGCGGTGTATTTCAGCAAATAAAAAAGCCCCTGCTCCAGTGGAACAGGGGCTATGCACACTGGGTTGCAAAAGGGCTACTTCTTCTTCGGTTTCGGTTCCCAATCTTCCACCTTGATGATGGCTTCCAAATCCTTCTTGGCGTCGATGTCTTCCGGCAGGATTTTAAACTTGGTCAGGTAACGCAGCGCCTTGGTCACCTGCAGGATCTCGTTCTTTTTGGAGTCGATCTTGTCAGCGGGCACCTCTTTCATCGCGCTGGCGAAATCACGCACGGTGGCGATGGCAAACTCACGGGCTTCGGCATTGTCCGCATAGCAGAGGGATTCAAAGTAGTGCAGCATCTTCTCGATGCCTTCGAGCTTGGCGGCCGATTCGCGGATGTTTTTGGCGATCTCCGCACGCTTGGCCGTGGTGGCGGCTTCGCTCATGTGACTGGTCTCACCACCGTCGATGGCGCGCTTGGGCAGGGGGCGGTACCAGATGTTGCGATAGCGCACTGGATTGCCGTGGTCCTGCAGTTTGAGCGGGCCTTGATCAGGGAAAGCACGTGGGGCAGAACGCTTCATGTGACCGCCACCGCCTTCCAGAGGCGTGTGGTCCTGGGTGAGCACGCCGTTCACGAAAACGGTGATGTAGCCGGGATCGAGTTCCTTGCCGTCTTTGAAGATCGGACGGCGGAAAACGATGTCATAAACCTGCCATTCACCGGGTGCACGCAGCGGATTCGCCATCGGCGGGTTGATGCCGTAGATGGATGAGGCCATGCCATCGGGATAGCTGGGGTTGTTGTAATTATCCAGGACCTGCACTTCGACCTGGCCCATGAGGAAGACGCCGCTGTTGCCACGGCCCTGGCTGTTGCCCTCGACCTTGGAAGGGGCGCTCCATTCAATGTGGAGCTGGCAGTCGGAGAATTCTTCCTTGGTGCGGACGTAGCCGCTGCCTGGGACGCATTGCAGCACGCCGTCTTTGACTTCCCACTTGGTGGGCTCCGCAGGTGTTTTGTCGGCCTGCCATTTTTTGATTTCCTCCGGCTTGCCGCCGAAGAGAATGACTGCATCCGAAGGCGGTGTGCCAGGCTTTTCCTGCGAGCTGAACGTTCCCGGCTCCACGCGCACGGGCTGCGGGCGGTTCATGTCATGGATGGCCCAAGGATGGGTCGCGTCCGGCGGATCGCCGTAAAATGCTCCATCAGCGAGCGCAGCGGTGGTGAGCAGGGACAGTGCGAGAGTGTGAAGCGTGGGTCGGTTCATGATGGTGGAGAGAGGTAGATGGGAAGGCGCTTGGAGCAATGAGGATTCATACTCTCACCGAAGTCAAATCTCGCGCTCGCGGGCAGTGTTCCAAGCATTTGAATGGCAAAAAATATGCCATTCCACCGATGCGGCAGAATGGCATATCGTGTTTTAGAGGGGATCAGCCGTTCGGCAGCAGACGCTCCCAGAGGATGTCGTTCATGAGGACGTTCGTGATGAACTCGCGGCTGCTGTCAACGGCGGCTACCGGAGTCGGAGCCACAGCGGGCACGACGATGTCGAGGATGAGGCCCCTAGCCGTGCGCTGGGACGTGGTGCGGCCACCAAGGTGGTAGGCGAGGAAGAACGCGCCCATGAGGGTGAGGCCGGGTCCATCTGTGGTGACATCGTCGTGAGTGAAGAAGGGATCAAACACGGAGCGCAGAACATCGCTGGCGAGTCCAGGACCGGTGTCGGTAAGAGTCAGATGCAGTGCTCCGGCGTCGGCGGCCTCGGCCGCTGTTTTGGCAGAGAGGGTGACCTGTGTACCGGAGGCAAGCAGCGCCAGCTCTGTCTGAAGCAGCAGGTGCAGCATTTTTTCAAACGCAGGGCGGCTGGCCTGAAGGGCAGGGAGTGCTCCTGCGGCTTCAAATTTCAGCTCGATGCCTTTGGCTGTGAAGGCGGTCCGCTGCTGGTCAATCAATGCTTGAATGACATTTGCCGCATCCATCTTGTGCTCGGCACCGGAGGCGGACTGCAATTCACCGAGGAGATCGGCAATGCGGGCGGCCTGGCGCACCACATGCGCGTGGAAGTCACGCCAGAAGGTGGCCTGACGCAGGCGGTCGAGGTCAAAGTTCTGCTGACCGAGTCTTCCTGGCGTGATGTCCAGGAAAGCATGCACGGCGCGCAGAGGCTGGTTCAGCTTCTGGTTCAGCCCGGCTGCCACGACCCCCAGACCCATGACGCGGTCGGTGATGAGCAGGTTCTGAAGCACGGAGAGTTTTTCCTGCAGCAGTCCGTCGCGCTCCTGCTGGAGAATGTAGAACTCCATGGCGCGGTGCAGGGTGTTGCGCACATCGTCCATCTGGATGGGCTTGGAGATGTAGCGGAAGATGCTGCCGAGATTCACCGCATCGACCGTGACATCGTAGTCAGCATAGGCGGTGACCATCATGCGCACGAGGCGTGGGCGGAGCTGGCGGGCGCGCTCAAGCAGCTGCACCCCTTTTTCTCCAGGCATGCGCTGGTCAGACAGCAGCACGCCGATGTCTTCACCATGCTGCTCGATGAGCTTGAGCCCCTCGGCCGCGCTGATGGCGGTGAAGATGCGGAATTCG
>JAPLUN010000124.1 GCA_026397715.1 Verrucomicrobiota bacterium
CCAGCGCTGAAACCTGGGTGTATCCGCCGCTGTTCCGCTGATGAAGAAACTGCGCCAGTCATCCAAAGCGAAAGCATTCACCCTGCTGGAGGTGATCATTGTATTGGCGATCACGGCGCTGGTGCTGGGCGCGGTGTATTCACTGGCACAGGGCACACTGCTGCTGGCGGATGATGTGCGCCGGGCGGAACGCCGTGACGCACGGATGCAGGCTTTTACCACGTTTTGCGAGCATCTGCTGGCGGAGTTGCCTGCCACGGCGCTGCTGAAGCTCACGACCACGCAAGAGCATGGGCAGTATATGACGCGGCTAGATCTGGAGCATGTGCGCTCCCCGTTTGATGAAACGCCGGATTGCCGCGTGGCGTTGTTTACGCAGGGCCAGCCCGGTGGAGGGTTGCGGCTGATGGTAACGTGCCAGGATACCAGCATGGTGCTGTTTGAAGATCTGGCGCAGTGCGAGTGGAATGCGCTGCAACCTGCGACGCAGCAATGGGCCCCGTTTTGGACAGAGGATAACCCCAGTAGAACGTCCGCGACGCACGCGCACCCGAAGCTGATGAAGCTCGTGATGTCGCAGACCGGTGGCGGACTAAGTGAGCAGGTTTTTTGGATCACGCCCAGCGAACCCACCATGATTATCATCGCCCCAATTTCCGCGCTTCGTACTCCGAATCTATCCCGATGAAACACTGCACTGCACGTCTATCCAGCATCTGCACATCGAAAGGGCGCGAAATCCGCTCGTATACAAGCACTTTCCACGCATTGCCAAATTGGCAAAAGGTTGACTGACCGAGTTATGGGCTGCAAATATTTGAAATTGAACATACTGCACCGTCACAAAAAGTGCGTATCCTCATGCGCATACGGTGGCGCGCAGCAGCAGAGGAAGCGGAGGGTCTGTGTGGCGGTGATCTGGTGCCAGGCGTTCGGTGGAATCAAGATGGCATCGCCGGGGGCGACGTTGCGGGTTTCACCGTCGATCTCCATGGTCCCCTGCCCTTCGAGGATGAAGTAGAACTCTTCGCTGAGCTTGTGGTAGTGGCGGTCGGTCGGCTGGCCCACGGGAACCATGGCCTCAGCGAGACTTTGATTCTGCACCGGCGCGTTGGTGCGGTCCAAAATGCTGCGGATGGTGCTGCCATCCTTGGTAGTGAAAGGCGTCTGCTGGGAAAGCTGATTGAGGGTCATGCGGCGCACTCTTAGCCTCAATAGGGAGGCTGGAAAACACGGATTTGCATGCCGTCAAATTTGATGACCGCTGAGAATATCAGATGGGAAAAACCACGGAGCCGAGCGAAGCGAGACAGACGACTGAAAGAAGCCCGGAGGGTGAGTGAAGCGAATCAATACACTGAATACTCGGAAGAAGAACCAGACTCTGGTTTCCGTGTATTCTGTGTCTTCCGTGGTCACCCTTCTGACTCTTCTCTCTCAAACTCAAGCCACCAGCCCGAGCTCCGAACAACCATGAGATGAACGGTCAGACGCAAGCAAGTCACCGATGGCGGTGAGGATTTCGTTGGCCGAGTAGGGCTTGTTCAAGAACGTATTGATCTGGAGGGAGGCCAGCGCGGCAGCCTTGTCCTGCCGGCCTTTGGCGCTGCCCATGCCGCTGGTGGCGATGATCTGGATGGTGGGGTCCATCTTTTTCAAAGTGCGCGACAGAGTGACGCCATCCATGAAGGGCATCATGATGTCTGTGAGCACCGCTTTGACCTCTCCACGATTCTGGGAGAACTGGGCGATGGCTTCCGTGCCGTCTCCGGCCGTGATGACACGGTACCCGTGCGCGCACAGGGTCTTCTGCACGACCTCGCGAATGACCTCTTCATCGTCCACGACGAGGATCAGCTCTCCCTGGCCGCGTGGGGCCTGAATGGCAGGTGCGGCGCTGCTGGCGGCCACGGCATCCGGGGCGGCAGGCAGGTAGATCTCAAACACGCTGCCCACCGCGACGCGGCTGCGCAGATTGACGAATCCCTGGTGGCTTTTGACGATGCCCATCACCGTGGAAAGCCCCAGCCCGGTGCCTTTGCCGGTTTCTTTGGTGGTGAAGAAGGGATCGAAAATCTTGTCGATGACCTCTGCGGGGATGCCATCTCCGGTGTCGGAAACACGGATCACCACATAGGGGCCGGGCATGGCGTCCACGTTCATGGCGGCAAAGTTTTCATCCAGGCGGGTGTTTTCCGTGGTGAGCGTCAGGACACCGCCGGCAGGCATGGCATCCGGGCGTGCTGGCCGAAAGGGTGATGTTCTTGGGGAAGGTGCCTGACATGATCTTCATCATGTCCTTGGCAAGCTGGCTGGTCTCCACCACGTGGCGCTGGCCGCTCATGTCACAGTTCACCGTGAGCAGCTGCTTGATGAGATCCGCGCCACGCTGGGCGTTGGTCTCGATGTTGCCGAGCATTTTTTCAAAGTCCTCCGGCGGCAGCTTGCGACGCAGCATGAAGGAGGAGATGAAGATCGGCGTCAGTATGTTGTTCATGTCATGGGCGATGCCGCTGGACAGCCGCCCCACACTTTCCATGCGCTGAGAGCGCAGAAACTGCGCCTCCATGTTCTTCTTCTCCGTGATGTCCTCCACCACGGCGACGAAGGATCTCACGCCATCCATTTCCAGCACGCTGATGCGTGAGCGTGTGATGAATGGAGTGCCATCTTTTTTCCGGGAGTTCATTTCCCCCATCCAGGCCCCCTTCTCACGCAGGACGCCGAAGAGTTCGTCCATCGCACGCCGGCCTTCATCCTGCGGCAGGCTTCTGATCACTGAGTAGTGCTGACCGATCAACTCTCCGCTCTTGTAGCCAAACATGGTGTTGCAGGAGTCATTGCTGAAAAGAATGAGGCCGTCTTCATCGCATACGGTCACACCTTCGGCCATGCTTTCCAGCACACGCCCCTGCATCTTCAGCGCTTCATCGGTCTTTTTGCGACCGGTGATGTCCGTGTTGATCGCCAGCACTGATTTTGGCTGACCTGCGGCATCGCGCACGAGAGTCCAGTGACCGACGATCACCAAACCGCGGCCGTCTTTGCCGATCTGGTGCAGTTCCCCCACCCATTCGCCGGTCTGAATGACCTGCTCGCTGGCCCTTTGAAACGCCTCCGGATCCTTGTAGAGCAGCTGTGCCACCGAACGTCCGGCAACCTCCTGCGCGCTCCATCCATACAAGCGCTCGGCCCCCTTGTTCCAATAAGTGATGCGATCTTCCAAATCATGCGCAAGGATGGCATCCTGCGCTTTGTCCAGGAGTGAGGCCTGCTCACGAAATTTTTCCTCAAGCATGCGCCTCTCTGCCATCTCGCGTTTCAGTTCCTCATAGGCCTGCTCGGCTTTTTCACGATGTCGCACGGCATCCGCCATCATGCTGACGGCCGCAGCCTGGGACTCCTCCAGTTCGCGGGTGCGCGCACTCACCATGTGGTGCAGATCGCCAAACTCGAATTTCGATTCCTGCAGCCGCAGCCACTTTTGCGTCAGCGCATTGGCCATCTGCAGGATCTCGATGGTATCAAAAGGCTTCTTCAGCACCAGCAGCCGGTCCTGGGGATTGATCTGTTCCTGCATGTCATTCCATGAGCAGTCTGAAAACGCCGTGCAGATGACCACCTGCAGATCCGGGCAGACCTGCCAGATGCGCTGCGTCGTTTCGATGCCGTCCCAGCCTGGAGGCATGCGGACATCGACAAAAGCCATGGCATAGGGGCGGCCCTCAGCCAGCGCCTTCTCCACCATTTTCAGGCCTTCTTCGCCCTGGGAAGCAGTATCAATTTCGAAGAGCATGGCCGCAGGAGCCCCGAAAATCCGGGCCTCAGCCGCCTGCAGTGCGGCGTCTTCAGAATCGGACTCGCCAAGGATCTTCCGAAAATCGTCATGGATGGCCTGGTTGTCATCGATGACAAGAATGCGGCGGTTGAGATTATCGGTTATTTTTTTCATCATATTGTTTGGTTAAGTGCAGCAGGGGAAGTTCCAGGGTGAAGACAGCGCCGCAGCCCACGCCGTCGCTCTCGGCCGTGAGCTTTCCGCCCATCTCACGGGCCGCCAGCGCGCCGCTGTGCAGGCCGAAGCCGTGGCCGTCTTTTTTGGTGGTAAAGCCGTGTTGAAAAATCCGGGTCAGATTCTCCGGCGCAATGCCGGCACCATTGTCGATGACCTTGATCTGAACGCTGTCTGCGCCATTCAGCGCGACTCGCACCTTCAACTGTTTATCTTTCCCCTGCTGCGCGAGCGCCTGCGTGGCATTGCTCAGAAGATTCACCAAAATCGGCATCATTTTGTGCCGGTCCACCACGACGGGCGGTACCTCTTCAAACTCTCGCACCAGAGACACTCCATGACGAGACAGACTGGTGCTGCTCATATTGATGGCATCTTCGATGATTTCCACCACGTCCAGCGTTTCCAAGACACCTGCCACGCGTGCGTGGTTTTGCTGCATAGAGACGATCTGCTTGATGTGCTCGATGTTGTTTTGCAAATGCCGCACCTCGTCCAGGATCGCTTTCTGAGGTTCTGCCAGGTTGTCTGCCAGCTGCACGAGGTAGCCGGGCAGCTCTCTGCCACGGGAGTCCTGCGTGAGGAAATCCGGGAGGTGGTGCTCATGCTCCCGCAGCAGCTGGGCCACATTTTTCAAACTGGAGATCCTGAAATGCCTTATTTTTCCAGCAACGGTCTCGGCAGACACATTCACGCTGTTGAGCACGTTGCCGACGTTGTGCAGGACATTGGTAGCCACCTCGGCCATGCCTGCCTGACGTGAGGTCTTGAGGAGCTGCTTGTGCGCCTCGGTCAGCTCCGCCGTGCGTTCGATCACTTGATTTTCGATCTGCGCATTGATGCTCTCCAGCCTGCTGCGGCGTTTGGCTACTTCGAGAGTCTCAGTCAGGTTTTGCTGAATCGAGATCATCAGGAAGACGTCTTCAATAAGCACCCAGCCGACGTACTCCAGCCACCGCCACTGGCCGGCATCCACCACGCCAAAGATGGACTGCGGCCACAGCATGCCGCGCACCAGATGATCCGCCATCACCACAAGCGTGGCCGTGACGAGCACGCGCCAGTCGCGATAAAACGCCAGAAAGGTGAGTGAACCAAAGATGTGGAAGTGAGTCTCAAAGCGACCGCCGGTGAGATGGATCAGGAGCGCCGAGGTGAGAATCTGCGCCACCGCGATGACATGGCGAGTGACCACCCGGCCTGGCTGCCGCCAGGCCAGCAGCACCGGGGCGGCGCTGATGGCGCCGCCGAGACAAATGGCCGCCCAGACATGCCACAAAGGCTGGATTTTTGAGCCATTCCAGGCCACGGGGGAAATCCACATGGCGATGACGACCCCGCCAAGCCACTGCATGACCATCAACTTGGCAAAGAGGCGGTCCGTCAGGATGTGGTTGCGGCGTTGGGAAATGCGGTAAAGTCGGGCGGTACGCTCCTCTTCGACCGCTGCCAGTTCGGCATTTTTGCGGGCGATTATTGAGTACATGAAGCCCCTCCTTGCGTGGTGTGGTTCGCAAGCAGCCCCTTTTCAGCGCGGCGAATGGTGACTTTTGTCATGTTTTGCGTGGAAATTTAGCATTATTTATAATTTCTGTAAATTAATATAAGCATTGCTTTGCCCAATTTTTAACCATGCTTCAGATGCTAAATCTCCATTTAGCGGTTGGGTTGGTTCTGCCTTAGGTGGGTTCGATCGAGTCTCGGCGGCGTTTGGAAAATGACGGCAGTGCGTGGCATTGAGAGGAATGCGAGTTGATGGGAGGGCGGCTGCTGGCTATTCCTTGGGCTATGCCTCATGGATTTCCCCTCGAACAGTGCCGTGCAGTGATCACCGGAGCGTCTTCTGGACTGGGGGCGGAGTTTGCGCGGCAGCTGGCTCCGGGTGCGGAGGTGCTGGTGCTGGTGGCGCGGAGGGCGGAGGCGCTGGAAAAGGTGAAAATGGAGCTGGCGGCGGCGCGGACAAAGGTGCTGTGCTGTGTGTCGGATTTGGCAACGGAGGCGGGTCGGAGGGCTGTTTTGACGTTTTTGGCGGAAAATGGGGTGAGGCCGAATTTGCTGATCAATAATGCGGGGATGGGTGACTACGGGTGCTTCGCGGATTCGCCGGCGGAGAAGACACGGGGATTGATCGAGCTGAACATCACGGCGCTGACGATGCTGACGCATGAGATGCTGCCGCTGATGGAGAGGCCGGGGGGGATCATCAATGTGAGCTCGCTGGCGAGCACGCTGCCGATGCCGGACCTGGCGGTGTATGCGGCGAGCAAGGCGTATGTGACGAGTTTTTCGGAGGCGCTGGCGATTGAGCTGGCGCCGAAGGGGATCACGGTGAGCTGTGTGTGCCCGGGGCCGACGCCGACGAATTTTAGTCAGACGGCGAAGAGGTCGGACGGGAGTGACACGAACCGGGATGGGCAGGCTTTGCTGCGGATTCCGCCTGCGCAGGTGGTGCGTGAGGCGCTGGGTGCGCTGCAAGCGGGGCGGGCAAGTGTGTTTCCGGGGGTGGGGGTTGCAATTGCGGGCCGGGTGTTTCGACTGATGCCACGGGGGATCATGCGGTGGGTGCTGAAGCGGCGGAGTGGCAAGGAATGATCGTTGCACAAGGGTGGCGTCAGGATGTACATTTGATGTGTGCGCTGTCCTGCCTGCCGAACTCTTGCGATTGAAACTGATGCTGCCTGCGGGCAGTGCGGGTTTTCGCTGGAGGCGGCGGATCGCGCGTTTGGGATTGCTCCGGCGTTGCAGCGTCCGATTGCGGACGTGACGGGGGTGTTGGGGGCGTTTTCGCTGAGGCGTGCGGCGCATGTGATCGGGGAGGTGGAGCGGCGGTTTCCGCAGCTGAGCATCGCGGCGGTGCTGATGGATGTGCCGGCGCAGGCGCCGCTGCTGCCGTATGCGTTCTGGCTGTTCAACCGTGGCAGTTTATCGAGTGCGGTGGACAAGGGGGGGGCGAATCATCTGGTGATGCTGCTGATTGATACGAGCTCTGACCGTGCGATCACGATGGTGGGCTATGGTCTGGAGCCGTTCATGCAGGAGATGCATCTGCAATCTTGCCTGCAGGCGGCGGAGCAGCCGCTGCGGCGGAGGCGGTATGCGCAGGCGATTGAGTCGTTTGCGCGGGAGCTGGACCGGCAGCTGGTGGAGCTGTGCCGTCTGGTGCCGAAGCAGTTTGGTCTGGTGGATGAGGCGCAGTGGCTGAATGCCTGTGCTGCGGGAGAAGATGCTTTGGGGATGGCGGAAAATCTGTATTGATGCAAGCTCTTGAACATCTTCGCGGCTTTGCTGCTGCGTTCATGAGGCGGACAAGAGTGTCCGCGCTCCTTTCTTTGATGAGGCGGACAGGAATGTCCGCGCTCCTCTTTGCCAGGCCAACCCATCTTTGAACATCCTTTGGATCATGCTGACACGTCGCCACTTTTTGTCTTTGAGCCTTCTGAGTGGAGGCGCTGCTCCCCTGCTCCGCGCTGCGGAGTTTCTGCCGCAGTCGGTGACTTTCAAAGGGGTGGAGAAGTTTCAGCAGGTGGTGGCGCAGGCGGTGGCGGGCAACTGGGCGGCGCTGCCGATGGGGGCGCGGGTGGCGCAGTTCGGGCAGGCGCTGCGGGGCATCAAGTATGTGGGCTGGACGCTGGAGATTGATGACCGGGTGGAGTCGCCTTCGGCGAATTTTATGGGGCTGGACTGCTGGACGTTTTTTGAGATTTCGCTGGGGCTGGCGCGGATGATTGGGAAGAGGCGGAGTGCTTACTCGCCGAGTGATCTGTTAAGGGAGATTGAGGAGACGCGGTATCGCGGGGGTGTGTGCCGTGGGAACTATCTGGACCGCATTCATTACCTGGATGAGTGGTACACGGACAACGCGGCGCGGGGGAACATCCGCAATGTGACGCGTGAAGTGGGGCCGGTGGTAAGGCTAACGGGACGTGGCAATGATGAGATGTCGCTGAATCCGAAGCTGTATCGTTATCTGCGGGCGAATCCGGCGCTGGTGCCGCAGCTGAGGCAGTTGGAGGCGAGGCTGGAGAAGGTGCCGTTTGATTTCATTCCGAAGGACCAGGTGGCGGCGTGTGAGTCGCGCATTCAAAGCGGCGACATCATCGGCATCGTGACGAACCGGGCGCATGTGTACTGCTCGCACGTAGGACTGGCGCTACGGACCGGTGACGGAGCCTGCCATTTCATGCATGCGTCGGCGACGTATAAGAAGGTCGTGGTGGACAAGACGATTCATGAGTATTTGTACTCGGTGAAGAGTCATGCGGGGATTGTGGTGGGCAGGCCGAGGTGAGAAAGTGACGCGTGGAATTTTGTCGAGAATTTGCATCTGGCACCATCCCCAGCCAGTGGAAGGGTGACAGTGTCTCAATTTCCACGATTCGCTGGCTCTGCTTTCATTTAACCTTCTTCGCGCTTTCAGAAAACCTCGACAAATAGCGTTGAAACAGCCGCTCAATCTCCTCCTTCTTATTCATGCGGATGCTCATCTCTTCCCGAAACTCTCTCTTCGGACTACCTTCGAACGACAGCCAGTTGAAACTTCCAACCACCGCGTAGCTGTCATCAACTAAAAGGATTTTTGCATGGGTATCGCCCAACTCATGGAAGTGACATGCCTTTCGCGCTTGGGCTAGTTGGTGAAGGAATTGAATAGCATGCTCACCATTATCCCGTCCTCTCTTGTTATTATCCCCAATTCCGTAACCGATAAATACTTCGACCCCGCTCTCCACTAAACGCTGGATCTTATCGAGCCGCGCTTGATTCAGAACGGAATCGGTAATCCAAGGAGAAATGATCAATAGACGATTTCTTGCTTCCCTCAGGCTGCGTTCAAACAAGGGGCGGTGCTCGTGAACCTCAAGACAGCGGGTTTCGAGGGAATTGAGTTCGCTCTCAGCTTTCAGCTTTTCACTCTGCAGTTTTACCACCTCGCTCTTCAAAGCGTCGAGCTCAGCCTTGGAATTGGATTCATTGATTGAAATTTCCTTTTCCCCAATTTTAGTCTCTATAACTCCAACCTGGTTAATGACCGCCTGCAGCTTAGGGCGTATGATAGCAGCTTGCTTAGATTGATTAGGATCAACCAAACTGGGCAAGACTCTCTTGATTTCTTGAAGAGACGCGTCGGCCTGTTCCGCGATGTGTAGTGCCTTGACTCCATCGTGCCGCCTGAATGCATCATTCAATGTAGGCGATGGCCGACCATCAACAAAAAACTCCACGTGGATCTGGCATCCCGATTCAGCTCTAAAAATAAGCATTGTCGCTTCTCGATATCGACGCATTCGCCTTCCAACGTGAACTAATGACATTACCCGCTGGATTGTATGATCCTGCTTAGGCCCATTGGCCACTGAACCAGTCAGGTCCATCTGCGCAATTTCATCAAACTCCGGTGCCTTATCCACAGGGAAAGCCCGTACTTCCTTCAACCCAAAAGCACGCACATCCCTTGCTGCCATCAACTTCTCGGGCCGTGAGGTTAAAGACGACCGAGTAATTCCATCAATTGCAATGGTAAAGCTGGCTCGCCGGGGTTGAACAACCATCACCTTTTTCAATGATTCTGTGCCTTTCTCAGTCAGCGACGCAACTGCTGAACCGCTCTCGCCTGGTCCATAAGTCAGAAGATCCTGCCCGATTAGCTCACCAAGCCGCTTTTTCACGAACACGTCTTCCAAACCAAGAAATCCCGCGACTGCCTCAAGTGTGTTAACGCCTTCCGCGATCGAGCGGAGAAGAAACTCGTCCACCAATGGCAGAGGCTTCGCAGCGATGACCAGTGCATCGATCGGAACGATGAATACTGGCAACGCCACCTGAGTAAAGTCAATGAGTTGAAACCCAGGCTTAGTGCCGAAGCGCCGAGCTATATCATTCGGCTCTATAGAGCGTGAGGTATCCTGAAAGGGTTTCATAGCGCAACCTCCTCAATTTGGCATGACGGAGAAGATCGCAAAATCCGCCTCCCTGCCTTGGAAAGAGTCAATCGTATGACATGCAACTTCCACATAACGCCACTCGCGATGCTTCTGCTCAAGCAGGTCCTGAATGTGAGCTACTTGTGCCGCATAGCCAGAGAGGACCGCAATGTGAATTCGATTCTTTGCTCCGATTTGATCACGCGAACCTTTCTTTATCGCGTCCGCATAAAACTCTACACGGTCAATAATCTTCACGATCTCCTGTGCTTCAGCGAGATTCAGAAAACTTGCACCGTGGTTTCGCTCTTTTCGTCCCACGAGTTTAGATGTAGTAAGCCAAGTGACCGGCTTCGGCAACACCCGGGCCAGTATAGGGCAACTCTCCGAGCGAACACTGTTAAGCACACCGTCGTAAAAGACCGTGCTGATAAGGTTCCCAATTGCTGGCACCATGCGGTGCTGAGTCGAGAGCTGAGCCTGAAGTTCAACAGGTAGTCGGGCTTGAAGGCGGAGAAGGAGAGTTTCTTCGAGGGATTGTCGATCGAGTTCAAATCTCTCCCATATAGTCTTATCTCGAAGTGCCACATCCACGTAAGGCGGGAGTTGCTTTGAATCGCCCACCAAAATCCATTTTTTGCTCTTTGCCAATGCAACCAGCGCTTCCGTAGCAGTGGCCTTGGAAGCTTCGTCGAGAATGCATAAATCGAACTGCCCAAGACTTTCCTGCGGAACCCCCCCAACCCCAATGCAGGTTCCAGCAACGACGTCCTGACCGATGAGGATGGCCTCGAGACAGTCTTCGCCTCGACCGAACCGTTGGGTCCACTCTCCTCGCAATTCAAGTAGGCTCCGAAACTTCCTGTTGGCTTCCGAGCGTCCGATTAGTTCCTCCTGATACCCTATGAGGTCATCAAGACTCTCGTTGGCAACTGCTTTTCCATCCTCGCCGGAGCGTGCAAGATCCTCGCGGAGACGCCTTTCCTCAGCCCGGGCTTTTTGAAGCTGCAATTGCAACATTTCAATCTGTTCCTTGGCCTCTTCTTCCTGAAGCGCCTTTTGCTCGGCGGCTTCGGATGCCAATACCTCGGCATCAGATTCGTTTCCTTCGGTGGAGATCTCGACTAGCTTTGTCAACCCGTTGCGGAGTGTCAAAAGGGCGCGGTCGTCTTCTGCTTTGCGGCGCAGCACCTTGATCAATTGGCCAAGGCGAAGCCCTAATTTGACCTCTTTTAATTTGATGCCATGTTCCTCGGACCATCGCTCAATGAAGGACTCAGCCTTCTCTTGCACCTTCTTGCTCCATTCCTGAATCCGATTTTGCAATAGGTAAGTGTGAACCGACTGCGAGACTTTGCTTTCCTGGTAGCCAACGCGGATGATCTCGAGCTTTGGCGCAACCCCAACCAATCGTTCGATGGCATTGTCCACACCAATATGAGTCTGCGACGTCAGCAGGACACGCCCATTGGGTTGTTTCTCCAGAAATTGGAGGACCAACTCGGTTATGAACGTTGTCTTACCCGTGCCGGGTGGCCCATGAACCACGAAAAAATCCCTAGCCGCGAGCGCCCGTTGAACAGCGTCGCATTTGTCCGGATCAAGTTTTTCAAACGACCACTTATCAATCTTCACTACTTCGGACGAAGTGCAGGCTTCCGGGCGAAGAATGCTATTTTTCAGTTCGGATCGGACGCAGTTCTCGAATCGGACGCTGTCCAAGGCGTCCTTCTGACGTCTTAGCGCAGCGCGGGTTGAGCGGGCGTCCAGCCTAAGGACACCTACCTGAGGCAATGCTTTTGGCACTTTGCCTTCCACATACAATGTTACCAAATCGACTTCCACGTGGTCCACGATGCCGCGCAGACAATATTCTTGATTAATGGGCACCTCCCAAAACTGTTCAACTGCTGACGCATCAAGCGGCCTCTTCGTTCGGAAAGTGATTCGGTTGCCTTCGACTGTGCGGTCAGTATAAGGCACTGACAGTTGGTCATTAGCTTGCTCCCCACGGGCTTGGAGCAATGCTGCCCAACCACGAAACAAATTTTCTTCGTCGCGGGCCAACTTACTTTGGTTCCTCCCTTCCTCATGCTGCTCCCAGCCGAGTTTAATATCTTCGATCAGCTGTTTTCCTTCCCTCGGAACCGGATGGTTGCCAAACTTGAACTCAAAAGGATGCGACCAGCCCTCTTCACGATTTCTGTCGAGGTCAGCAGACGAGGCCGGGCGACGCGCTGACAAGATGACAAGGTGAGCACTCGTTTCGCGGTCTACGGCAGCGTGGAATTCGATATTGCTCCCACACAGGGAGTATTCACCTTCTGCATACTCACGATGTCCTGTATCTTTATTCAGCCGTTCGAACTTCTTGAGGACACTACCAGCGTTCAACTCGCGGACCACTAAGGATTGAGCGTCACGTTCGTGCTCAAGGTATTCAGTCTTCTTCAATCCATTTAAAGCTGTATTCGCCAAGACAAAGAAACACGGACGTCGTTTGATTCCCTCGCGTTGGCGCACCCTCTGTATCCTCTCGATTTCAGCGAGCAAGAATTGCGCATCGTTGGGGCGCACACCTGGATCGGCAGAAACCGCGCCCTCGAGGATATCGAGGATTTCACGAGGCGCCTGAACTTGGCCTAACGCCTTGCGCAGGTCTGTCCACTTTTTTAATGGAACGGTGGAAAGAAAATCGAGAACTATAGCACCGAACCCATAGACATCCGAGGCAAACGAGTAGTTTGGATCGTAACCATTTTCCGGGGAGAATGGTTCGTTCACGAATTCACGTAGATCCAAATTTGCGTCGAGGAATTCACGGTATTTGGCGATGCCAAAGTCGGCGAGTCTTATGCGCCCATCGTCCGTCCGTAGCAAATCGGCAGGTTTCAAATCCCGATGCACCACGCCGCGTGAATGGGCATAGGCTAATGCCTCAAGTATCCCGCGACCAAAGAGTTCATAGAAGCTATCCCAGTCCCGGATATTGTTCTTATCAATAATCGCGGTGAGATCAGTACCGCCCCAATCCAGAACAAGGAACGGGCGCTTGGTGATAGGCTCCACCCCGAAATCAAGCATCGGAATAATGGATTCGTGCTGTAGTTCACTGAGAATTCGGCTCTCCCGATCGAAAGCTTCTTGGATCACCTCGTCCTTGAAGAGTCCGAACTTGAATATCTTCAGCGCAATAATGCTACCCGGACAGTGCACATCAGTGGCTTTGAACACATCTGAGATTCGTCCGACTTTCAACGTCGGGGAAAGTGCGTAGCGGTCACAGATCAGCTTGGGTAAACTCATATGATATTCCAGTTGAGTATGTCTTGAGCCATGAGGATTTTTTTAGTTTAGGCGGTTAGAAAAAATTAGGAAGTGGCGAACGAGCGGCAATCGCCGCCATCCTTTGCGTACCATGTGGTAATTTACCTAACCAAGCAGGGAATGATTCGGATGGCAAGGGAATCACCCACGAAAAGGGCGCAGGAAGCTCGATTTCGCAATTATTTCACCTCACGAATGCCATGTAGAGAATGTCAGACACACGCAGAACTCGGGCGCTTACCGGACGCGACACAGCGCCTTCCTACCTATGAGATTATATCTCGAAGAAAAAGGGGGCTTCGCGGTCACCGACTTTGAGGTAGCCGTCAGAGACTTCAAGCTGGAGGGTGCAAAGGCATTAGCGATAGATCTCTTCGGCGGCGGTCCATTCATGCCGTGCAACTTTTGTTTGCAAAATGCCCCCTCCTATTCGTCCATCATTCATAGCCAGCGCGCCGATGTTGTACAATCGAGGATGGGTCCTCGGTGCTTCACGCCAAGATTTCGTGGATCACGCGGCCGCCGAGGTCGGTGAGGCGGTAGTCGCGGCCGTTGTGGCGGTAGGTGAGTTTTTCGTGATCGAGGCCAAGGAGGTGGAGGAGGGTGGCGTGGAGGTCATTCACGTGGACTTTGTCTTCGACGGCTTTGTAGCCGAACTCATCGGTGGCGCCATGATGCACGCCGGCTTTGATGCCGCCGCCGGCCATCCAGATGGTGAAGCCTTTGGGGTTGTGATCGCGGCCAACGCTGCCCTGGGAGTCTGAGGTGCGGCCGAATTCGCCGCCCCAGATGACGAGGGTTTCATCGAGGAGGCCACGTCCGGCGAGATCGGCGAGGAGGGCGGCGGCGGGTTGATCTGTGGCGGCGCCGCAGGAGCGGTGATTGGTTTCGATGTTGTTGTGGCCGTCCCAGGGGACGTCGTCGACGGCGCCGTCGCCTCCGGCGTTTTTGCCGGCGAAGATCTGCACGAAGCGGACGCCGCGCTCGACGAGACGGCGCGCGGTGAGGCACTGGCGGGCGAAGACTTCGCAGGTCTTGTTGTCGAGGCCGTAGAGCTTTTTGGTGGCTTCGCTTTCGTGGGTGAGATCGAGCGCCTCGGGGGCGTCTGTCTGCATGCGGTAGGCGAGTTCAAAGGAATTGATGCGGGCGGCGAGATCGGTCTGCGGGGCGCGGAGCTGGGCGTGCTGCTGGTTCATCTCCTTGATGAGATCGAGCGAGGAACGCTGCTGCGCGGCGCTCTCCATGGTGGAGCGTGAGAGGTTGTCGATGACGCCATTGCGCCGGGCATCGAGGGTGAGGGCCTGGAAGGATTTGGGGAGGAATCCGGCGGACCAGATCTGATCGTCGCCACGGGGGCGGCGCTCGTGCATGACGACGAAGGAGGGGAGGTTTTGATTTTCAGTGCCGAGGCCGTAGGTGAGCCAGGCTCCGGCGCTGGGGCGGCCGGGCTGGCTGTCTCCGCACATGAGCTCCATGGAGGCGGGTGCGTGATTGTTTGCCTTCAGGTGCATGGAGTGGATGAAGGCCATCTTGTCCACGTGCTGGGAGAGATGTGGGAAGATACCCGAAACCCATGAGCCGGACTGGCCGTGCTGTTTCCAGTCGAAGGGCGACTTCAATATCTTGCCGCTGGTGGTGAAGAAGCCGGTCTTGGAATCGCTGCCGGGGAGGGGCTGGCCGTTGCGCTTTTGCAGCTCGGGCTTGTAGTCCCAGGTGTCGACCTGCGAGGGGGCGCCGGTCATGAAGAGCCAGATGACGGATTTGACCTTGGGTGCGAACAAGGAGGGCCGCAGGGCCATGGGATTGAGCGGGGCGGGTGCTCCCCTGCCCTGCTGCTCTGCGAGCAGGGTGGCGAGCGCGACGGAGCCGAAGCCGAGGCTGCTCTGCTGCAGGAAGCGACGGCGCGAGGGCAGGAGCGAGGCGTTGGTGGTGAGGTCGTTGAACATGGGGGTGGGAAGTGAGGGGGGCGTGGGCTAGAGCGCGCTGTGGGTCGGAATGCGATGGACAGTTATGTCAGTCGATACCCAGCGTTCGCCAATCGCCCCAGATCGACAGACAGGAGTGTCTATCGTACTTACCGGAGCGTGCTGTGACGAATGGGCCATGGGATATTTTATTGGTGCTAGTCCACGTAGATGAATTCGTTCAGGCAGAGGAGTGCGTGGCAGAACTCGCGCTGGGCGAGGGTGGCGGAGCCGGGCTTGCTGCCGAGGAGTTGCGTTTGCTGCTCGATGAAGGCCTGCATGCGCTGGGTCTCATGGGGCTCTGGGAGGCGGCCGAGGGCGAACTCGTAGGCTTTGCTGATGATGGCTGCGGTGTTGGCGGGCTTGGTGGCGAGGATGCGAGTCAGCAGCTGCGCGGCGAGATCATGCACGAAGGGTGAATTCATGACGGCGAGCGCCTGCGTGGGCACGGTGGTGTTGCCGCGATCGCCGATGCTTTGGGTGGGCTCTGGCGCATCAAACATGGTCATGAAGGGCACGAGCTCGCTGCGCTTCACGCGGAGGTAGATGCTGCGGCGGGTGCTTTCGTTGCTGGTCTCGGAGGGGCCGTACATCTTGACGTCGAGTTTGCCACCGAGCTGCAGGAGGGTGTCGCGAATGGCCTCGGCCTCCAGCCGCCGTGCGGGGCGCTGGGACCAAAGGTGGTTTTCGGGGTCAGCCTGCAAATTGGCGGCATTCAGATCGCCGGACTGGGTGTAGGTGGAGCTGAGGAGGATGAGGCGGTGGATGGGCTTGAGACGCCAGCCATTTTTGACGAGCTCTGAGGCAAGCCAGTCGAGGAGTTCGGGATGCGTGGGCTTCTCCCCTTGTGTGCCGAAGTCATTGCTGGTGGGCACGATGCCACGGCCAAAATGCTGACGCCAGAGGCGGTTCACGATCACGCGTGCGAGCAGCGGGCCGCCGCCTGCCTGCGCATCGGTCATCCAGTTGGCCAAGGAAAGGCGTGGATGGATGGCGGGCTTTTTTTCCTCGGGGGGTGGCACCCATTTCTTTTCGGCATCGCCGGAGCGCATGAGCACCTGGATGAAATTGGGGCTGGCTTTGCCTTCCTTGCGGTCGACTTCGCCACGGCGGAGGAAGAACACATCCTGGCCGCCGGCCTGCGTGGTGTAGACTTCGGTGAGCACGGGCTGGGGGCGTTTGCGCTCGTGCTCGGTGACGGCGGCGGTGAGCTGACGTGCGCGGTCATCGAAGCGGCTGAACCAGCGTGTCACGCTGGCGGGGGCGGCTTTGGCAGCGCTCAGCACGCGGAGTTCGCGCAGGTTTTGCATGTCTTCGGCATCGGCGATCTTTGCGAGTTCACTGCCGTTGTTGAATGCAAGGCGGATGCGGCCGAGGCCGAAGAAATTGGAGAAGCGGAGCTGGATTTCGAAGGCGGTGCCGCCGTCAAAGCCCACGGCTTCGCCATCGATGGCGTAGACGGCGGCGTGGTCCTTGCCCATCTGCGGTGCAACGCCCCAGCCGGTGCCGGGATTGGCATCGATGGTCTTGGCGAATTCGTAGTTCTTTTGTTCAAAGCTGACCTGCGCGGCCTTGAGCTTGAGGGGCACGGGCTTGGCCTTGTTTTTCGCATCGAGCGGCTTGGCGATGATCTTCACATCGCCGAGGACGAAGTTGCCGTTGTCAGACAAGCCGGGGCCTTTGGAGGGCAGCGTGGGATCGCTCAGGGCATCGAGGCGAAAGGCGCGCACGCCTTTTTGATGGGTGACGACTTTGAGGGTGTAGATGTCGTCCTTCACCTTGCCGCCGGTGTAGATGACGTGGCCGTCGCGATCGGCGATGAGGCGTGCGCTTTGAGCGGTGGCGGACTGGACATCGAAGACCTGCCAGGGCGCGGTGGACTGGAGCGTGGGCAATTGATCGCGCTGCCATGCCTGGTAGCGCGTGGGGAGTTCTTCGGTCTCGAATTTCTTGAGCGCGGCCTGCAGGGGTGCGCCGAGTTGATTGTGCACGGCGAGTTTCTTCTGCGTCTCTGCGAAGGAGAGATCGATCTTGCTGGGTGACTGCACGGTGGTGGCCAGTGCGGCGGCTATGCCGTAGTAGTCGCGCTGCGGCAGTGGATCGAACTTGTGATCGTGGCAGCGCATGCAGGCCATGGTGAGGCCGAGGAAGCCGCTGCCGATGGTGGAGACCATGTCATCGAGCTGATCGTAGCGGATTTTTTCCACGGTCTTGGCGGTGATCTGGCCGGGATAGGGACCGGCGACGAGGAAGCCGGTGGCACTGGCGCCGTCATACTGGCCGGGCTTGAGCTGATCTCCCGCGAGCTGCATGCGCACGAATTCATCGTACGGCATGTCGTTGTTCATGGCCTTGATGACCCAGTCGCGGTAGTGGTAGGCACCGGGGCGGAAGCCGTCGAACTCATAGCCGCCGCTCTCGGCGAAGCGCACGACATCGAGCCAGTGGCGGGCCCAGCGCTCGCCGTACTTGGGGCTTTCGAGAAGGCGGTCGATGAGCTTGGCATAGGCGTCTGCGCGGGTGTCATTCAGGAATGCGGCGCGCTCCTCCGGTGTGGGGGCGAGACCGGTGAGGTCAAAGGTGACACGGCGCAGCAGCTTCTCTTTGGTGGCGAGCTTGCCAGGTGTGAGGCCTGCGGCTTCCTGCTTGGCGAGGATGAAGAAATCGACGGGGGTGCGCACGCCTGCGGCATTTTTTACGGCAGGCAGGGCGGGCTGGGTGAGGGGCTTGAAGGCCCACCAGTCTTTGCCTGCGGCGACATCGATGGTGCGCTTGGCTTTGACGACGGGTGCGGTCGCAAGGCGGGGATCTGGCGCGCCCATCTCGATCCACTTGGCGAGATCGGCGATGATATTTTCTGGTAGCCTGCCTTTGGGGGGCATTTCCGCGTCCTTGATCTCATGGCGGATCACTTTGATGAGGAGGCTGTCGGAAGGCTTGCCGGGGACCAGGGCGGGGCCGGTTTCGCCGCCGCTCATGAGGCCCTGCTGGCTGTCCACGAGGAGGCCTGCCTTGAGCTTGCCTTTTTCCTGGGCCTGCTCGGAGTGGCAGCCGTAGCAGTGCTCTGCCAGCACGGGGCGGATTTTGGATTCGAAGAAGGCTGTGTGCTCCGCGGAGATGTCGGCTGCCGTTGCGAGAGAGCATGAGGCCGCGGCCGCGAGGGTGATGGAAGCGGAGAGGAGGTGAGCGCGAGAAGCGACGGTCATGGTGGGGTTGGATGCAGAGCAGGATCAACTACGTGCCGGCAGCGGGTGGTTATTGCGGGGGAGCGGGAATCTTTGGGGCCTGTGGGGGCCTTGATTTTGGCAGAGGAATGATTTGGCAAAGGAATGTGCCGGATAATCCATTTCTCAGCGCGTGTGCGTGGTCATCGACAAAATGGCTGGCAACTTTTTCTTTCCCCTTCAATCAATCAGTCCGTCACAACCAAAACCATGAAGCACCGCACACTCCTTCTGTCTCTCACACTCGTTCTCTCAATGCACGGCGCGCTTCGCGCGGAGGAGCCGCAGGTTATTCACCTGTGGGAAAAGGGGGCGCCGGGGTTTGAGAAGTTGAAGGATGAGCCGGAGGTGATGAAGGGGAGCTCGGTGACGCATGTGAACAATCCATCGATCACGGTGTTTCCAGCGCCGAAGGAGAAGGCGAATGGGGCGGCGATCCTTATCGTGCCGGGAGGCGGGCATCGACAGCTGGGCTTCGGGGGCGAGGGCGTGGAGCCTGCGAAGCTGCTGAATGAGCTGGGGGTGACTTGCTTTGTGCTGAAGCACCGGCTGCCGCGTGAAGAGGGGTCTCCCTACAACCTCGACATTCATCCGCGCCAGGACGGGCAGCGGGCGATGCGGGTGATCCGCACGCGGGCGGCGGAGTGGAACCTGGATACAAAGCGGATCGGGATTTTGGGCTTCTCCGCCGGTGGTGAGGTGGTGGCGATGGTGGTGTACGGCCCGACGGCGGGTGATGCGGGGGCGGCGGATGTGATCGACCGTGCCAGCTGCCGGGCGGATTTTCAGATCTCGATTTATCCCGGACCTTTGGGCGTGCCAGCGGGACCGATCCCTGCCGATTCGCCGCCGGCGTTTTTCCTGGTGGCGAATGATGATACGAGCCACGTGAAGCCCATTCTGGATCAGCTGGCCCAGTACGAAGCCGCTAAGCTGCCTGTGGAGGTGCATTTGTATGCGCGCGGCGCGCACGGTTTTGGCATGGGCGGGCGGTCGAAGTTTGCTTCGATCAAGACGTGGACGCAGCGCATGAGCGACTGGCTGGCGGACAGCGGGTTTCTGGCGGCTGGGAAGTAGGGGGATGTGGTAGAAGAGAGCCGATGATGGCGGAGGGTGGCGGCTTGAGGACAAGCCGTCCTACCTGCTTGGGGGTGGGCGGTGGCTTGCCGGCTAGCGGAGACTGGGGGGCTCCCGCATTCGGGTGTTTTTTAGTGTGTGTGAGCGCATGTGCCCGACGAAAGCGGTAGCTGCGTTCGTGCCTCACTTCGCAACCGCAGTCCAAATGGGGAGGCTGTGCGTCGCTATGCGACTGCAGGCCAAATGAGGAGGCTTGGGGACTTCAACACTTGAGGTGTTGGAGGAAGCGCTGGTCGACGGGCACGAATCGTAGCGAAGCGCAGATAGCCAGCCGAAGGCTGCCCGGAGGGCGAACGCAGTGAGGCAATGCCCATCGTACTTAACACCTCATCACTGCTGTCCGAAACGCATCTAGCGTTGAGAGGGAGCAGCAGGACAAATGAGAGCGCTGGTCGACGGGCAGGAGTTCCCATCGTACTTTCAGAGGGGAGCTGTTACTTTTCGAAGAAGCTGGCTTCTTCGCGGTCGCCGACTTTGAGGTAGCGGTAGTAGACTTCGAGCTGGAGGGTGCAGAGGCACTGGCGGTAGATGGGGTCGGAGGCATCGCCGGCGGGCCAGTTGGGGCGGCCGGCTTTGAAGGAACCATCTGACTGCTGGGCGCTGAGGATCTGGGGGAGGAACTGCTGATTGTAGAACTTCCAGTCGTCGCCGCCCTGCTGGAAGAAGGCCTGGGTGTAGTAGTACCAGCAGTAGAGGTTGCAGTTTTTGTTCCAGTCGAGGGGCTCGGCGGTGATGAAGTCACGCAGGAAACCAATGCCTTTTTTGATGGGGGTGGTCTTGCCTTTGGCCATGGTCTGGAGGCCGAGGATGCCGACGCCGGAGAGGCTCCACTGATTGTAATGGGCGTCGCGATTGGCGGTGCCGAAGCCGCCGTCCTTGGTCTGCTTGTCTTCGAGGTACTTGGTCATCTTGGTGATGGAGCCGTGGAGTCCATCAATCTTGAGGCCGGAATTTTTGGCGGCCTTGAGGGCCTGGAACTGCCAGCCGGCGACGGAAAGGTCTTCGCGGCTTTTTTTGCCGGCATAGAAACCGGTTTCGGTGTCGTAGACCCAGCTGCCGCTGTCCTGCTGATTGTCAATGATGATCTTGACGCCTGCTTCGAAGGCTTCGCGCATGCCGGGGAGGCTCTTGCTGCCGAGACGGGCGAGGGTGTACATTTCGCCGAGGGCGTAGGTGGCGATGCCGTGCTCGTAGACGGGGGCGTTGCCTTTTTCCGACTGGCTGAAGAGTTTGTTTTTGTTCTTCTTCTGGGCCTCGATGAGGAACATGATGCCTTTGGTGACGTTGTCACCGTAGAAGGGGGACTCGGGGGTTTCGCAGCGGCCGAGATAGCAGAGCAGCGCGAGACCGGTGAAGGCGCACTTGCTGTTTTTGCCCCAGGAGCCGTCGGGGTTTTGCTTGGTCTTGAGCCATTCGAGGGAGGCGCTCACAGCGGCCTCACACTCAGGGGAGCCGCCGTTTTGACGGAGCTTTTCAAGACGTTCCTGCGTGGAGCAGCGGCTGCGCATGGAGGGTGGCAGAGTCACGAAACCGCCTGCGGCTCCGAGTCCCTGACCTTTGCCAAAGCCGCCACCGGCTCCGCCCATGCCGAAACCGCCTGCACCGCCGAGGGCGCCGCCGCCCATCATGGCGCTGACGTCGGGCATGTCGAGCGAGTCTGGGGGAGCTTCTGGCAGGGTGATGGCCGAATTGGTGCTGGCGCTGACCAGCTTCTTCATCGGCATGGTCTTGTTGATGGAGGAGCGCTTCTTCTGCTGCACTTTGTGCTGGAGATCGGCGCTGGCCTTCGCGCCCTGGGCGGTGCCGCCACCGGGGAGGAAATCCACCTGCTTGTCCATGACACCACTCTGGAAGACGATGAAGAGGGCGAGGACGCCGAGACCGGCGTGGATCAAGATACTGAGAAGGAGGGAGCTGGCACCGGCCTTGAGCCAGAGCTGCACGAACTTGTTTGGCGGCTTGGCCACCTCAATGTGCGTGAGGGCTGGCGGATGATAGATCTGACCTTCGACGTGCTCGGCGAGGACGGCTTCACCGGCGTCGTCGGTCGGAGCGGCGGCTGCCACGGCCACGCTGGGGGCGGGCATCACGGGAGCACCGGAAGGTGGGGGCATGGAGGGTGCCACGGCGGCAGGCACGGGCATGGCCACGGGGACAGCGGCGCTGGCGGGCCGTGGAGCCGGGGCGGGTGCTGGCGCGGCGGTAGGAACGGCACCGGTGGAAGGTGCAGGCGGCGGCATCATGGCCGGCATGGGCATCTGCGGCATGTAGCCGGG
>JAPLUN010000156.1 GCA_026397715.1 Verrucomicrobiota bacterium
GCAAATCGCAGTCGATCAGCAAGGTGCGACCGCCGATTGATTGGAATGCCCACGCAAGGTTGGCAGCGATACTGGTCTTGCCCTCCGAGGCGCGCGCACTGGTGACCATCACCACCTGGTTCCGTCTCGAGGATGAGGCTGGATTAAGAAGAATATGGCTGCGCATGAGCCGAAAATTCTCCAAGAGGAAGTTCGGAACCTTGGAACCAATGGCAGGGGACCGGCAGATGTCCTCCAAGAGCTCCGGTGATGTGCGTGGAACAATGCCCACCCCCTTCAAACCGGTCACTGCCTCAAGCTGTGGAAGGGTGGACGCGCTTGCATCCAAAATATTTACCACCGTTGCGCTTCCGATGCTCAATCCCAAAGCTAGGAACAATGACAATAAGGCGAGCTTGCTCTTGTTCGGTGAAATTGGAATTTTATCGCGCAAAGAGACATGTCCTTGGAAGGCCATCTCAAGCCAGTCGCGTTGCTCAGCGAAGGTAATCACAGCCAGCTTCTCCGCCAAATGCTCACGCGCTTTGTCCCAAAGCGTATTCTGCTTTTCGAGGTCGCTGTAAGCCTGGTTGTCCAAGCTGAGCCGCTCATTGACGTTGTGGTAATCAGGAATCTGGGCCTCCAAAGTCGCGAGTTTGCGACGGTAATGCTCGTGCTCCAACTGGAACCGCTGCCGGGAGAAGGACAGCTCGGCACGCAAGGCACGTTCATTGGTCTCCAAGTCCTCGCTAACTTTTTTCATCAAGGCATGCTCTGGAAGGTATTGTTTACCCAATTCCAGAAGGCTGCCTTCAAGGATTCGGCGATCCTTTTCCAGCTTTTGCCAAGGTTGCAAGGGGTCAACCATTCCAGGCTGAACAACCACCTCGGCTGACATTTTCGGACCGCCAGCCGAAATGAGAGGAGAACCGCCAGCCGCAGTGGGACGCCGTATCACGTCTCCGATCTTGACATCCCTCTCCTTTTCAAAGGTTGTCAATAAAGACAACTCCTCAATCACTTTCGGCAAAGGGAGCAGCTCGGCGGACGTCTCAGCAATTTCAGGCGTGGAATCAATCCTCTTTTGAATTTCATCCATCTTTTGAACCAGTTCCCGTGAGATGATCAAATCTTTGGGCAGTTCATTGAGCCTAGTCTGACGCAGTGAAGTCTCTGCGAGCTTACCCTCTCTCTCGAGAGCAGACAATTGTTTCATCCCCTCGTGACCCTTCGCATCGAGGGCCTTCAACTCGTCAGCATAACGTTGTAGAGCGTCATCACGATATTGACGCCAAGAAATCTGTTGTTGCTGCCGGAACTCATCGACCATTCCAGAGATAAAGGAATGAACCACCTCAGGGCTGCGTGCTTGAACGGCCACTTCGATGTGGCTGCTGTCCAACTCGCTCACATTCACGGCCGGCACCACATCCAACACATCCGCCCAAGTCCCGTTGGGACCAACGATCTTCATCCGTTTTGCTGTCTCGAGAAGATTGCGCTTGGAAGTGAATTCTTGGATGACAGAACGACTGATGATTCTGGACTCCATTGTTTCCGGGACGTCAGAAACACTGACAGGACTGCCATGTGCACGCACGTAAACCAACCCTCGAGCCTCATAGAGTGGAATGGTGTAAACGTAATAAACCATGCCAGCAAGAACGCCAATGCAAGCAGTCGACACCATCAAACGCACATGGCGAAAGTACGCGAGTGAACGGGAAACGACCATCCCTATATCAAAGCCATTGTTCTGAGTAGAAATCATGCAGGTCGATAAATCAAACAGTATTGGAAGGCAGCCTAAGTGTTACAGTCTGGGGAAGTTTCGTGCTTTTCGGGGTAACTATAACAAACCTCAGAAAAGAAAAGTCGGCCTTGACGAAACAGACACTGAGATATGCCGCCATCCCGACCACTGGAATCAAAAAAACCGTAAATAACCAAACCAGCCGTGTTTTAAGGCTCCATGCCTGCGACCAGATGCTTGCAACACAGTTCGCAACCAAAGCCAGCCAAATAAGCAACAAACCCCAAGGAATGATTGGGTGCTCATTGAGCGGCTGTAATGTTAAAAACCGAACCAATACGTCTTTCATAATCGAAAATGCGTGCAGTCAATTGCATTGCTCAACACACAGGAGACTGACTCAAGAAAATCGCAATGTCAATCATCACAAAGGGCCATTCTGGATGTGCAAAATCTTCGATCCAAATCTTGCAGTCTGTTCCTGACCGTGCATGACTCGTCTTAGCGAAACGCTCGATCTGCTGTGGTATGTTCAACGATTTATCTTTTTCTTTAGAATGAAGCCACTTGCGGTTGCTCAGGTTGTCTTTTCCCTTCAGCCAGGCGGAATGGAAAACGGTGTCGTGAATCTGGCAAATCAACTGGACAGAAAGGAGGTCGCCATGACTTTTCTCTGTTTGGAAGAGTCCGGGGAATTCGCCAAGCGGCTCAGCCCGAATACTTGCGTGCAAAGCCTTGGACGCCGACCAGGCTGGGACTGGAAAGCATGCTGGCGGCTGGGGAGAAGACTAAGCGACCTCGCCCCAGACATCATTCACACCCACAACCTTGGGCCATTGATTTATGCTGCCACCGCTAGACTGCTGACCCCTTCCCTGTGGCGAGTTCCAATTTTGCACGGAGAGCATGGAACTCTCCAAGGCGATTCGTTGAGCGCAAGGCGCCTGAATCAGCGCCGTGCGCTCTATAACCTCTGCAGGAAGGTTCACACCGTTTCTGATGGCTTGCGCGAAGAGTTAATTTCATTAGGCCTGCCGTCTGAAAAAATCCTAAGCATACGCAACGGCGTTGATTGCGATCGCTTTCAGCCTGCCGCGAACAGGTTAGAAGCGCGTAAGAAGATCAACTTCCCTGAGAAAATCTTCATACTTGGTGCCGTTGGACGATTCATCGCCACCAAAAGATATCCCATGCTGATCGAGGCATTCGAGACCCTGGCCGAACAGCAACCGGACCTGCATTTGATGATTCTAGGGGATGGTGGGAGCGAACGTGATACGGTTCGAGAACGCGTCAATCTAAGCAAGCATTGCAGCCGCATCCATCTCTTGGGACATCAACAAGAGCCAGCCCCATTCTATCAGGCCATGGACATGCTGGTGATGCCTTCCTCCCATGAAGGTCTCGCCAATGCAGTGCTGGAGGCGATGGCGAGCGGAGTTCCCGTCCTAGCCCACGCTGCTTGCGGCGCATCAGAGGTGATCACGGACGGTCTCAATGGGTTTCTGGGACAGATCAAGTCATCACAAGAACTGGCGGTTCAGATCAAGGATTTGAGATCGCGCCCGGATCTGCTTGTTCAAGCTTCAAAGAATGCACGCGAGTCCGCTCAAAAGGAATTTTCGCTGCAGACGATGACACAAGCTTATCTCCAAGTGTTTCAACACCTTGCATGAGCATCAAGATCACAATGCCTCCAGCCAAATCACCACGCGCAGCCACCAACCGCTGTTTTAGATTGAGTTCACGGATTCTTTAACTGTGGACGCAACCTGAGCATTGCCGCCACAGCCCGGTGCTGCGATTTTCTCAGGTCCTCTGTCCAACAAGCGCCCACCTCCCAGCGGGAATCCATCAGGACGTGATCAATTCGCAACCATGGCCCACCAAGGGAGAGCGGGTTGTGGGTCTCGCCAGGGAAGGTGAAGCCAAATCCATGACCGGCCTCGGCATGTGCATTTTGCAGGTGGCGCGTCAGAAGCCGGTAGATGGCACCAAGATGAGGAGCATTGAAATCTCCCGCGACAACGCACGGTAGCAAATCGGCAGATACTTGACTCTCCAAATCTTCGGCAATGGAAATTTGGTCCCTCCAGAAAGCCATGTCCTTCTCTGTCCGATCACGCCAGCCCTTAAAGGGTAGCGGAATGCCACGAATGAACCCGCCCCATCGAATTCCCAGCAAGGCTTCGCGAGGAGACCTCAAGTGAACCACGTAAACGGCGACCCTGGATCCATTCCAGTCCACTTCAAAGCGTGCGGCGTAAACAAATGGTGTTGCGGTTTTGCCTTCCTGCCAGGTCAGCAGTTTGGGTGGTTCAACTGGAAAACGGCTGATCAACGTGAATTCGTTTGCCGTCGCGCCGTACTTGAATTCAGCGTAGCCGGGATCAGACAGATAGGTTGAGGCTGGCACTGAGGACTCCTGAAAGACCATGATGTCGGGCTGGACATGATTTTTGAAGGGCCTCAGGCTCTGTCCCCCACCCTGCCCACGGTTGTTGGTCAAAATCACGAGAGAGTCGCTGCCACGCTGATCCCTCGGCAAGGGGGGGGGCACATTTCTGACTTGCCATCCTGCTTGTGTGAAAAAAATGACGCATGCCACGGCGCCAATCACAAGCGCCGCACGCCACCGCGTCAGCAATGCCAAAGGCCACATCATCAATCCTGGCAGAATCCACAGCAACGGGGGCAAAAATAATAGGAAGGCGGTGCAAAGATTTGCCTCGCCAAGATACCGCAAACTCAATGACATCAGCAATAGGCACGTCAGCCAGATCCACATCAGTGTGACGAGCAACCGACCGAACCACACCCAAAGCCACCGAAAAATCCGGTTTCGCAGTGCAGGGTCGAGTTCAGGGGGGAGGGCTGAAGAAGGTTGAGCGGATTCCATTTCAGGAAATTGGAATCCCCTGCCCCTCTTTGCAACCCCCGACCCTTGGTTTCCCGAAAGTGTGCTGTAGCGTAGTTCCGTGAACTAGGTTATCGTTTTTCCGGAGTTGGCAGCCTCGAAGCATTGATGCAGAAATGCATTTATTGATGGTGATTTTCCAGCCATCCCTTTTGTGGTAGCTTCTGGGAATTAGGGTGGCTTTTTCTTGTTGGCGAAGCCAAGGCTTATTCAGCAAGCCAATGCAGGCATGCCTTGAATGAAAAACCTCACTTTACCGATGCTTCAGCAGGCGGTGCGGATACAACTGGTCGAGCCTTGGCCGGGGCGTCAATTTCCTTACTTGTCCAATATGGCTTTGTAACTCCAGCCAAGAGCAAAGTGAATATTGCCAGCGCAGCAACCATGCAAAGCGTCTCAAGCAGTGTAAAAGCTGGTCTAGAGACGGAACTTACGTCTCTGCTTCCTTGGACATTCATGGGTGCATTGTCATGTCGTTGTTACGAGCAACCTTGGGAGGAACATACGAGCTGGGACGGTTTGCGAGACCATATCCACCAAAATATTGGCCGCCGCGACTGTTGCCCAGCGGGTATTGAAGGCACCCTGTAAATAAAAAAACCGACAGTGAGCAAAGCAATCCAAGGCGCACTGGAATTGGAGTATTCATTCTCATGGCAATAAGGTTTTTGGGGCGCAGAACGTCTTGAAGAAGCGCTGCATAAACCCAATGTCAAGTTCCTGAGGTCGGTATTTTGGAACGCAGCTGTCACTAAAAACGAGCCCAAATACACCCATAGCGACATCGCACAAGGGTGGCAGCCCATCAAAGACTTCGCAGAACGTAGTCCCAGATATAAACGACCACCCAAGTGCCTGCCCACGTCGCCGTGAAGTCAATCCAGTCGAGACGGAGCCACAAACGTTTAGAAGCGGTTGCCGCTGTACTTACAGAGGGCTTGATCCAGGGCGCATCCTCGGAAGAAGAGAGGCTCCATTCCACCTGCTGCGAATCAGCACTCTCTTCCTTAGACTTTTCTTCGGTGCCGGTGACTACCTGCTCCTGCAGCCTCTGTGCGGTCATCAGCCGGTGAAAAGCGGCCCCTACCGCGGCGATGAGGTAGTACTCGGTGTGGTATTCCCTGTTGATCATCCAACTGGAGACCATGTAGGCGGTAACGAGCAGCAGAATGGCACGACGACATCGCTCCTCCGGTCCGTTCTTTTCCACCTTGGCAAAAATCACACTGCGAAAGGTGCAAATCGGGATGAGCAACCAAAGAAAGAGCCCGGGCATGCCGAGGTCTGCTGCGACCTGCACATAGCTGCTATGCGTAGACTTGTCCTCAACTACCCAGCGTGCACCGTCTCTTACAGTGATCCAAGCGTGAAACTGCTTCCAGCCTGCACCGGTTGTGTTGCGGTCATAGGCCTCCCGAGCCAGTTCCCACGCCATCAGACGCCCCATCACTCCTTCCTCCGAACTCAGGCTGCCCATGCTTTCCATGCGCGGCATGAAGCTCAATGCCCCCACCCCTACCGTCAAGGCAGAGGAAAGGACGATGACCTGCACCCACTTCGGCCGTCCCACCACAAATACGAGCACCGCCAAACCGGCACCTACTAGGAACGAGCCCTTGGACTGCGTATTCCAGGCGCAGTCGACGATGAGTGTCAAAGCCACAGGAAAAAGCACCATGCGGCTAAACCCACTCATGCGCCAGAAGAGCATCACGTAGCAAAGAGGAACCGCAGCCGCGACGGTGTGGCCAAGCGCGTTCGGGTTGTTGCATGTCCATGTGCCAAGGGCAAGCCGTCCTTTGCCGAAGTCGGTGATCTCCTTGCCACCGGTGACGTCGATGCCAAAAGTTTGCAGCACTCCGAAGAAGGCGATTATGATGAGCAGCCATGTCCACGCTCGGAGATAGCCCAGCAATTTTTTCCAGCTCGAAAGCGACTGGGTGGTCAGATAGTAAAAAATCACCAGCGAAAACATTGCACCGCCTGCTCCCGCCTCACTGGGCGCGTTCCACACCACATAGATGTAGAAAGCCAGCATGGCCCAATCATGCGCAGTCCGGAAAAAACCGCGCAAAGGGCTGTGAAGTCCCTCCACAACCATTGCCATTCCCCACAGGGCCATCACCGGACGGATGATGTTCATGCCCGCCATGCCGGGCAACCAGTCCTGAGGGCGAATGTAATACAAGGCGAGGAACAGGAAAGCGATGCGGTAGCTCCAGATCCCCTGCTGTTCCGATTTCTCCGACTCGCCCACGACAGATTGAGTCTGTGGAGCAGCTTCGTGCAGGAGTATCTCAGAATCGGATGTCATCGGGTTCAGGCAGAGTGTCACCTCCTTTGGCGCGTGCAATCAACAGATTGCTTTCAACCCACCCAACGCAGTACCGCTTGCCAGAACGGCATGGGTTCCTATTATAAAGTTGAACCATTTTCGATGTCAATTCCCGCCTCTTTGCAACCTCTGAAAGATGCCGTCCGCTATTCGCGAACGCTACGGCATGTGAACGGGTTGATCTGGAATGCTCGCGGAATGCTCACGGGGGCTCCGGCAGTGCGCATCACTCGTCTCTCCCGGGCACTGACGATGCTAGAAAGCGCGGCCACCCGCCGGAAAGCCGTTCAGGCGCTCCGCAGAAACCCTGGCTTTGACAATCCCGCGCCGTGGGAAGAAGCCGTTCATGCCGAGCCACGCTACTCGAAATTGTTGAAGGAAAAGCCTCATCTTACACGCAGCGTGATTTTGAAAGCCCCTGGGCCAGGCTGCGAGAAAGGAGTGCTGCTTATGACCTTCGAATACAACTGGGCCAGGCTGCTCCTTGGCCTCGACGAATGCGGTCGACGTTGGTTAGATGAGAATTATGATCTGGTGCTTTCCACAAGCTGGTCGCCCACGGATTATGCGGTTCTGGGGCTGGCGGCGGCGTGCCTGAAGGGAGAGATCTTTGTCCAGAGCTGCAACTATGGTGAGATCGAGGCCATCGAGGCCTTTCACCCTCGTTTGCGGTGCCTGCAGACACTGCCGTGTGACTGGATCAACCCAGAACTCTATTTACCCAAACCGCCCGCAGAGCGCGTGACGGACATCGTGATGGTGGCGAACTGGGGCGAATTCAAACGCCACTGGGAGCTCTTCCGCGCCTTGCGGCACATGCCGGCAGAATTGAAGATCGTGCTCATCGGCCAGCGCGAGCCGGGACGCAGCACCGAGACAATTCGGAGGCTTGCAAGCGACTTCGGCGTTCCTCAGGTGCTCGAAATTCACGAATCCTTGCCGATCGCCGAAGTAGCCCTCCACCAGTGCCAGGCTAAGGTTTCCGTCATAATGAGTCGGCGCGAAGGCTGCTGCGTGGCGGCGGTTGAGAGCCTCTTCGCGGGTTGCTCGCTCGCGATGCGCGAGGATGCGCATGTTGGACCACTGGCCTATATCAACGAGCAAACGGGTTGCCGATTGCGCCCCGGTCGAATGCACGAGAACCTCATGACCCTCTTGGAAAAGTCTTCACGCCTCACCCCTCGGCAGTGGGCGGTGGATAATATCGCCTGCGACCTCTCGCGCGAAAAGCTCAATACCCTGCTAAAGAACTCTGGGGAACGCAGAGGCCAGCCATGGACGAATGATATTGCTCAGCCATACTGGCGCCCGCATCCCACGCTTGCACGCGAGAAGGATCGCGAGCGCCTGCGCGAAGCCTACGAGGAGCTTCACCATCATTTTCCCCAGATCTTCAGCGCGGATTTGATCGAGACGAGCTGGAAGTAGGCCTTTTCTGCAAGCAGTCAACTGGTTCACGATGGCTGATAAAGGCTTGTCGATGCGGAATGAAACATGCGCATTCACCCCACGAGTCAGACTGAGGCCTCAAGATGCGTTCCTTGGCATGGCGGGGAGCAAACACAATGGCGGCACAGGATAAGCTGCTCTAACAGCGGGCCGATCAAGCGCTTGAGCCTCCGATAGGAAAGTCCCACAGTGATACTGAGATTCCTCAAGCTCATGCCTTGTGGAAGACCAGTTTACGTGTTTTTCGTTGTTAGTGTAGTGCCCATGGAAGGAAAATTTCCAGCATCAGATACCTAAAGAGCATTAACGAGGCCAAGGCTTTCAACACGCAGCCAGCTCTCGGAGCGCTCCGTCTCCCGGCTTGCCAACGCTTCAACACACTATCCGTCGGCAGGCCCGGCATGAGAGTGAAATCCATTGGCGGCAAGAAGTATGAATTTGTCGTCGTGTGAACCCGCTAATAAAACCCGCCCCCAACACTCATGCTGTTTTCAGCCGCACGTGGGACGCTTCCGGCCAAGATGTGGGAGGATAAATTTGCGAGATAAATAGTATAAGGGAGCACTCTGGCAGTAATAATGTGCTTAACAGCTAGACTCCGCGACCAGGAAGACAAGAAACTCTGTCTTTGTGGGCGAATCAGTTGACCCGGTGTCTTACGGGTCAGAATATGCCCTCTATTATTCTCCACATGTCCGCCACAGGTACCATCAGTTCAACCAATCTCCGCGTTTCGTGTGTGAGTGACAGGGATGGGTGGTGCCAATTCGAGGCGGAATGGCAGGAATTACTCGGTAACAGCGCTGCGAATGGAGTCTTCCTTTCCTGGCCATGGCTCGATTCCTGGATGGAAGTCTATGGTGAAGGCGAACAATGGTTGGTGCTTACCGCTCGCGATGCTGATGGCAGGCTGCTTGGCGTAGCCCCGATGATGCTCGACCGCGGCACCGGTCCCGTAGGCCGTTGGATCAGGCGCATCATCCTTGTGGGGCAGAAAGCAGACACAGCATCCGAATATCTCGATTGGATTTTGCGCCAGGGTCATGAACAGGAAACCGTTGCGGCATTTTGCGATTTTCTTTTCCACAACGTGGGAAGGTCCTGGGATTTGCTATATTTTGGGACGATGCGAGTCGATTCCATAACGATCCCGCTATTGCAGCAGCAGTTTGCTTCGCGCAGACAAAGCATTCACGTCATTCCCACTTGCAAGGCACCTTTTTTACGCCTGCCTGATACTTGGCAGGGCTTTTTGGACAGCCGCAGAGCCAAATTTCGCCAGCGAATCAACAAGTTCCATCGCGATCATTCAACAGCCATCCGGCTGGCTGGACGCGATATGAGTGTCGCAGAGGGAATGGCAAAGATTCGTGAGCTAAACGAACATCGCTGGGGTGAGCAGCGGAGAAGTTTTCTTTCTCAACGCTATGTGCGGTTCCATGACCGCGTGGCGGAGAGGTTGCACGCATGTGGCCACCTGCTGCTCATCTTTCTTGAGGTTGACGGGATAATCATCGCCGGCCGCTACGACTTCGTGTATGGCGGAAAAGGATGGAGCTTTCAAGGTGGCTGGCTGCCAGAATGGGAGAAAGAGAGCGCCGGGAAGCTGATGCTCACAGAGATCATGCGATGGTGCATCGACAATGGCATCCGAGAATATGACTTTCTCGCCGGCACAGCAAGTTATAAAAGCGACTGGAGCGAAGAGAAGCGGCAAATAGTGGATTTGCAAGCCACCAACCCTGGCTCATGGCGGGGCAAACTCTATGATGTCATCAAAAAAGTTGCCCGAATAACAACATCTCCAGCGAATTGATCAGCCCTCCCTGTTTGAGCATTGTTGAGCCTCCACTCGAAGCCACGTCGTCACGCTCAATGCTAGAAATTTTTTTAAAGACTGTCGATTGGAAATTTGCGGAAATTGAGTCAGGAAACCAAGCCGATAAAAACCCGATGCTTTGCATGGCCCGCTGAAAAAGTAGATCGAAAAAAACGTGCCCTTATTTCTGGAGGTAGCCCCAGAACAAAAATGGAAATTGTTCTCCCTGTTAAACAACGCTGGATATTGATATGCCTTGTCTGCATATTTTGCCCCCAAGCTAACAATCTACGCTCTTGGCGCGTGGTAGATTTTGGTTGGGGCGCTCACACGCATGACCTAAGACAGGGAATGGTCTGGTCGATGTCACATGCATCAGTGCGCCGCCAATCCCAATGGCAGTGCTGCCGCGCAGGCCATGAGCAAAACGCGTGGCTGGCCCAACACCAATACTTGGCGCTGCCTGATGTGCTCGGGCTTCCGGCGAAGCACTCGCTCATCAAATGGCAGGCCTATGAGGGCAATAGTGTCGCTGAGCTGCTCGACAAGACGTGCGGGCACATTGAAGGACTCTGCGCGAGGCACGGCTTTCCCAGAAATGCACCAAAGTGCTGCCGCTCTCACACAAAAACTCGAATTAACGGCCGCACATGGCTAGGTGGCAAACAAATGCCTGCCTAATATCCCCTTTAAGGAAGCATCACCAACGGCGAGATACTGCTCAAACTGCTTAGGCCGCAGGTTGTTGGTCATGCCGAGACGGCGCAGCAGAAAGGGGGAAACCGGCAGAGTGTTCAAGCCACCGAGTGTGGTGATGGAGGAACGAAAACCCATCTCGTGCACGATTTGCTCCGATACTTCGGAAAAGTCACCCGTGGAACCGTTCGGATAGCAAAAATGAAGACACGGGCGACCGGTCTCGCGTTCTACTATGGCACGCGATTCAGTCAGTTCATTGCGGACAACATCCGCAGAGGTGCGACCCATGATCACATGTGAATGGGTGTGTGATCCAAAAGTGATCAGGTCACTCGCTGCCATTTCACGGACTTGTTCCCAGTTCAGCGCACGGTAAATGGCCGGTATGTCGGGTTTGTCTACCCGGTCAAGGCAATAACCTGTCTCCTCCTCCAACTGACTGACCGCAGCTAGAATTTCGGCATGCGGGCGCACTTTAAGTTGATCCTTAAAAGCAACCAAGTTTTGCTTGCTCTTTCCGGCTCGGTGCATCGCATAATCGACACGATCCACCCAGATGGGAACTTTCTCATCTACAAATTGCGTGGCCAAGTAGATGATCGCTGGCAGGCCGTAGCGTTTCAGAACCGGGTAGGCCAGTTCGAAATTCGAGGCGAAACCGTCGTCGAATGTGATCACGAGCGGAAATGGCGGCAGCGAGGCTCCACTTTCAAGGCATTCCACCACTTCGTCCATGGAAAGCACATCATAATTTGCAGCCAGATGAATCACGAGCGACTCAAAGCGGTTCATGTCCAGATGCTTGTACTGGCAGTTCTCCAATCCTTCGTGAACGCAATCAGTCAGACCGTGAAACATGAGCACGCGCAACTGGCCACGATGGAGATGGCGTCCGATGCCATTTAAAAAAATGGCAGCAGTGTCTTGGATTACCGGACGCAGGCTCATTATTTACAAATAAAAATTCAGGAGAAACAAGATCTCCTACCTAAAGGATAAATGCTTCGAAAAGTAAGGAAAGTAAAATATATGCCTGCAATGAAAACCGCTAGTTATCACTCCCTTATGACCTTGACAAGGAGGCGTGTCGATCTTTGTAAATGTTGAAATCGCCCATCATTTCTGCTTATAGAGGAGGAAATTCAGGCGTTATTTTTAGCAATATGGCCACTTAACGAGTTCAAAAGATCGTCGAGTTTGACATTCACGCGATCGATACGGTATTCTAAGGCACACGAACGAGCCTTTGCAGAGATCTCCCAAACACCTGTTTGCCATTGAAGAAGAAGGCGCTCAAAAACTGCAGCAATATCTTCCGGGCTGTGTAGATCCGCAAAAAACTGGTCGCTGTCCCGAAGCAGTTCATGGACAACACTGTCGGGCTCGGTCAGCCCGAGCACTGGCTTCTCATACGGGAGGTACTCGATGAGCTTTGTGGGCAGGAAAATTCCACCATAGCCCGGTGTGTCTAAAACAAGGAGCAGATCACTTTGGCCGATCATTTGCTGACATTGCTCGAAGGGGACGGATGACAGCAGTCGGACGACTCCAGCCAAACCGGTCACCTCAACCTGAGGCTGGTAGACGGTGGTGTCCTCACCCACGAAGGTCAGCAGCAAGCGGCCTTGTAATGGCAGGCGCTGGTTCAGCAGAGCGAGACCGGCGAGGAGGTTCGCAGGGTCTCTATAACCAGGGATGAAGGATCCGGCGTGAAGAGCCTGAAGCGGACGCTGGCCCGCGCCCGTCAAAGGAGTCAGGGATCCCACCAGCGGGGCATACCCATGCGGGATGATGTGCGTCTTGTGGGCTACCGAAGGATAAGAGCGTAAGACGCGGTCGGCCAGTTTTTTGGTGACGAATACGAGGGCATCCGCGTCACGGATAATGCGGCTTTCGAACTGCCGGGCGAACCATCCTTGAAAACCATTGAGATGTCGCTCAATCCAAGGATCACTGAAGTGGGCGACCCAAGGCAACCCCGTGGCGCGCTTGAGATACCAACCTGTGACATTGCTCACATGTTTGGTGGCACGGGAATACAAAATCGCAGGACCATGCTTCTTCAGCCAACGCTTCCCTGCAGGCACGGATGAGAACAACCAGAAGAGGAACACTTCGGGCAAAACCCACCTGCGAAGAACCGTCATCACCACCCGCGCCACACGAGGCCAGCGCCTGCGGATTACGGCATCGTAACTCGGCGTGCGGATGACCTCGAGGTCCGGCGGCAGCCCGTCGAGCATAGTCTGGTCCATCCCCTGATAAATATGGTCCATCGTCGTGGTAAGGACAGAGACTTTCCAACCGCGCCTCAGGAGGTCCAGAGTGTTCAATCTCACAAGGGCAGACTCCGGCCCCTGGGTCGGTGGGAAGTTGTGTGAGATCAAGAGCACCCGTCTTTTTAAGGCTGATTTCACAGGCGGGGAATCGTTGGGCATTGAGACGAGTAATGACCTCAAACAGCAGCTATTGCAATCCAAAGACATGGAAAACAAAGTTCCTCGCCGCATGATGCGGCGCGGACAAAGGATGCCTCCTCACACCGAGGTCCCATGCAGCGCACGCCACGCATCGTCGAATGCGCCACCATGTATCACGCGAGTGTCATCGATAATCGCGGCCAGCGACGCGCGCAGTTCGTCGTGTTGAAGCAACTGACGTCGGAGGTAGCCCCGTTCGAACAACTGGAACGCGCTGCCGCTTTCCCCCGCCGCGAGCCTCGCCCCCAGCCGGTCAAAAACGTGGCGCTTCGTGGCATGATACGCACGGAGATAAACAAGGAGCACGGGATGACTGCCGATGATGTTCGCCAGTTCGAGGAAAATATTCACTTGTGCCAGCGGTGCCGCACTGATCTTGCAGAGCGGTTCCAGGCTATCAAGCTTTTCAAGTTCTTCATAGGTGCCGAGCACTTCCGTGGCAATCACCCGTCCGTAAACGTCATACACTGGGAGCACGGGATAGAGCCGGCAGATCGTCGTGCGCGTCCCATGCTCACAGGCGCACATTGGTCGGCGGCTGATCACCGACTCCACGCGAAACTCGCGACCGCCCGCCTCATAAGTGCTTGCACGAAATTCATGATCGCCAAACTGGGCTGTCCAGCCGCGCTCGGAAAGATATTCCCACTCTCCAGGAAGCAGTGGAATCTCCTGGAAAGTGTCACCCTTCGCCATCATGCGGAATTTGGCTTTGTGCCTGGTGAAATGGCAGCAGTGGGCATCCCCGCATAGCTTCCAGCAATCCGGCTCATAGACCAACTCCGTGCTGTAGACACGGTCAAACACAGAGCGAGTGGCTGCATCAAGCGACATGATTATTGCTATATGTCGAAAAACATCCTGACGCAACAAGTTGACAGCCGGTTCATCTGGCAAAGTGTCAGTCGCGCATGAGCCTCACACTAGACACCTTGCATGATGACGTGCCCGACCCACTCAGGCATGAAATCGCGGCGTTTCTTGAGACTGCCGAGGGCAGCCCCTACCCGGCAGACAGCTGGCTGCGGCGCATGCAGCATTGGTGGACAACGAACCCAGCGCTTGATGCACATCCGCTGCGAGGCTGGGTGCAGCGTGATGACCACCGGAGAGTCATTGGATTCATGGCGGCCATTCCTTCCTGGAGTTCTTGGCAGGGCAGGCGCATTCCAATGATCTGTCCCGCGAGCTGGCGCGTTGCCCAGGAGCATCGTGGCACCAGCGTGCAAATGCTGCTGAAACTCCGCGAACTGAAACGGACCGTGGGGATGGTTGACAGCACGCCGGGTCCTATTGTGCGTCCATTGCTGGAAAAAATCGGTTTCAGTTCCTTGGAGGCGGGAACCGGACACGTGTTTATGACCGGGAGACTGCTTGGTCCGCTGGCAGCCTTGGCTGGGGGGATTAGAGGTGGATACCCCCCACTGCAGCCCCAGCGCCGACTGGTGTTCGATGTGGCTGAAGTGGCCGCCATTGAGCGACCGTTCATGCGCGCTGACCGCGTGGAGAAATGGATTGACCTTGATTACCTGCGCTGGACGCAGAACGCACCGTGCCTGCGTCCGCGTTTCATCGGTGTGGTGGATCAACAGGGCACGCTCTCCTCTTACCTCATGCTGCAGGAGCATGAACTCAAGGGGCGCCCGGCCTGGCTCGTGGTGGACTGGTTTACCACAAGTGAGGTCATGAACGAAGTCCTGGCGGCACTTGGCCAGATCTGCTTCCGTCCGGCCCTGCTTGGTGACACGCGGCGATTCATTGAGATCATGGCCTTGGGGCCAACATCTGCGTGGCGAGAGGCCCCCGCATTGGTCCGGGTCAACCGACCGTCCAAACTTTACTTCTCTCTTCCTCCTGCACTACAGAACGCCGAACGCAGGAGCGTGCTGCTAGATGGTGACTACGGCATGTGAGTGGCTAAGCCGCATCCAGCATTTCCTGTGCCATCGCAAATGCCGCAGCCGTGTGCTTATAGCCCTCCTCCCAGCCTGGAAAATCAATGATGAACCGCCTCACCCCACGCTGCACGAAGCCCGCCAGCAATGACGCATTCTGCTCACACGAACCGACAAAGTAAGGCCTGTCAGCCTTGAAGTTTGAAAAAGGCTCCATCCAATACCCCTTCTTCGCCCCGGTCAGCTTCGCCGCCTCGTATAGCTTCTTTTTCCACTCGCCGTCCGTGTTAGTCATTGATATCGCCTGCATGCGCTGCATTCGCTGATCCGGCGGAAATGCGGCGGCGACGGCAGCCCACGCCTCGTCTTCAGTCGGCCGGCTCATGATGCCATAGTGCATGCCCCGAACGCCTTCAGGCATGTCGTCGAGCAGATTCGGCCCCATCATCACCATATGGCAGGCACTGATGTCATTCGCCACCTGCTTCGCGATCTCCGACTGCCCTGCAATGAAAAACTCCGGGTGCAGATGATCGGGCACATCCACCTCAAGCTTCGCGTTGTCGAGATGGTAGAACTGCCCGTGGTACGTCACCGGCTCACCGTGAGCCTCCATCAGTTGTCGGACCACAAGCGCGTATTCGCGCAGCCGCTGGTAGCGTGCATCATGCGGGAGACTGGCATTCAAGGCCTCCAGATAACTCACTGCCGTACCTGTGATCATGTTAAGAAATGTCCGGCGGCCATGCATGATGGCAAAGCCGGCGCAAAACTTTGCCACTTGAAAAGGATGCATGAACACCGGGTTCACCGCCACCAGCGGACTGAGACGCTCCGTGCTGGAGAATGTGTAGGCGCCAGCAAGCCAGGGAGAGATGGGCACGTCATTGCCCTCAAAGAACAACACACCACTTCCTCCGAAGCGGTCTGTGTGACTTACCACCATCTTGATGTCCTCCCATGCGCCTTTGATCTGCTCCTCCGGGCTTTGCCACATGTTCTTGACACGATGATTCATCGTGAAGACCTCCACTGGCTCGTTCTGATAAGTAAGTTTCACAAATTTTCAGGCGACAGCGAGCTTCTTCAGCGTGTCCAGCAGGTTTTGCGCCGTAGCAAAAGTGTCCGCAGTGAGCAACTCATCAGGGATCGGTGTACCGACGCTGTCTTCGATATCCATGAGCAGATCAATCGCCGCCATCGAATCGAGCCCGAGCTTGCCCAGTTTTTCAGAATAATCCAGCGGCTGGTCAGCAGCCAGCAAGCGCAGGCGCGGACGAAGAACGGACTCAAATCGGGCTTCAAGATCAATTGCAGTAAGTGGCATCTGGGGGGAACTGGTTTGCAGCTACACTTCTAATCAGTGCCATGCCCGGTGCGCAAGCGCAAGACACTGACAATTTCTGAGCCGCGATACGCAATTTCCACAGGTGCATTGTGGCTAAGAAATCCTATCAGGCTCGCCGTCAAACCGTAAGCACCCACGTTTGGGATGACCATCAGGTCATCCGGCCGTGTCTCATTGAGCATGATGCCACGTGCGAGGCTGTCGAGTGGGCTGCAAAGCGGTCCCACCACATCGCACATCGTCGCATCCCCCGTCACACCACGCGAGAGATTGTAAAACGTCATTCCTCCGCGCGGCAGCCTTCCCAGCCCGCTCATGCCGCCGAGATGATGAATGCCTGTGTCGAGCACAATGTAGCGCTTGGTTCGGGAGTGCTTCACATCCATCACACGAGCCACAAGCGTGCCAGAAGAAGCCACGAGATGTCGACCCGACTCAAACCACAGCTCCGCCTGACCATTGAAGGGGCTCGCCTGCCACAGCTCCTCTAGTTCCGCCCTCATCCCGGCGAGGTCCGGCGTTATACCATCATTGCCATACGGCCAAGGGAAGCCGCCGCCAGCATTTACCACATCACACTGAAAGCCCAGCCTCGTCGACACACGCTCCGCAGCCCGCAACGCACGGCGAGTGTTTTCCACTAGCGCCTCGCGGGACACGATCTGTGACCCAAAATAAACATGCACACCGCGCAGCGCGATTCCGCCCAAATCGGGACGCGCAGTTGTCAGCAACACCTCCTCATCAAAGCCAAACTGGCTCTCCACACCGGTCATCGCCAGTCCAGCGGAGGGTGCCTCAGCTGGATTCACACGTAACAGCACTTGCGCCTCGACCTGTGCATTCAATGCCTCAAAGGACACCCGACGCGCATCGACCCACGACTCACATGAAAACCAGCGAACCCCCACCTTCAAGGCTGCAGCGATTTCCGCCTCCGTTTTTGCCGGCCCCCCGTAAAGAAGCTCATCACCTGTGAAACCTGCTTCTTGTGCCGCACGCAGCTCACCTTCCGAGGTGATCTCCGCCCTGCCACCATTTACGCGCACCTCTCGTGCAAGGGCGGGCAGTGGATTGGCCTTGAAAGACTGGAAAAGTCGTGCCTGCGCAGGGAGTTCCGCACGCAGCGCATTCACACGTGAGGCCACTGCATTTAAATCGTACGCATAGAACGGCGTGCCGTGACGTTGGGCGAGGGAAATCAGCAGGTCCTTGTTCATGGTTGAGCAAGAAGAGTGCGCAGGGCTTTCCGGTCGAGCTTGAGGTTGGCCGACTTAGGCAGGGCGGTGACAAAATGAATACACTCTGGAACTTTCACTTCTTCCAGCCGTTCACGGAGCCACTGGGTGACAGCATCGGCATCTATCGCCACGGACGTTTCCAAATATAGATGCAGCAGGCTATCCGCATCGTTGCGGACCACTCCAGCGGCGACGATGCCAGGAATCGCGCACGCCGCCTCCTCTATCTCCAGCGGACTCATGCGGTGACCGCGGTGTTTGATAAGAAAATCGCCACGTCCAACGAAGTAAATGTAGCCCTCTTCATCCACGCGCCCCATGTCGCCGGTGAACATCACTCGCGCACGGCCAGGACCGATGCTGCGATACCGCTTCGCTGTCTCCTCCTCCGCAGCCCAATAGCCCTGCGCTAGGTGGCGGCCTCGCACGACAAGTTCGCCCACTTCACCCGCCTGAAGAGTCCGTCCCTCTGTATCGACCGCAAAAACCTCCGTGCCGTCCAGTGCCCGGCCCACCGAATCTGGCCGCGCCCGCCACTCTTCGGGCAGCAGGATGGAGATACGCTTGCACTCTGTTAGACCATACATCGGAAACACGCGCAGCCCCGGAAACAGGGCATGCAGTTTCTCAATGTTTGCCACGGGCAGGTGGTCGCCAGTGTTTGTCGCCACCCGCAGCGCTGGCAACTGCACAGCACGACGGCTTTGCAGCTTGATGAGTGCGGCGAACAATGTCGGGACGCCGGGCAGCACGCTGATCGCATGAGTCGCGAGTGTGCTTTGCAGTTCGGGCCCCGCCATCTGCGGCTTGTTAAGCAGAACAGCCGCCCCCACCTGCATGGCGAGAAAGAGCTGGTACAAGCCGACATCAAACGACATTGGCAGGAACACCGCGATACGGTCATCAGCCTCATAGCCCAGCCTCGCTTGGATGGCTGCGGAGACGAAGACAACATTGTCATGGCTGAGGATGACGCCACGCGGTGCCCCGGTCGAGCCAGAAGTGAAGACCAGAAACGCTGGATCTTGATCAATGCCGGGGAAGCCTGGCACGCCTGTGGAATCTTCGCCGATCAAGGCTTCAAAATTCGTGTCGCTGCGGACTAATTTCGCAGAGTCAATTTCACCACCCAGGAAATCCGTCTCTGCGTCGAGCATCACGAGTTTCGGCGTGCATTGCGCCATGACCCGGCGCAGGCCCTCTGCTTTTGTCTGTGGAGAGAGGATGACAAACATGCCGCCGACCCGCATAGTCGCAAAGGCGAGCAACACGACCTCCACGCAGTTTTCCGCCACGATGACCACTCGATCACCTCTCCCAATGCCCAGCTTCAAGAGCGAGGATGCGATGCGAGCCACCATATCCGCAAAGGCGGCATAATTCAAAGGTTGTGAGCCGAGCAGAAACATGCGCTCAGGCCAGAGTATGGCAGCTCGATCTAGTAATGCGGGCAGGTGAGGAGACGCTGTGGCAGCCATCTTTTTCTTAAACTTAGCAGTGATAAATTCGGGCGCAAGCAGTCTGCGCAATTCATTCACATTGACGGGTTCATTCGCCTGCATTAATGCCGCTGCAATGTCAGCCAACTCCCAACTCAATTACTGGGATTCACAGTCCACCGTAAGCCGCTACAAAGCGCGTCCGGAGCATCTTTACACCGCCGAGCGCCGCCTGCTGGGCTTACTGCGTAACCGCTGGCCGCAGGTCGAAATGCTAGACCTAGGAGTGGGCGGCGGGCGCACCACGTCCTACTTCGCGGAGTTGGCTGGGCGGTATGTCGGCGCCGATTTCTCACCCAACATGATCGAGGCATGCAAACGCCGCCACGCCGGCCGCTTTCCTAACGCAACTTTTACTGTGGCTGACGCCACCAATCTTAGCGACTTCCGAGATGGCGAATTTGACCTCGTGATGTTCACCTTTAACTCCATCGACTGCCTGACCAAAGAGGCCCGGTTTCAGGCGCTGCGTGAAATGCAGCGAGTGTGCCGCCCTGGAGGCTTTGTTTTTTTCTCCTCACACAATCTCTACAACATACCGGTCATCAATCAATTTCAATTCCAGGCGCACCCGATGCGTATGCGTGATGAACTGAACCGCTGGCTTGCCGTGAAGCGAAAGAATATGCCGCTGGCCGAGGCGATGCGCCACGAATCTTATGTGCGTTACTACGACGACACCATCGGGGAAAATTTCCTCATCTTCAGCCGTCCTGAGAAACAGCACGCCGACCTGATTTCCATGGGATTCAAAGACGTACGTTTATTTTCCGTCCTCAACGGCGAGGAACTGACGCTTGATCAGGCAACTGCCCCGCATCAGTCGTGGGTTTATTATCTCTGCGCGCGCTAGGCCCACGGATTGTGGGTGCGTCCGACACACGCCTCTGCAACAAAGTCACGGTCCGAGTTCCACCGAAACATGACCTTTCAAGAGCTTAAAAAAATTATTGCCGCCGATCAATACCGCTACGAGGCGGGCCGCGGCTTCAAGGATTTTGTGAAGCAATGGCTCAGGGAAAGTGGTTTCCGTTTCACGGTGATCATGCGCTTCTGTGCTTTTCTCCGCTCCCAGCGCATCACTCGTTATGGCACCTACCATGTCTGCTTGTGGATACATCGGCGCATGCAGGTAAGATATGGCGTTTACATCGAATTCTCGACCCAGATCGGTGCCGGCCTGTATATCGGCCATACAAATTCTATTGTAGTCAACACGCGCAGCAAGATCGGTGAAAACTGCAGCCTGAGCCATAGTGTAACTCTCGGCCAGACACACGGACGCAGCAAGCATCCGGGCGTGCCAGTCATTGGTGACCGCGTGTACCTGGGGTGTGGCGCAAAAATTCTTGGAGGCATTCACGTTGGCAATGATGTAGTCGTGGCTCCCAACGCAGTAGTGACAAAGGATGTTCCGCAAAGTGCGGTCATAGGCGGCATCCCCGCAAAGATCCTGTCTCTAGAAGGATCTCAAGGTTATGTTTCGAACACTTGGTCGCCAGATTTTTAAGGCAAAATTGCGGGGAAAAAAGCGGCCGTATTGCCAAGCACCTGCTCTAGCGGTTCACCAATGACAGATGAAGTGTGAGCAGTTTTTGTGCTGCGGGGCCCACCACCAGCCACGGGACAGGACAAACAGGACTCAATAGCACGCCCTGTAAAAGAGGATGCTGACCTATCTGCAACTTCATGCCTTTCGATCAGACGCAATATCGGCAGCCAAGAAATGAGTGGGATAGATGCAGACCTGCAGGTAACGACCCCATGAAAGCAGATAGGCCATCATCGCGAAGTGAATGCAATGCGCCCCCCCCATTTTAACAGCGAAGAGACCAGTGTTCTCATTCTCAAAAAGTTGCGTGAAACCCTAATAGGTGGCATCCTGTTACAAGATGCCACCTGAAGAAGGCTCGCATGCCTATAGTTTAGACGCAGTCAGCACTTCACAGTCGTCGCTATAGTTGCATGAAGTCTGGAGTCAGCTCGCTTTTCCGCATGATCAAATCCCTCATTTTCAAAGCCCTGCGTAGCACCGGTTTCACCCTGCTCACCAACAGCCGCTACGAACGGCTTCGAGTGCTGGACTATTATAAGCCCGCCGACACTCCCTTCGCCGACCATGTCCGCCGCGTTCTAGAAAAACAACTTGTGGACTGCGTCTTTGACGTGGGGGCCAACGACGGTGCCTACGCACTTTGGCTCCGGGACAAAGTGGGTTTTGAAGGGCATATTGTCTCTTTCGAGCCGATTCCCCGCCATGCTGCCGATCTGCAGCGCCTTGCAGAAGCAGACCCCATGTGGCACGTCATGCCCGTCGCATTGGGCCGAGAACTGGGCCATGCGGATTTCCATGTGATGGCCGATGATGTCTTCAGTTCCTTCCTCAAGCCGGACAAGTCACAGCCCGAACGCTATGCGGATTCCAACAAAGTGAGCGAGACCATTCAAGTAACCGTCCGCACCGTAGCGGATACATGGCGCGAACTCTCCGCACGGCTAAAAGTCTCCCGTTTATATCTGAAAATGGACACTCAGGGCTTTGATCTCGAGGTCTTCGCCGGGGCCACCCCTGTTCTAGATGCCATCAAAGCGCTTCAATCGGAAATGGCCTTTCATAAGATCTATGCTGACTGCGCCGACTTTGAGCAGGCACTCGCCGTGTTTCAAGCCGATGGATTTCGACTTTCCATGCTTCACCCAATCAGCATGGACGAAAACCTCGCTATGATCGAAGCGGATGGGTTGTTTGTGCGATAGTAACGGGGATTGGGGATCTCATACGGTGGTTTACACCATACCTTTACTATAGTGAGCCCTCCTCAGTGACGACTTGGTCCATGTGTCGTGGCTGGCATCTGCCCTCCCATTCGAGATGTGAAACTGCGGCCCATGGAGATGGAGATCGCCCAAGCACAAGGGGAAAAGGGAATCTTTCCGACCGTGATATGTTTCCTAACCGAGCAGACCCGGTTGACTAGAGGATCCGTGGTTTTACCCAGCCACAGATCCACTGACCAAGACCTTGCAGAGAGGTATTCTATAATAAGAGGACGCATCAGAGGAACGAGTACGTGCATTCGGCACACTGTTATTTTTCGAGAAAAAACCCGCTCGTTTTTACAGATACTAGAGCCTGTTATTAACTTTAAAAAGTGCTGTACACCGGTGAGGGTCCAAGCAATAAGCTTGGGATGGAACCTTCGACCACCAAGCCAAGAACTGCCTACACCAGTGATGTCAGCGATGCAGAATGGGACTTTTGCCGT
>JAPLUN010000105.1 GCA_026397715.1 Verrucomicrobiota bacterium
GCGGGCTGTCGCCACACCCATTCTAATTTCTTGCTGCCGTTGCTCGTGGTTGCTGGGAGGAGGCGTGAGCGCTGGCCGACAGGCAGGAGTGCCTGTCGTACTTCATGCAGGGAAGTCTGACTAATTCAGCGGGGCGCGGCGTCCAAGAGGGTGCTGCTGGTACCTGCTGTGGTGGCGGGTGGTTGGCGGCGATTGTTTATGAATGCTGTGCTGCCTCCTGTTTCTGGCTCTCACTCGAGTGCCGCGAGGTCTGTGGCTGTGCCTGAGGTGATGGAACACTTCCTGCCGGAGGATGAGCTGGAGGGGCTGCTGCGGGAGTTTGAGAAGCACGGTGAGAGGCTGGACCGGCTGCTGACGGAAGAGGAGGAGCTTCGAAATTTTGGGCACTTCTTTTGGATGCTGAAGCAGGCGCTGATGGGCGTGGGATCGTTCAGCGAAGGTGCCGCGGATGATGAGGCGGACTTTACCTCATGGCCGCGCATGGACCCGTCGCGGATCATGCGGGTGGTGGCGCGGGTGCCCATCACGCTGAAGATGGTGCGGGTGGTGCTAACGGCGTGCGGGGCGCTGGGGTCTGAGCACGCGGTGGTCTTTGACGGGGCCGAAGGGCGCTGCGTGGTGTTTAGCAACGGGGACTGGTGCCGGGAGGAGTAGGGGCGGAGGGGAATCCTCCGGTGGGTGGCGCTATTTGGTTGGCGTAGTTGTCGCGGGGGTGGGCTGCGCTGCAGAGGCAGAGGGCTCGGGGTATTCCCAGGTGCGGGTGAAGTAGGGGAGATGGCTGATGTCGTTGCGGATCAGGACGGACTGCACCACGTCTCCCTTGGGGGTTTTGGTGAAGCGGATGAGAATGGTCCAGGTGCCGGTGTGGTGGTTTTTGTACCAGGTCTCGGTGGTGACGGGATCGCCGGCTTTGATGGACTCGATCTGGGCGCCGCTGCTGGTAAGGAGGGTGTTGGCATCGGTCAGGGAAAGGGTGCTGGTGTCGCGGAGGTGATCCCATGCGGCGGGCGGCGAAGGATAGAGGGCGGTCTTGACCGTGGCGACCATGAGGCCGATAAGGATGAGAATGAGCACCGCCATGGTCTTGGGCGAGGTGGGCGGCAGTGAGTCGGGGTCGGCTAATTTCATGGGGATCGAAGGGGGCAGGGGAGTATTGAACTGTGGCGCGGTTTGTCGAGGAGGGGATGGCGTGAAAAGTGAATAGGCCCGGAGCTTACCGCTGCGGAGTCTGGAGAGGAGACTGTCTGAAGGGCTGCATGACTTAAAGCCATCCGCTGGCATGGGCGTGGATGGTGGAAAGCGGGTGCAACGTGATGAAAGTATACCGAAAGATACCATATAAAAATATTAAAGTACTTGAACTCTGAAAACCGGACCCAAGGGTATGTCATGGCCTTTCAAAACATGCAATCTGACGACGAAGAACAAACCCAGGAAGAAGATCAGCAGGCGAAAAAGCGGACCAATAACCGCCCGCGCAACAACGAGTATGATCCCGAAACCGGTCCGGGTACGGGGAGTGCGGCGAGGCGCACCGGTACGATCAACCGTGACGGCAGCATCTCGCCTGTGTCCTCGACATTTGGCACCGCGACTGGATCGCTGAGCCAGCCGCCGCCGCAGTTCACCTCGGAGCAGCTTGATGGCATGAAGAAGGCGAACAGCGCGGGCTTTGGGAAGCGTCCGGGCCGCATCGATGCGCGCCCGCGCAACAACATTTACATGCCCGGCACGGGGCCGGGGACCGGGCGCACGGCGATCCGTGTGGGCACGATCAACCGAGACGGCAGCACCTCTCCTGTGTCCTCGACGTTTGGCACCGCGACGGGATCGCTGAGCCAGCGGTCGTCCAAGCTGATGACGCCGCGCCCGACGCCGACGGATGCGTATGCGCAGCGGCAGAGCAATGTGGCGCTGGCGAAGGCGAACGGGACCTTTGATGCGGCACGCCAGAAGTTCAATGGGGCGAATTCGGGGCAGATCATGGACGAGCATGGCAACATTTCCAAGAACCCCAATTCGCCCAAATTTGACCAGGTGTCCGACGGCCAGGGTGGGTACAAGTTTGTGCCCGTGCCGCCGAAACAGACACCTCCCACGCAGCCGAAGCCTGTGGCTGCGACAGGTGGTCTGGATGGGACGATCAAGGCTTCGACGGAGCAGTTTGGCGCCGCCAACCCTTTGAAGGGCATGGAAACGCCGAAGCCGCTGGCGCCTGCGGTGATTGGTTCATCTCCGCTACCCGTGCCATCTGTATCTCCTGTCTCGGCTGCGCCGGCACCTTCGCCCCTTGGATTAAAACAAGCGAATGCACCGGCGCCCAGTGTCTTCAACATGCCTGGTACTGGTACTCTGGGAGGCAGCACGCAGCCGCTTGGCATCGGCTCTGGTGGGATGGGAGGGCCGCTGAAGCTGCCGGATCCTGCGAAAAAGCCTTTAGCCCGCGCGAAAGGCGGACCGGTGAAGGCTGGCAGGCCCTACCTCGTGGGTGAGGAGGGGCCGGAGATCATTGTGCCCAAGCAGAGCGGCCATGTGGTGCCGAATCATGCCATCTCCAATGCGGAGCTGATGGAGATGAAGCGCGCCGGGAAGAACATCGTGCTGCCGAAGGGGGCGGTGGGAGCGAAGTTTTTTGAGACGCGTCCGGCTCCGCAAAAAAGTGCGTGCCGGGGCAGGAGATGATCTGGTTTATGAGGATGAGAAGGGGGTGAATATTTGTCAAGAATTTGCACACTGACCCCATTTAGGAGGGCGGCGGTGGCGTGGGGTTTGAACTGGAGCATGGGTGACACTTGTACCGGGGACATGGGTTACACTGTCTGCTCCGCATTTTGAGGGTGTTCGCTGACAGGCCGGCAAGCAGGCTGAGGTCGAAGAATGATCAATACCCCGCGAAAGCGGTGTCGCCGATGCAGGCTTGCGCCGTGCATCTTCGCGACCGCAGTCCAAAAGGCTGGGGCGCTGATTGGAGGGCAGCTTTCAAAACAACGATGAGCTGCTTTTAATGCCAGGCAGGAGGGCTCGTTATTTGTCGGCGGCGATGGCGGCGCGGTAGTTGGCGTGGGCGCGGAAGTATTCGGACTGGGCTTCGACTTCGAGGACTTTGGCGTCGAAGCTGGCCTGCTCGCGGATCTGGAGGGCGAGGAGGTCGGTGGCGCCTTGCTTGAGGCGCTCGGCTTCGGCGGTGGCGAGCTGCTGGGCGAGTTCCACGTTGCGCCGGGTCTGAAGGA
>JAPLUN010000696.1 GCA_026397715.1 Verrucomicrobiota bacterium
GCAGGCGCAGCATCTCTTCGCCACCGCTCACGGCATTCTTCAACTTCAACCCTTCAAAGACTTTCGAAAACAGGGCTTTAAACTCGAAGGTTTCACCGGTAGAAAGTACGTTCACCAGTTCATCGGTGACGTGATCAACTACCCGGCGGGAGAAAGGCGCTTTTTTCGTGACTACTTTTGTGGTGACCATCTTTCCCTGTACCACAAAAAAGGCTCGCTGTCTCGGAAACCCTTCGCAAATGTCACATTTCTCCTGCGTAATGCCGCATCATGCCGCTAGATACGCATCTTTAGCGCAGCGGCTAAGTTTTTTGAAAGAAAATTCAGCTCTTAAGGCTGCTGATTTGCTCTTCTGCGGCCAGCTGCGCACTAGGCTCACCGGACCGCGGCCACGCGTGTAGCGCGCTCCCTTGCCAGCATTGTGCTGGGCAATCCGGCGCTCCAGATCATTGGTGATCCCGCAGTACAGCGTCCCGTCTTTGCAGAGCAGCACATAGAGCTGCCATTTTTTTTTGGCAGGCTTCGCTTTGGGAGGCTTCGCTTTGGCGGCGGGCTTTTTCTTTTTCGTCGGCACGGCGCATCATAGCCGGTGCGGCAGGAAATCAAAACAGCTCGCTGATCGTCGAGCCTTCCGTCAATGCCACAGGCCGTCCATCCGCCGAGGTGTAGCTGATATCGCGGTAGTCGTATCCCAGCGCCGAGTAGATGCTGGCATGAATGTCGGCAGGTGTGATCGGACGGTCTTTGGGAAAAGCCCCGCTGGCATCCGAACTCCCGATGACCTGACCGCCGCGCACCCCGCCTCCGGCGAGCACGACGCTGTAGCAGCCCGGCCAGTGGTCACGACCGGCGTCGGTGTTGATCTTCGGCGTGCGTCCAAATTCACCCATCCAGACGACCAGCGTGCTTTCCAGCAGGCCGCGTTCTTCCAGATCGTCCAACAGAGCGGAGTAGGCCTGCTCCATCGGCGGCACCAGCCGGTTCTTGAGCCCGTTGAAGTTGTCCTTATGGGTGTCCCACGTGATGGAGGGGCCATTGACCGTCGTGACAAACCGCGTGCCGGATTCCACCAGACGACGCGCCAGCAGGTGCGACTGACCCCAGCTGTGCCGGCCATAGCGCTCGCGCACCTTGTCCGGTTCCTTGGTCAGATCGAAGGCATTGGCAGCCTTGCCAGACTGCAGCATGGTCGTAGCCTGCTCATTGAAAATGTCCATCTGGGCTGTCTGAGTCGAAGCAATGGGCCGTGAGGCGGCGCTCATTTGATTCAGCAGCGCGAGGCGCTCTTGAAAACGTGCAGGGGTGAGGCTGGCATCCAGCCCCATGTTCCTCACGCGAAACGCAGCGGCGTTCGGATCATCATCCAGCACATAGGGATCAAAACGTGTGCCCAGGCAGCCGCCAAACTGGCCGGGCGTCAGGTACACCTTGCTGTCGCAATGTGGAAACGGTGTGATGACATACGGCGGCACTCCCTTGCTGAAGCCATCCCGCTGCGCCAGCCAGCCGACGAGCGTCCCCACCCCGGGCAGATCCGTTGGGCTGGGCGTGATGAGCGTACTGTCCACCCGATAGGGGCGTCCCGTAGTGGCCCAGTGCATGCCACCATTGTGACTGCTGTGCCCGTGATGCACGGAGCGGATCACTGCCAGCTTGTCCATGCGCTTCGCCATCTGTGGCAGCAGCTCCGTCACATGGATGCCCGGAACGTTGGTGCGGATCGTTTTGAATTCGCCACGAATCTCCACCGGCCCATCCGGCTTGGGATCCCACAGGTCGATATGGCTCGGCGCACCGCCATTGAAAATCATGATCACCGACTTGGCCTTGCCGAGCCCGATGCTGCTCTTGTTGGCTGATGCACCTAGCGCCGCGAGTTGGTTCAATCCCAGTCCAAGCATACCCATGCCACCGGCATGAAGCAGGCTGCGTCGCGATAGGCGAATCTGTGGAACTGAAGTGCTCACGATCCACAACCTACGGGGCCGGGGAGAAGATCTTGCGAATGCGAAGTAATTGGCGTCGCCTGCTATACCCGCCGCCGCGCCCTCGTATTGATCTCATGGATCGCCGAGACTTCATCAAAACCACCAGCGCCGTTGCTGCCATGACGGGCGCACGCAAAGTATTTTCCGCCCCTTCTGCGAAACGCCAGCCCGACCTCATCAAGACCGAAAACGCCAAACCCGGCGCGAGTTTCCAGCTCACCCGCATGCGGCCGGATGACTCGAAGTCCTTCCGCACCTCGCTCATCGAAGGCTACTGCTCGCGCCAGTCGGTCAAAGCGGGCGAGAAGCTCGACATCTTTGTCAGCACCAAACCGGCGGCAAAGTTCACCATCGACGTCTTCCGCATGGGCTATTACGACGGCGCAGGCTCGCGCCTGATGACCACCCTCGGTCCCTTCGAGGGCAAAGTTCAGCCCGTGCCTGAGATGGCCGACAAACGCCTCCGCGAATGCCAGTGGGAAACCTCCACCACCCTCACCATCCCCACCGACTGGCCCAGCGGTGTCTATCTCGGCAGACTCTCCACCATTCCTGAGTCCGCCGACAAGCCCTACTGGCAGAGCTACATCATCTTCATCGTCACCGACGACCGCCCCGCTGACATCCTCTTCCAATGCAGCGACAACACCTGGCAGGCCTACAATCGCTGGCCCGTCAATGAATCGCTCTACACCGATCCACGCGCCGCCCACGCACCCGGCGTCAGCGTCAGCTTTGACCGCCCTTACGGCAAGTATGTGCAGATCTTCGACAACCCGCAGAGCATGGGCAGTGGCGAATTCCTGCTGTGGGAATACCCGCTTTGCTACTGGCTCGAAAAGGAAGGCTACGATGTCACCTACTGCTCCAACGTCGACAACCTCAATCCTGCCAATCTCTCCCGCGTCAAGACCATGATAAGCATCGGTCATGATGAGTATTGGGACATGCGGCAATACACCAACGTCAAGCAGGCTATTGCCGATGGCCTCAGCGTCCTATGGCTCTCCGCCAACGACGTTTACATGGTCACCCCTTTCACTCCGAATGCGAAAGGCGCTGCCAACCGCCGCCTCACCCGCGAAACCTGCTTCGGCGAATTCCGCGAGGAAGAAAAAGAAGCCTATTCCAAAGTCCTCGGCCCCTTTGAAAACCCCGGCCCGGATGAGCGCGACATCATCGGCGCACGAACCATCGTCCCCTTCAACGGCGGCGGCGACTGGACCTGCGCCAAGCCCGATCACTGGCTCTTTGAAGGCACCGGCATGAAGCAGGGCGACAGCATCCCCGGCCTCGTCGGCTGGGAATTCCACGGCGATCCCGACACCGCCCGTCCAAGCCTCGAAGTCGTCGCCGAAGGCAACGTCTGGGCCAGTGGCGTGCGCCTCGGCAAATACGCAGCCACCCTTTTCGAAGGCCCCAAGAAAAACATCGTCTTCAACGCCACCACCATCTTCTGGTCCCAAGGTCTCAGCGATCCCCCCGGTCACATGATCCCCTGGAGCCACTTCTCACGCCCCCACGGCCCAGATGAGCGCGTGCAGCGCATCACGAAGAATGCGCTGAATCGGGCGATTGGGTAAACACCTCACTCAAACACAATCAAACTCCGCGCTACCTCACCTCTCTGCAGCGCATCATACGCTTCATTGATCCCCTCCAGCGGATAGCGCTTTGTCACCAGCTCATCCAGCATCAATCTCCCCGACTGATGCATGCCAATCAACAGCAGCAAATCCGTGCGCGGCTGCGTGCTGCCATACAGGCTTCCACGCAGCGTCTTCTCCGCATACACCAGCTGGTTCACATTGATCGACGCCCGATCCGCCGCGCTCGTGATCCCCACCATCACGCACATGCCGCCCTTCTTCGTCGCATCAAACGCCTGCTCCGCCGTCTTCCCAGAACCGAACGCCTCAAACGCATAATCCACTCCCTTGCCATCCGTCAGGTCCTTGATCGCCTGCACCGGATCCCCCGCGTTGATGTCCACATAATCCGTCGCACCAAACTGTCGCGCATCGCCCTCTTTGCGGCTGAATTTATCCACCGCGATGATCTGCCGCGCTCCCGCCATTCGCGCCCCCTGCACCATGTTCAAACCGATCCCGCAGCAGCCGATCACGGCCACCGTGCTGTTAGGCTGAACGCGCGCAGCCTTCTCCACCGCACCCACGCCGGTGATCACCCCGCAGCCGATGAGCGCCGCCTTTTCAAACGAGAACTCCTTCGGAATCTTCACCACCGAGGCCTGCGGCATCGTCGCCAGCGAGGAGAAGGCCGAGACGCCCGCGTAATGCCGGATGCTCTCGCCTGCGGAGTTCTGAAACCGCGTCGTGCCATCCGGCATCAGCCCTGTGAAGCGCATTGCCGTGCCCATGTCACACAGCGCCGGGCGTCCGCTGCTGCAGTATTCGCATTTGCCGCATGAGCCGCGCCACACCAGGATCACATGATCACCCACCTCCACGGAGGTGACATCTTCGCCCACGGCTTCGATCACCCCACTGCCTTCATGCCCGAGGATGATCGGCATCGGCATGGAGAGGTCGCCCTTCATTACATGCAAGTCGCTATGGCAAACGCCGGCGGCCTTCATCCGCACCGTCACTTCACCCCGCTGCGGTGGAAGAACACGCACCTCCTCAATGCGCAGGGGTTGCTTCGCTTCATACAAAACGGCGGCTGGTGCGAGTGTGGACATGGCAGAATGAGAGAGCATTCGCGCTCTCGGGCAAGCGATACGTTGGTGGAGTTGAAGTCTGGCAGAACCGCTTGCTTTGGTTTTGCCCCGCTCGACGTTATGAGGCAGGCTTGCCGTTCTTGGTGGGTTAAACTCATATCACCACACCCTATGAAACGCGCGCTATTTCTCGTTGCCGGACTCCTCGCTCTTTCTCTTTTTCCGGCATCTGCGGCCGATGAGAAAACATTTCCCGCCAAAAACCCCGTCATCAA
>JAPLUN010000415.1 GCA_026397715.1 Verrucomicrobiota bacterium
CGGCGCTGAGCGCGTCATCTACGGCAGCGACTGCGGCGGGCGCAGCTTCGCCAGCCAGCTTGCGAAAGTTCATGGAGCGCAGATCAGTGATGCCGACAAACAAAAGATCTTCTGCGAAAACCTGCGCAACCTCATGCTGCCCATCCTGCAGGCCAAGGGCATCAAGGCGTGAGGTCAGTCCTTCTTTTTGCCGAAGCCAAAGAGACGCTTCAGGAACCCACCGCTTGATTTGGTCTCGGCAGCTTCAGTGTTCGGGGCGTTCGGTCCGGCCAGCCTGCGGACACCTGAGTCCGATTTTTCTTCGGCAGGCTTCTTGGCCGCCACAGGCGCAGCTCGGCCAGCCGGGGTCGGCAACGATGCCGTCCACCAGGCAGGCGCCAGCATGGCCACTGTCTGCCATGCTTCCAGTCCGGCATGCCAGATGAGAGAATCCGAAGACAGCTTTTTGGCACGGACCAGCTCGGTCATCGCCTGGTCATCCATTGGACCCTCGGCTGCGCCTGCGTTGTTGTAGTACCAGTTCATCTTGATGTGTCGTTAGGCTACCTTCACATCAAAACAGCGCAAGGCAGGAGGAAATGCTTTTCACAGCCCCCGAATCGTTCAAACTACCGGCATGAACAGGCGGAATTTCATGCTGACCTCCAGCGCCATGCTCGCAGCCGCATCCTTGCGCGCGGCGGAAGAGACGAAACTGACTGACTGCCACGTCTATCTGGGTTCCCATCCGTTTCGGCAGCTTGGCGCTGAAAATCCCCAGGAATTCATTCAACGTCTGACCCTGCGCGGCGTGACGGAGGCCTGGACCGGTGCCTTTGAAGGCCTGCTGCGGCGTGATGTGGCCAATGTGAACCGTGAGCTCGCCAAAGCCTGCCAAAATTCCATTCTCCGCCCCTGCGGCACCATCAATCTCTCCCTGCCAGACTGGCAGGATGACGTCAAACGCTGCGCTGAAGATCACGGCATGCGTGTGATTCGCCTGCATCCGAACTATCACGGCTACGACTTGCAAGCGCCCGCCTTTCGCCAGCTCCTCCCTCTCGCTGCAAAGCACCGTCTGCTGATTCAACTCGTGGTCCAGATGGAGGATGAACGCACCCAGAACCCGCAGGTGCGTGTGGCACCGGTGGATCTCAAGCCGCTCTCAGGCATCCTGCAAGAGCTGAAGGAGTCGCGCATCATGCTGCTCAATGCCAACGCCGCCATGCTGCTTCGCCATTTGCAGGAATGCCCGAACGTGTGGATCGATTTCGCGATGATCGAAGGCGTGGGCGGCGTGGAAAATCTGCTCAAAACCTGGCCTCTGGAGCGGCTCGTGTTCGGCTCATTCGCCCCCGTGTTCTACTGGGAGTCCGCACGCCTGAAAATGCAGGAATCTGCGCTCAGTGCCGCGCAGACTAAGGCAGTGCAGTGGCAGAGCGCGTCCGCCCTGCTCGCCTGAGATTCAGCGCAGAAGCCTCTGTGGAGCTGCGTTTTGTCAAAGCCAAACCTTGCGCTCCCGCCCTCTGCATCCATCAATCCTACCCACCCGTATCCCCATCCCCCCGACCATGATCAAACTCACCGGCATCGCAGACGAAGCAGGCGCATCCTTGGATGTGCAAATCCAGGCCCACCAGGAACTCGGCTGGGACAGCATCGAATCACGCGGCGTCGAGCTCGACGGTGTGAAGGGGAATTTGCATGAGATCCCCGATGCTCTCTTCGACAAAGTCGTCGCACGTTTGGCAGAGAAGAATATGAAGGTCAGCGGCTTCGGCTCCCTCATTGGCAACTGGGCCAAAAAAATCACCGACGACTTCAGCATCACGGAAGCTGAAATAGGTCGTGCCATTCCGCGCATGCAGCGCCTCGGAGCCAAACTGATCCGCGTCATGAGCTACGCCGTCTGCAAAGACGAAGGCGGCAAGGACCTGGAAGAGCAGTTCGCCCCTGAGCGCATCCGTCGCATGACGGAGATCAACAAACGCTTTGCCGATGCCGGCATCACCGTGCTGCATGAAAACTGCATGAACTGGGGCGGCATGAGCCCCACCTATGTGAAGCGCATGGCCGAAGCAGTACCCGGCATGAAGTGGGTCTTCGACACCGGCAACCCCGTCTTCATCGACGACCGCGACAAGCCCGGCCACAAGCAGGACGCCTGGGAGATGTATCAGGCCGTGAAGCCCTTCATGGCTCATGTGCACGTCAAAGATGGCATCTGGGACAAAACCAAGAACGACGCCGTCTACACCTTCCCCGGCGAAGGTGAAGGCCAGACCGAGCGCATCATGAAGGATCTCGTCGATACCGGTTACGATGGCTACATCAGCATCGAGCCACATGTCGCCGTCGTCTTCCACGGCGCAGGTGCTGCCGATGATCTCTCCCCTGAGCAGAAGGCCAAGGAACAGTACGACAGCTACATCAAATACGGCCGCATGCTGGAGGCGATCCTGAAGAAAGTGGGCGCCAAGCTGAGCTGAGTCGGAACATCACCAATCAAGAAGGGCAGGAGTCGCTACAGAGCTGCTCCTGCCCTTTTGACTATTCAGCACTTACACCTCAAACACGCCCGTCCCGCCTGCGAGAAACATCTCCCAGTCGCGCACGCGGTGGTGGTTTTTGATGAGATGCGTCACGGGAATCTCACGTGGCACCGAGGGACGGCGCAGGAGCTTCAGCCCCGCCTCCTCCGGCAGTTTGTTCCCCTTGCGGCTGTTCACCCGGCGGTCGGCCAGCACGCAGTTTTCCCAATTGCTCGCGCCACCACGGGAGACCGGAACGATGTGGTCGATGTTGCCCTCATGAGGCCGCAGCTTGCGGCCCGTGTACTGACACATGCCGCCATCGCGTTCCCAGATTGCTTTGGCGCAAAATTTGGGGCGACGCTTGGGCACTTTGTCAAAGCGGGCCAGCACCAGCACTGAGGGAACTCGAACAGGCCCGTGAACGGTGCCTATGCTGTTATCCCCTTCACGCACATCCAGCTTCAGCCAGTCCTCCCAAGTCACAGGTCGCATGTCACCCGCGGCTTGGATATCCAGCGCGGTTGCATTGCCCGCCGCCATCATGCTGAAGGACTCAATGGGCGTTTTAGAGTCGATGGCCTGCCAGTGCCGATTCAGCACCAGTACGGTCGTTTTGGTCAACGTTTCATTCATGCACAGCTCCTGAGTTGGAATTTCGGCACGAAGGAACTCACACGCTAGGTGATCGTTCCTTGATGTTGGACAGCTATGCTGGCGAGTCTTGGCCGTTTGCCAAGTGCCAAGATCGTTTCCTCGCCCAAATAGGCAAAATGCCGCCGGGTCGCCCCGGCGGCACAGGTCATTTGGCCAGAAACATCTCCCAGTCCCGCACCTGATGCGTGTTGCGAATCAGCTGGGTGACGGGCAGCTCCCGTGGCACGGCAGGTTTTCGCAGCAGCTTCAGTCCGGCCTCTTCAGGAAGCTTGCTGCCTTTACGGCTATTGACGCGCTTGTCGGCAAGCACGCAGTTTTCCCAGGAGGTGGGCCCGCCACGGGACAGCGGCACGACGTGGTCGATGTTCCCTTCGTGCGGACGCAGCTTGCGGCCGGTGTACTGGCACAGGCCGCCATCGCGCTCCCAGATGCCGCGCACGCCAAACTTGGGCCGTTTCTTTGGCACTCTGTCATAGCGGGCCAGCACCAGCACGGAAGGCACACGCACCGGACCGTTCACGGTGCCGATGGCGTTGTCACCTTCACGCACCGGGAGGCCCAGCCATTCCTTCCATGTTACCGGACGAATGTTTCCGTCCACTTCGATATCGAGCGCTGTGGCCGCTCCGGTGGCGATCATGCTGAAGGCCTCCAGCGGCGTTTTCACGGCGATGGCCTGCCAGTTGCGGTTGAGCACTAGGACGGTGGATTTGGTGAGGAGGTCTTTCATACCTTTCTTGAACTTCATTTTTTTAATCTTCTGCTTTCTCTCCAGCCGGACACATCTTCACGATGCGTGGCTCAAACTTGCCGAGCACCTCGACAAGATCTGTCTGCGCGGCCATGACGCTGTGGATGTCCTTGTAAACACCCGGCACTTCATCAAGACCCGCGCTGAGCAGCTCGACACCTGCGGCGGCGAGCTGTCTCTTCACATTTCCCCAGTCAAAGCTCTGCAGCGCCTGGCATGCGTTTCCTTCCATGCGAAGTTGTGATGGTTCTCGATGTCGAGCATGACATGAGCTCTCACCTTCTTCGCGATGTGCTTGTGAATGAGCGCATGATTCGCCTCGGCGTAACGCCCCATGAGATTCATGGCCGCCCAGTATTCCTGGCCGGCCTCTTCCTCAAAGGTCAGCCATGAGAGGTGCTTCATCTCGTTCGGCAAATCGTAGCGTCGATCCATGGCAATGCGGCTGTAATGCTGGCACACCTGCGCTCCCGCACCGCGTGAACCACTGTGAGAAAGCAGCGCGATGTACTCGCCCGGCTTGATATCGAATCCCGACTCCTTCAACGCGACGGCTTCATCTGCCGACACACTGAATGCGCCAAACTCCACGAAGTGATTCCCCGAGCCGCTGGTGCCAAGCTGCGCCCACGCCTTGTCTTTGTGACGGCGCGTGATCGGAGACACGCTCCAGTCCTCGTCCATCACATCGTGCTGGCGCCGCTGCTTGAACTCACAGCCCATGCCAAAGCGCGTTTCGCTTTCGATGATGTTCGCCAGTCGTTCCTTCTGCCCAGCGATGGTGCTGGCCTTGCGGTCATAAACCGTAAGCCGCATGCGACACGCGATGTCCACACCGACAGCATAAGGAATCACACAATCTTCCATCGCCAGCACGCCACCAATCGGCAGGCCGTAACCTGAATGAGCATCCGGCATGAGTGCCCCCGCCACGGCGACGGGCAGCGCACAAGCGTTCGCCAGCTGCTGCACCGCACTGGCATCGAGTCCGACGCCCCATTGATGCCAGGGCGCAATTTGATCGCGCTGCTTGTAGGCAGGCGCATAGAGATCACGAGCGAAGGCCTCCCGCAAAGGATCGCCGAGGAATGACTCCGGCTTGGAGATGATGGCGCCAAGTTCTTCTTCCAGGCGCGCGGACTCGCCGCCTTGAGCGATGAAATTCGCAATGAATTCCATGCCAGACTTGAGCGCTGCGCCCTGACTTACGCCAAGGCGTGTTAGTTCTTGAGTTTGCATGATGAAATAGAATGAGATGCTGAAAAGTGGGCAGGATCCTCCCGGCAGCGGTGTTCGTTCTTGGAGTGTGGAAGTTGCAGCCTGGAAGGAATTGGAATCCTCCCAGGCTGCGGGTCGGCAAAAGTGATCCGCTACGACTTCAATGCATAACGCCGGAAGAAGATGTCGAGTTCATCCAGGTCACCCATGGCGTCCTCAGGATCATTCAGCGCCTTGAGCCTCTGCAGTTCCGCGACAATGAATCGCGAAAGCACCGCATCCGGTGCAGACTTGCTGAGTTCATCACCAGCACGCTTGCGGACCAGAAGAGCCTCCAGCGCCAGCCGGACTTCACGCTCATCGAGCACGGCATCCACAAGCTCCTGAAAGAGCATGGGCACCTGCCCCAGCGATCGCTCGATCCAGCGGCACGCCAGCAGCGGCCTGAGGACGTAGAGATATTTTTTCAGGCTCACCTGATCCCTGCCCTCCAGATAGCCTTTCCAGTTGCCGGAGGCCATGTGCAGGTAGTGCGCAAAGCAGCGACGCGGCGAATAAAACATCCCGGCCAGTTCCTCGAACTCACGGGTGAAGTCAGGATCACGATGGTACACCATCGGTGACTTCATCCATTCAAGAAGTGGCGGATTGCTTTTCCGCAACAGGCGCAGCGCCTTGCGCAATTCCCAGCCGCTCACGTCGAGTTCATCGCAGAGCGGTTCTTCGATCACATCGCACCGGCTCTCGATGGAGAGATACCATTCACGACGGTGCACATACAGAAAGCGCACGTCATAATCGCTGTCCTGGGACGCAAAACCCCAGGCACGGCTGCCGCTTTCGCAGGCATACAGCACCCGGACATCTTGTTCGGTTTCGAGACGGTTGAGCGCATTGCGGACGCGCTGAGAGACTTCATTGTTTTGCATGGTAAACCTCCTTTTCTAGGGAGTGGTAAAATGAAAGGCCCGCCGCCCGGAATGGGCGGCGGGCCGGGTGTGTGGTTGGTGTTATAGCTCCACGGCTTCGATCATGCGGATCAGTGCGCCTAGGTCGGAATCCAGCAGCTTCAGAGTCTCCAGCGTTTTGTCGCTGAAGCCGGCCAGGCAGCAAACCTGACGCTCTGGGAACTGCAGGGAGCCGTAGCCGTTCAGGTCGAAGCTGAACACTTTCGGATCGCAGCGGTGGCGCGCCTTCCAGTAGCGGAATGTCTCCACGGGCGCGTGGTGTCCCACCCAGCCCTGCATGTCAGAGAGGATGATGACACGGTCATACGCCCGGTCTGCGCACTGGAAGATGGAGTGGAAGTCGGTTCCCGCCGACTGCGCCTGGCCTTGCAGCCATTGGGCCAGCGAGAGCGTGCTGTCGCGCTTGTTGAGCGTGACGTATTTGGCCTGGTCGCTGAAGAGAATGACGTCGGCGTCATTCGCCTTGAGCAGCGTGGCGGCAAAGAGCGAGCCGATCTGCAGCGGCCGGCCCATCATGGAACCGGAGCCATCCAGCGCGACAAGCGTGCGGCCTGGAAAGGATGGCACGTTCGCGAGCGAGATGTCCACGGCATCGCTGAGGGCTGCCAGTGCATCGGCTGCACGCGGCAAATTGCTGGCCTGCACGGTATCGAGCGCCGTCTGAAAGCGGAACGGCAGCACAAGCGATTTACGGATGAGTTTCTCATCGCGCAGCATCGCCAGCGCTTCGTTCACAGCTTCTGGAGCGGCTTCGAGCACATTGCGCAGGTTTCGCAGCAGGGCGAAGTAGCCCAGCTTCCGCGTGCGAATGAGTTCCGACCATGCCTCGCGTTTCAGCGAGGCAAGATCCTCATCATTCTGCGCGGCAGCACCGGCCTGCGTGAGTTTGGTCTCCCAAGTTTCGGCAGCGGCCAGTGTGCCCTTGACGAGCTTGCCCAAGGCCTCCGTGGCAGGCGGGTGAACGAGATTCACGACATCGACCAGCGAAAGGTCGGCGCTGTCCTTGCGGTATTTCGCGAGCTGATACCCGTCGAAGCGCGCAAGCGCTCGGCCAAGACCTTTCTTGAGCGAGTTCGGAATCACCTTCCCATGCGCACCGCGATAGCAGGCGAGAATCTCGATGGCGTCATCCGGACGATGCACGACACGATCATAAAACCGCGCCGTCCACGACTGCCCTTTCACGCTTTTGGCCAGCTCAGCCGCTGCGAGGTGGCTCACACTGCGCATGCCGGCGGATTTGCGGGCATAGAGCGCGGCCTTGGCCACGAAGCATTTGTCACTCTGGGCGGAGATCAGTTCCCGCAGGCGCTGCGCGGTGGCATCGCCGCTGCGGTAGAACTCATCCTTGAGCATGGACGTGAGCATGAGGGAGGCGAGTTCGAGTTTGGGCGACTCGGTGAAGGCCTCGCCACCCGCGAGGTTGAGCGTGTCAGCACGCGGGCGTTTCTTGAGGAAGTTGAATTTCATGGTGTTGGTTTGCTGGGTGGAATGCGGAGAAAGTTTGCCAGGGAGACGGCCCGTGATAAGCCGCCGGCGCTCTTGCGAGCACACCGGCCCCCGAAGTAACCCCGGCATCACTGCCGCATGGTGTTCTTGAGTTCGGAAAAGGATTTGGGGAGAAAGGTGACCGGAGAACGGATGCGTTAACATCCAGCTGCTCTACCACTGAGCTACAAATGCCTGGTGGCACCCGGCAGGACTCGAACCTGCAACCAGCCGATTATGAGTCGAAGTAACTCCAGTCTTACTGCCCCAAAAATGAATCGCGGAGAAAAGCAGACAGGCTCTAACTGAGAAAGCCGGGAATCGAACCCGGCGCCGGCTTTCACCGACCCCCAACTCATGGGCAATCGCACTTCAGTTTGTGTTTTGAGCGAAGAAATCCTGTCTTCACTGCCGCGAAATTGAAAAAAGGGAATCTGAGGAGAAAGCCGGCCAGGGCTTCACCCTGTTGCCAGGATGATGGGATTTGAACCCACGATTTCCGGAGTATCCCCGGCCTTACTGCCTCAGAATCATGTGCTAAAATTGAAATGCGTGCGGCTCACTTGCAGCATGCCGCACGCAAAGGGATTGAACGTATCGGATTGAATCAATCAAGGAAGGCCAGATTGCTGCGCGAAGGAGCACGGTGCTCCTCGTTCATCAATACCTGGTGCCAGTCGTGAAGCACGATGGTGGCATGGTCGGCGTGACGAATCGCGCCCCGGGCATACACACCGGGGTTTCGGCGCATCTGGCGCCATGGCCAGCTTTTCGCGGCAGGACGTCGCAGGAGCAGGTTGTCATACTGCTTCTGCGTAAGTCCGCGTGGATGCTGCTGGTGGACATAGACGACCTCGCCTCCGGTGCGGTAGAGCTGCTCCACGAGGTGCGGTTTGCTGCCGCCTCCGCGTGAGATGGGCTCGTGACGCAGGATGAGCTTGGGATCAACGACCAGTGGTTTTTCCACGGGCACGAAGAACCACTCACCCTGACGGCGGAAGGCCGCGTTGTTCCGGGTGTTGGCCTGGCGGGCATTCAGGTTCTTGCGAGCCTGCGCCTCACGCACGGGAGCTGGTTTGAGCGCCTCCTTGGCCTGCACCACGGTGGATGCATTGCTGGGGACGGCGGCGACAAACCATTCGCGCTCATCGTGACCGCACAGAAAGCGGTCCTTGCGTTTGCTGTCCTCGTTTTTCACGAGGAGCAGCAGGTGGCGGTTCTCCTTCTGCTTGTGCAGCAGGGAGAATTCCACCTCCGCAAGGCTCACATCATCGCCACGAAGGGCGAAGAACTGTCCATGACGGTCATGACCGATGTCGAGCGAGTATCCCGAAGAGGCGCCTCGGCTGCGAGCCGGAGCCTCCACACGAAGCCGTGCACCGATGGATTCAAACGCACGTTCGAGATGTTCGAGTTTCATAAAGGAATCATCGAATCATCATCCGTTCGATCTGCCCGCGAACGGGCTCGCTGGACGGATGTGACAGCGATCTTCCAAACAAGGATGACGCCAGCGGGAAGATGCGCTGACTAGGTGGGCTGGTGCTTCATAGGTTGTATTGAGATGGGGTTGAAAATGGATTGCGGAGGAAGTCGAACGAAGTGCTGTGACGCCGGCGGACCGGTATCTCGGCGGGATTCGCACCCGCATGTCTGGGCTCGCACCCAGCGCTGTACTGTTTGCTACGAAGGAACTCCGTTCTCACTGCCGCAAAATGCTTGTGACGTCACTCTTCGCGCACCAGCGCATAGAGCCGACCGTCGTAAAATTGACCATCGCGATAATAGGCCAGGCGCAGCAGAGGAGCCTCCACGACAAAGCCGTTTTTCTCCAGCACGCGTCCGGAGCCTGCATTCGGTGCGAAGATGGGGGCGGTGATTCGTCGCACACCATATTCACGAAAACCACGCTCCACGACGGCTTTGACCACAGTCGTCATGATACCGCGCCCCCAGTAGGGTTTCGCCAGCCAGTAGCCGATCTCGGAAACATGCTGCTTTCCAGCACTTCCTCCATGGAGTTCGACTGCGCCAATCATGCGCCCGGATGATTCCCGAATGGCCCAGATCGTTTCACGGCCATTCCTCTCCACGTCATCCGCGACACAGGCGATCCATTCGTGAGCCATCTCCAGCGTGTAGGGAAATGGAATGAGCAGGGTGTACCGGCTGACCTCATGGTCTTGCAAATGGGCGGTGATGTCTGCGGCGTCTGCCGCCGTGATGGAGCTCAGATGAATGTCGGGTGTGATGGCAATGCTCATGGTGGATGGATAAGGTTAAATGGTCGCCCGTGAAGGTGCTGCCCCCTCGATTTCTGGATGTAAGCCAGACGTGATGCTGTTTCACCAACAGGCATGGAATGGTGGTCGGTCCACAGGGACATGCACCCTGCTATGCCGGTTAAAAGCCGGCTGCTTCGCTGTCTAAGCTTTGGACCGAAAAATGGAATTGCCGAAAGCGGCACTTTTCTGGCAGACTTGTTGCATGCGCTGCGCAAAACCAAAGACTCCAGCCTTCATTGCTCTGGCATGCCTTTTGATCACATCATGTGCTTCGAAACGTGTTTGTTACGAAATCCAACCTGCCACTGAGAGATCTGTACTCGTACTGGGTTCAGTTGCGCATCAAGGGGCTGTGCCGTGGACCATAAAACTGACGCTGATCGAGGCCATCATGAAAGCCGGAGGACTGCTCAAGCATGGAAACAGCCACGCCATCAAACTTGCGACTCCATTCAACAGCTGGCCAATGCACCTGACTCGTGAGCAGGTCATCGACGCCAGAAAGGACCGAACAGATGTGACCATACCTGATCGCAGCGTCATAGTTGTACCGGAAAGAATGCTCAATTGGTAAAGGAAAGTGCTCACAGCGGGACTCGCACCCGCACTGGCGACGCTCTCGACGTCGTGTCTCTGCTGTTGGACTACATGAGCTTTGGAAATGGATCGCAGCCTCTTCATGCAGGCTGCGTCTTTTGAAATGGAATGCGAGGGCTGAGACTACACCTCGCGCGCTGCTCCGTTGGAGTCATTATCCAAGGGTTTGCGGCCCTTGGTTCGACTCGTATCCACCCCGCCGAGCGGGGTCGAACAGCATAGCTGCCTTTTTTAAAGTGTGGCGTATCACTTGTCGCGTGACGACTGTCGGCACTGCACCTACCACCGACCTTTCGGCCGTTCAGGGGAGCTACCCCTTGTGTGCGGATTCATACCGACATCTCCGGGCTTGCGGCCCTCGGATGCCTCCATTGCCCCATGGCTGGAGGATTGAGCTATTTCACTCGTCACGCCGGACACCTCTTTGCGTTTTTGCTGATTCTTAGTCAGTGCCTCTCGCGAAGCTGTATACCTGCGACGATGCGGATGTCCTGCGGTTGTCGCCGCCTTTTGGGCTGCGAAATGCCGCACATCGTCTGCCTTTCACCTGTCGGTTACTCAACGAAGTCTCAAGACAACGTCCGTGTTTGCACACGTCCGCCACCTCTCGCTCTGCGCCATCACCCTTGCCGACAAGGCTCGGATGTTTCTGGCACTACCCTTGGCTTTATGGATCGCAGTCTGGTTGGTCGTGAGGCCGGCACCACCCGCTGCTCTCCGGCGGCTGATGTTCCCCGTTTCCGAGCATCTAAACCGCCGTTCGTTCCACGACGCACTGCTTTCCCAATACGACCACGACCTTGGGGGCCATGATCGCCCGCTTTCGCGGGAAGCCTGGGCTTGCATGGACTGTCCGTGATCCCTCACGGCGCGAAGGTTTTCAGGCACCTTCGCCTCTGACCGGCTCACGCCGGCTGTCGGGGCCATGCCCCCATCGGTTTTTGAGTTTCCCCACGGCACCGACGGCCCGTTGTTATAAAATAAAATTGGCAACCCTGGCGGGAGTTGAACCCGCAATAACCCGATAGAAAGTCGGGTGCCTTGGCCAGTTAGACGACAGGGTCATTGAAATTCAATCGCCGCCCTTGAGCAGGAAGCGGTTGCTGATGGCTTTGAAGGACAGCCGCCCTCCGAGAACCTGGCTGACGCTTTCGGTCAGCGGACGAATGACGATGCCTTCACGCTCGTTTGGCGTTCCAGCATAAAATCCTTCCGCAATCGCCAGAAGCGATGCCTGATCATGAGCGAAGCATTCACCGCGTTCCAATACCTCCACCATGGGGACGCCGATGGATCCAAGAAATGCGCCGGCCTCATCATGCGCGAGGTAGCGGCCATTCTTTTGATCATAGACGTTGAAGGCAGCAAGCTGAATGCCTTGCAGCCCGAGACGATTCTTTTGAATGCCGGGACCGACCAACTCCGCCTGCACGATCATCTCATGATGACGGGCAAGGGAGGTTTCAAGCTGGTATTTCTCCGCAGCATGCCAGTAGGCGTTGTTGCCGCGCTTAATGCTCCAGTTTCGACCACAGACTGTGAATGCACCGGTGTGGCGATGGATGCCGTAAGTCGCCGATGTGCCGTCACATTTAACGGTGATGACATAGGGACGACCTGCCAGCTCAGCGATGACCTCGGGCACGCTCTGCACGCGCATCTCGTCGGTCTTTGGCACTCCGGACAGGAACGGGCCTTCTACTTCGTCATTGAGCGGGAGCTGCGGCTCCCATTTACCAATGCGAAGATCTTCAGTCACATCCGAGCCCGGCGGCAAGCCCACAGGAAGCTCTGGAAACTGCACCAGCGGCAGCAGCAATCCCTGCGAGAGAACGCCGCGAAGGCGCAGCGTGCGCAGGCGAAAGCTCGACGGCTGTACAATTGGAGCACCATCCTTGGGCCTCCAGAGAAACTGGTAGCGCGGTTCATCCGGCGGCACCGCGTCGATTTCGAAAAACACGCCCGCAGCCCCGACAGTAAACTCGCCCTTTTTAACCACACACTGCCAGCCCTGGATGCGAGCCAGTTCGATGGCGTCCGCATTTGCGATGGCATCAATGCCAAGAACCGTCTGAATGGAAGCGAGTTTACGTTTCATAAAATTTGGCTTTGTGGATGGAATAAATGGCGGAACGCCGAGGACATGCTCCTCATGCCACACGAGGGCGGCACGATCTTGTTAGCAACAAGTCCCGGCACGCTGGTCCGGTTGGCGTTCCATGATGAAGTGGCACTCCCGGAAGGACTTTCGCCTCCAACCTCCGCGTTCGAAGCGCGGTGCTCTATACATTGAGCTACGGGAGCATTGGGTGGTTCCCATGGCAGGACTTGCACCTGCACTGTGCCGAGTTTGAATCGGCCGTCTCTGCTGTTGGACTACACGGGCAATAAAGTGGTGTCTCCGGCAGGATTCGCACCTGCGGCCTGCTGATTCGTAATCAGCCACTCTTTCTACTGAGCTACGGAGACTTTGAAATGGTGCCCATGGCAGGACTCGCACCCGCACTGGACCGCTTCTGAGGCGGTTGTCTCTGCATTGGACTACATGGGCATGAAACTGGCAGCCTCGGGTGGGTTTGCACCACCAACCCTCCGCTTCAAAGGCGGATGCTCTGACTGTTGAGCTACAAGGCTAGGTTGGCATGGGCGTGGAGACAGCGGCACAGAATCAATCTGTGGACGTATCATGCTCACTGCCCCATGCTCTAAATGGTCGGTCCGGCTTGAGCGCTGTGCGCGATAGCGCAATGATGAACGCGCAGCCTTGCTGCACAGGCTGCAAAGCAGCCAATTGCACCAGCATCTTCCGGGTTATGAGCCCGACGCTTTGACTGTTAAGCTACAGACCCATGAAAATGGTCGGATACCCCGGTGCTGCCCCGGGCGTGTCTTGGTCCCAAACCAAGCGAGAACGGCTGGCTCTCTCGTATCCGATGAAAGGATGGACGTGCACCCCAGACTTGCACTGGGTAATGCGGTTTTGCGCACCGCTGACTCGGCTCTTTGTCTTGCGCACGAAATAAATAAAAGGGTTCCCTCAGCCGGTTCTGCCCCGGCACCGCTTCGTTCACAACGAAGAATGCTGCTGTTACACTATGAAGGGTGTGTTGAAATGGATCCTCCGGTGAGATTTGCGCTCACATGCTCCGATTTACGAAATCGGTGCCTTTCTATGTCGGCCACGAAGGAGTTTGAAAATGGTGCGGCATGTCGGTGCTGCCCCGACGCGCTCTGTTTGGAAGACAGAAATGCTTGCTGTTACATCAATGCCGCAATGAAATGGCCGCTGGAGTGGGTAGCGCGCCCACCTCTGCGGATCTTCAATCCGCCGCTCATCTGTCTGAGCCATCCAGCGTTCTATAAAAATGGTCCCTCGGCGTGGTGACGCTCCACGGTCTGCCGGTTATCGACCGGCTGCTCTGCTGTTGAGCTACAGAGGGAATGAAAAAGGTATGAGCCAGAAAACCGGCACAACTGCACGCAAGGCAGCAGCGACAAACGAAGCTTCTGCACCAGACTACCGTGCTAAAAAATGCAGGCCTCCAACACTCGATCCTATACCCGCCACCTTCTGCTGGTGACAGCCTATCTGGGTTTCATCAGCCTGGGGCTGCCGGACACGCTTATCGGCGTGGCTTGGCCTTCGGTCCGGGATTTTTTCGAGCGGCAGCAGAGTGACATCGCGTGGATCTTCTTTGGTGCGGGAGCCAGCTATTTCGTTTCAGGTTTGCTCACAGGAAAACTGCTCAAGTCATTTGGCATCGGGCTTCTGCTGGGTGGCAGCAGCCTGCTGGTGGCGGCGAGTGCCCTGGGTTATTCGGTCGCGCCAGCATGGGGCTTGTTTGCTGCTTGTGCGCTGCTGCATGGGCTTGGCTCCGGCGCCATTGATGCCGGGCTGAATCATTATGTGGCGAATCATTTTCGCCACGGCACATGAACTGGCTGCATGCCTGTTACGGCATTGGCGCCACTCTGGGGCCGCTGATCATGACCTCCATGCTGGTTTCGCTGGGATCATGGCGGGCTGGTTATGCAACGGTCGGCTCTTTGCTTCTCTTGTTAACAGGTCTATTCCTCTACACTCGGAAACTTTGGGACACTCCAAGCGACACAACGGACGCAGCTTCTGAGGCTGAAGAATCCGTGAGCATGCTGGATGCTTTGAAACACATCGGTACCTGGGCTCACATTGCGCTCTTTTTCATCTACACAGGTCTCGAAGTGACCGTGGGCCAGTGGAGTTTTACGGTGATGACGGAGGCTCGTGGCATGACCAAAGAAACCGCCGGCATGTGGGTGACGATTTTCTGGGCCAGCATCGCCATCGGTCGGCTAGTGTTTGGCTTCATCATCGAGTGGCTCGGCATCGACCTGCTGCTGCGTCTGAGCATGCTGGCAGCGGTCATAGGCACAGGATGGTTTGCGGCAAACCCGCCTTTCTCGACAGGAGCGCTGGCACTTACGGGTCTTGGGCTGGCCTCCATTTATCCATGTCTGATGACACGAACGCCCCAGCGACTGGGCAAAGCGCGTGCAGCGCATGCCATCGGCTTTCAAGTCAGCGCCGCCATGGTTGGAGCGGCAGTCCTGCCCAGCGCCTGCGGATGGCTGGCTCAATTACGTGGCCTTGAGACCGTGGCAGTGACTACAGTTGCCATGGCGGCAGGACTGCTGGTCATTCACGAAGTCTTGCTGCGGTTTGATCGCAGGGTTTAAAGAAATGGCGGAGCACCAGAGAATCGCACTCTGGACGCCTTGATAGGGCGCAGCGGTTTTCGAGACCGTTTCCTCGTCTATGCCGGACGTGCTCCTTTAAAGGGTGCCCACACCAGGACTCGCACCTGGAACCACAACCGTTAGAAGCGGCGTATGCATATTCTATTACACCTTGTGGGCTTTAAACTGGCTCCTCAGGTTGGATTCGCACCAACACAGCCGCTTTAACAGAGCGGCATCCTACTGTTAGATCACTGGGGATTCTAAAAATGGTGGAGCCGGACGGTAACGCTCCGTCTCTTGCTGGGTGCAAGCCAGCCGTGCAGGCTTCTACACTACGGTCCCTTTGAAACTGGCGGTCGAGACGGGTGCTGCCCCCGCTGTCTCCTCCCTGACAAGGAGGCGAGTCTGCTGTTACTCTTCACGACCGAAAAATTGGACGCAGGGGATGGAGTTGCACCAACCAAGACAGGCTTATGAAACCCGTCAGAGCACTGGCTCTCCCTGCATTTTTAAAAATGGTGCGGCGTCACGGTAATGCTCCGTGGAGGGCTCAATGAGCACTGAATTTACAGTCCAGGTCGCCTCTTTAACGATCTACCGCCGCGTTCTTGATTTGGAATAAAATGGCACAGCGGGTGAATGCCATGCCGCGTGAGCGGCTCCTTCCACGCGAAGCCTGTTGGCATGGCGCGTAGCGCAATATCGCGCCCACATCTTCGGGTTTTGGAGACCCGTGCATTGCTTGTCTGCCACCGCCGTATTGTATTGGAAAATCTTTTCCGTTCTGCCATTCAAGGACACGGAGACAGCCTTGCCACTGTACACACTCTCCCAAGGTTACATCACTTGTTGCTGTGCTCCGCGCCCTTGAATGGCAGATCAGCCTCGTTGTGAGGTGATCTGCCATATAAAGAACGAACACCGCTGCCACGCACGGGATGGAGTGTTGGTCACTCCATCGCTGGCGTCGCACCCGCAGGTATTTCACGGCGGATGTTTCGGTGTTTATGGCACACCTCCCGGGGAAGCCGTTTCGTGATGTCAAAAATGGGCAATGAACTCCCGCATTCCTCGTCTCGACGTAGGAATATTGCGTATTCGATGGCTGCTTCAGTTGACATTCGGAAGGAGGGGTGCAAACCTGTGTGCAGGTCTTGCTCTTGCGTCTCTAAACGACTCCTCCGGGAGTCAGCTTGGCTGGCCTTGCCCCGGTGTCCGTTAGCGCGGATGCCGGGGTTTTTTCGTGCTGTGGGGAAGCGGTCAAAGGACCGCGGGTTCAATCAATGAGTATGGAAAAGGGGTGTGTGGTTCGTTTCGCGGCCAAAAAAAAGCCCTGCTGCCTTGGAGTGGGCGAGCAGGGCTTCCTTGGGAAACTGGCCTTCGGGGGCCTAATGGGGCGTCAAAGCACCCTGCTCGCTATATCTCTTTGTTGGGAGACTCCAATCTTGTGCTGGATAGGCGGCCATAAAGCCATGATCCAATATCCCGCACACGATCGCTCCCCGACGCTCGGTCAGCGCGGATGAGTTAAGATGTGTCTGGTTGGTTTTCATGGCTTGTGTTGAAGGTAACGGATGATGACACAGCCTTATTAGGCCGTCAACATGATAATCTATATTTTTCTTATTCGGTCGAGCTCCAGATGTGTTTTCACACCTAAAACTCCAGCACGTCACTGAAAGGCCTTCTCCATCGCCTCCACATTCGTTTTCATCACGGTCATGAAATCACCGCTGGCAGGCACATTGCCACAGGGATCAAAGACAACACTCTGGAGACCCAGTGACGCAAGCTTGTCTACGTTCTCCTTGCTTGGCTCGCCTTCCCAGATCATCCACCGTGCGCGATGACCGGCCAGGACGCCATTGAGGTCGCTGAGCGCTGTGGCATCCAGCACCGTGTCGGGCTCCCAAAGGACTGACTTCACATTCAATGCATATCGACGTGCCAGATAGTGGTAGACCGGATGCGATGCCACCAGCGGATACTGCACCAGGCGACGGCTGAGCGTGCTCATTCGGCCATCGAGAGCCTCCAACTCATCCTTCAAGGTCTCTGTGTTCTTGTTGATGGAGTCTTTGGCTGCTGGCACCAGTTTCGCCAGTGCCTCACCCACTGCCTGCGCCTGCAAGGAGGCCTGCTTGAAATCGATCCAGGTGGTGAATGCGGTGCCATTATGGCTGTGCTCGCCGCCTGGGCCATGGCTGTGGGTGGTGGCATCGCGCACTTCAATGAAATTGTTGGCAAAGGCGGCGGAAGTATCCACGACCTTCGACTCTGGCAGCGTGACTTTGTCAGCCCACTTCGAGTAGCCTGCACCGTTCATGAGAATCAGGTCGGCATTTTGAAGTGCTGTGATGGCAGCCTCATCCGGCTGCCAGAAAGCAGGGTCTTCGTCTTTCGGTGCCAGGAAGCGCACCTCGACAGCATCTCCCGCGATGCGCTGTGCAAAATACTGCAGCGGGTAGTTCGCCACCAGCACCTGTGGTTTGCCAGATTTGGCGGCAGGCTGAGCCGCCGGGGTCTCAGCAGCTTTTTCCGCCGAGGGTTTGCAACCCGCCAGGACAACGGCGAGGCAGGAGAAGAGAAGAGTGCGCTTTTTCATAAGGGTAATGGCATCTGGTAGGGCATGGGAAGTCAATCGCAAACTGACAATTCAGGCACTGAGCCGGAACTCCCCACGCTGGAGCAGATCGTTCAATGCCTTACGATACGGAGCAGGCATGGGCGTGGATTCAAGTTCAGCGACAGTGATCACCCGATGCGTATCAGGCCATTCCCCTGTTTGCGCATGCGGTTCATGCACCCAGAGCGTGACCTTGTAGCGCGTGATGCCATATTGCATGCGCAGCAGCACAGGCGGCGGTGAATCCACATGCATGGGATGAAGCGCAGGCAGCTTCCACAAACCGGTGCGGCGTTTGCCGGTCTCCAGCTCCAGCAGCACGCCCTCGCTGGTGCGCAAAAAAATCACACGCTCAGTGACGGCGGTGATCTGCTGGCGCGCATGCTTCACGGGCAGTGCCTCGGGCTCAGTCGCACGGCATTGGGCGCGCACCGGGCAGAGATCACAGGCAGGCTTCGTCGGCGTGCAGTGGGTTTGCCCGAGTTCCATCAGCGCCGAGTTCAAGGAACGCGGATCATCCGTCGCTTGCACCAGAGCTTTCGAGCGTTCCCACAGCAGCTTCGTGCCAGCGGTGGAGTCCACCGGCGTGGCATCATTGTAGATGCGCGACAGCACCC
>JAPLUN010000174.1 GCA_026397715.1 Verrucomicrobiota bacterium
ACCTCCCTTCATGATCAAGGTCAGCCTCGCCCTTTCTGATCTTCTCAAAAACTACTGGTGGGCGCTCGGTCTTGCACTGGGCTGCACCATCATGCTGCTCTTTGCACTGCGTAAAACACCCGGCTTTCAGTCCGGGTGGCACCGCTTCTTGATCAAGATGCCCGGCATCCGCGACATCACACGTGCGCGCTTTGAGCTGCAGTTCTTTGAAACCCTTGGCAGCTTATTGCGCGGCGGTGTTCCCTTGCTGCATGCTTTGGAACTCGTGCGCCGCGCCGTCACCAACCTGCATTTGAAGCACTCACTCACCCAAGCCGAAGCATTGGTGCAAGAAGGTGCATCCCTGAGTCATGCGATGAAAAAGACACACGCTCTCGACTCCCAAGCCATCGACGTCATCCGCATCGGCGAAGACACCGGCCACCTCGCCGAGGTGCTGGGCAAAGCAGCCACGCGCATGGACACGCAGCTCACCCGCACCATCGAGCGCGTCACCGCCCTCATCCAGCCCTGCCTCCTTCTCATCTCCAAAAACGGCTTCACTTTGCTCGAAATGATGGTCGTCTTGCTCATCATTGCACTCATTCTCGGCACCGTGGCCTTCATGGTTCAAGGCATCCAGGGCGATGCCGAACACGTCACCACGGGTGCCAAGATCAAAAGCCTCGAAGTCGCCCTGACCTCCTACAAGATCAGCAACCTCACTTATCCCACACAGGAACAAGGACTGGATGCTCTGGTATCGCGCCCCACCGCAGACCCGAAACCAAAGCGCTGGACGCAACTGGCGAAGCCCGAAGGCATTCTCGATCCTTGGGGCCACAAGCTGGTGTATCGCAATCCCGGCAAGCACAACGCAGGCGGCTACGATGTCCTCTCCCTCGGAGCGGACGGATTGGAGAACACCGATGATGATATTGGCAACTGGTAGCAAAATGAAGGCGTTCACGCTGCTGGAGATGATCGTGGTGCTCGCCATCGCGTCCCTCGTCATTGGCATCGGCGCAGGTGCGGTGCAGCGTCTCACGGAAGAGCATGAACTGCTCCGCGTAGCGCATGAGGCTGAGCGCGTCCTGATGCAAGCCATGACGCGCACAATCACCACCGTGCAACCTCAGCAGGTGGAATTGAGCAGCCTCAGCCAAGGCAATAAGCTCACCGTCCGCCATGCGGGCAGCGAGACGTTTGTTACCCCCACAAGCCTGCGCCTTCGCCCCGGCGGACTTTGTGAACCCATGACACTGCGCTGGCAAAAAGGTGCAAATTGGGTCAGTGCCACGCTTGACCCGCTGACGGCAGGGTTCAAAGAACTGGAGGAAAGCCCGTGAAAAAACGACGTGGCTTCACGCTCTTGGAAACGCTGCTGGCACTGATGGTGTTCAGCACGGCGGTGGTGGCCTTGGTGGAAGCAGTTCACCAACTCGGCGAACACACCCTGCTGCGCCGTCATGAGGCTGCGGTGCAGGAGCGCATGCGGTCGCTGTTGGTGGAACATACGCGCAGGCCGGATGACATTGAGGAAGTGAAACTGCAGGAGGGGGATGTGAGCTACATCGTGACGCACACGCCGCTGGAACTGAAGGACCGAGACGGGCAGCCGCTGCCGGGGTTGTTTGAAGTGCGCGTGATAGCTGCATGGAAGGAAGGACAGACGCAGCAGCAGGCCAGCGCTGAAACCTGGGTGTATCCGCCGCTGTACCGCTGATGAAGAAACTGCGCCAGTCATCCAAAGCGAAAGCATTCACCCTGCTGGAGGTGATCATTGTATTGGCGATCACGGCGCTGGTTTTGGGCGCGGTGTATTCGCTGGCACAGGGCACGCTGCTGCTGGCGGATGATGTGCGCCGGGCGGAGCGCCGTGACGCACGGATGCAGGCCTTTACCACGTTTTGCGAGCATCTGCTGGCTGAGCTGCCTGCCACGGCGCTGCTGAAGCTCACGACCACGCAAGAGCATGGGCAGTATATGACGCGGCTGGAGCTGGAGCATGTGCGCTCCCCGTTTGATGAAACGCCGGACTGCAATGTAGCATTGTTTACTCAAGGGCAGCCTGGAGGCGGCCTGCGGCTGATGCTGACGTGTCAGGATACGAGCGTGGTCTTGTTTGAGGATCTGACGGAGTGCGAGTGGCGCGTGCTGCAAGCTGCCACGCAGCAGTGGGTGCCGTTTTGGTCCGAAGGTGCGAAGCCGAAGCTGATTAAACTCGCGATGGCGCAGGCGGGCGGGGAGGCGACTGAACAGGTATTTTGGATTGTGCCGACGGAGGCAGTCTCGCAAACGACGCGCTGAGGTCACTGATGACGCATGTGGGCGTAGAGGGTGTAGCCTGCGGCGGCCATGCCTGTGAGCGCGGCTGGAATGTAGAGGGTGTTGTAGGAGTAAACGTCGAACAGCAGGCTGCCGAGCACGCCGCCGAGCATGAAAGAGCCGACGAGGGTGGCGTAGAGCCGGACGCGTTTAACATCGACGCTCAGACCGCGCAGCCAGTGGCCGAAGGCGGCGCCGAGATCGGTGAACATGCCGGAGACGTGCGTGGTGCGCAGCACGGCGCCGCTGTAGGTGCTGGCCATGGCGTTTTGCAGGCCGCAGGCGGCTGAGGCAAAGTAGCTGGCGAGGCCGTTGTTTGAGCGCATGAGGAACGCGGCGACCATGAGGAGCAGGCTTTCGATCAAGAGTGCCACGCCGTAACGACGGCCGAGTTTAAGGGCATCCTTCTGCACGATGAAGCCGCTGAGAGCAGCGCCAGCCACAAAGGAGAGCAGCACCATGCCGAGGTCCGACAGCGCCGCGAGGTCAAGGTGCGCGACGGCCAGGGTGAAAAGCGTGGTGCTGCCGGTGACGTGGGTGACAGCCTGATGGGCGTAGCTTTTCAGGCCCACGGCATTGACCATGCCGGCGTTTGCCGCCAGCAGAGCGCCGCCGGCCCAAGCCCATCGTTCCAGTTTGTTTATCATTCCTTTGCCGTCTGCCCTTGCGGCGCGCAGTCGACTGCACTCTACACCCCATGCGGCTGGCGTCCGGTGAAAAATCCACCTCTCTGTCATGAACGTGTTGCTCAAATCTACACCTAACCTCGGCAAGCCAGATGCCGATTGACTCAGGCGTGGCCATTCAACTAGGATTTTCTTAATTCCCGACTTTCAATTGAAGATCATTCCAAGCCATGCGTTCAACCCGCACCCGACTGTCCGCATGAAATCGCACACTGCTTTCATTCTTTGCCTGCTGCTGCCTGTGTTACTCTGTGGCGCGGATGCGGCCAAGGTGGGCGCGCTGGGCAGCGCGAGTCGTATGTTGTTTGAGGGCAACAAGACCTTCACTGCCGAGGATCTCCACCGCGGGCTGCGCACGCACGGCGACTGGCTGCTGGCGGCGCACCCGGAGGCTCCGCTGGCGGATTATGTGCAGGTCACCCGGGCGGCGCTGCTGCGCGGCTACCAGCGTGCGGGGTTTCCTCATGTGCAGATCTCCGAGACCCGCAGGCTGGCGGATCCGCAGCGGCTGCTGTGTGTGATCGCTGAAGGGCAGCGCTACATGGTGGGGCCGGTCACTGTGACGGGGGCGGAGTCGGTGCCGGCGGCGCAGATCATCGCCAGACTGACCACGAAGGAGAAGAAACCGGCGGATGATTCCTCCAAGAAGGACAAGCCCGAGGAGAAGAAGACGCCGCCCACTCTGGTGGATGTCTCAGAGACGTATGCGCCGGGCCTCACCATCAAGACCAAGGGGAGCGAGGTCGAGAATGCCGACTCGAAGGACATCGCATGGGAGATCGGCAAGCCTGCTGCGCTGGATGCCCGCCGCCCTTTGGATCTGCAGGGCATGGTGGTGAAGCAGCTTGCCAAGGTGGGGCGGATGCAGGCCAAGGTGGAGGTCAAAACCGTGCTGGATGACACCGCGCACATGGCGGCCCTGCACGTGGACATTCTCTCAGAAGGACCGGCCGCTGTGCTGGCGGGGATCACCTGCACGGGACTGAAGCGTGACTCTGAGGCGGCGCTGCTGAAGTATCTGGGGCTGGAGAAAGGCCGGCCCTTTTTGTCCGGGCAGGTGAAGGAGATCGAGGACCGGCTGCTGAGCAGCGCCCGCTACACCTCCTACAAGGTGACAACCACTCCGCGCCAGACGGATCACCCGGAGATGGACCTGAAGCTGGAGCTGGTGGAAATGCCCGAGGCACCCAAGCTGGGCGAGCCGCTGAATGCCACGCATAAGACCCTGCTGAAGGCGAGGGACTGGTTCAATGAACTCGTGCGCACCGGCAGCGAGGATTTGCTGGTGACGCTGTACTTCCAATCCAAGAAGGAGCCCAGCGGAGAGATAGCGATGATCTACAATTCGAAGCACGGCCTGCAGATCACGCTGACGGTCTTTGAAGATGCGGAGGGCCGGAAGAATCCGCGCCGCTGCGTGCTGCGATATGCGCCCGGGGAAGTGACGGCCTTTTTTTCGGCGCATGAGGGCGCGGTCAGGCAATGGCTGCGGCAGCCTCTGGGCGGCGCCTCGATGGCGAGCCTGTTTGTGAGGATCGACACGGATGAACCGAAGGACAACCGCACGGCCGGCAACGTCAACTTTGGCGGATCGTTTAAGCGCAAGGAGGGGAACGGGCTGCTGGACTTCGAACTGACGATGAAGCCGGCGGCTGCGCTGCTGAACAGCCTGAAGTACGCGGATGAGTGGGAGCACAAGGACGGCGTGCTGGTGATGAAAACGGAAGCGGCGGATGGACAAGGAAAGTACGGTGCCGTGATCGAGGAGGCCACAGGGCGACTGCTGGAGCTCGGGAACGGCAAAGGAATTTGGAACAAGGCGCACACGGAATTTTCCCGGTGCAGCATCACCACGGCCAAGGGGGCATGGGACAAGGCCACGCAGGAGCTGGAGGCGCAGACCGCCGGCGTGGCGAACAGCTATGAGCCCGGGGAGGGCTTTGCCTCCTGGGCAGGCTGGCTGACGGCGGGCTTTCTGAACGCAGGCATTGGCAAGACGGCGGCGCTGACACCGGAGGAGGTGGCGCGGCGCACGGCCGCAGCACGGGACCTCGGGCGCGGGCTGGACATTTCGATGGCGCAGTTCTTCAGCGCTTTCACCGGCCCAGACGATGACCGATTTTACGTGCCCGACAGACCCGACAAGCCGCGCACGACAAAGGCCAGCACAACGATGATTGCGCAGATCGGCCTGGCGATCGTGGACAGCGTGGTGAGCGAGGGGAGCTGGCCCTGGCTGCTGGCGCGGGAGGTGTACTACAGCACGGCGGGGCGGAACGAATACACTGGCCGCATTTTGCAGCAGGTGCGGGAGGACCCGGAGCTGGGGCCGGTGGGCTGCTACTTCGCGGCGTCGCTGCTGGACTGGACGCTGCCTGCCTCGGCGGGTGAGTTCCGCGATCTGGCGCTGAGCAAAATGACGGCGGCTGATTTCCGCAAGGACTGGGGACTGCTGGTGCAGAACTGCTCTGCACGCAAGCGCACGGCGATGGCGGACCTGCTGGAGAAGGTGCGGGCGGGCGGGCAGAACGCGGAGACGGATCTGCTGCGCGAGGTGTTTGGCGGTGCGGAGGCTGGAACCAAGATCTGCTTCACCTCCATCCTGGATTCCTTTTTGAAGGAGCTGCGCCGCGAGCCTGACCGCACGCTGGCCACTGCCACGACCGCAGCGATGGACAAGATGTGGGATGAAACGCTCTCTGGCATGCTGCGCGACAAGCTGTCGCCGAAGGGCGGTGATGGCAAGGCGGTGGATGCGGCACGGGTGGCCGCGATGGTGGGTGGCACGGAAGTGACGCGGAAGGAGGTGACGCTGGCGCTGGAGGTGTTCCGCAAAAATGCCACCGCTGCCAAGTCAGGGGCCACGGAGGCCGAGCTGGAGCAGATGGCGCTCAAGGCCCAGATCGAGATGGCGCTGCTGCATGCGGCCTTCAAGGCCATGGGCAACAACGTCACTGCCGAGCAGATGGACGAGGACGTGCGCCAGTTCGTAGCCCGCAATTTCAAAGGCAACCGGCCGCGCTTTTTGATGCAACTGGCCAAGGATGGCTACACGCTGGAGGAGTATCGCGCGATACGCGAAAAGAACCTCGTCGCGCCACTCATGAAGCAGAAGATCCGGGGCATGGCCCCTGCGCCCACGGAGGAGGAGATCGCCCGGCAGATGGAGAAGAACAATGTGCCACCGGAGCGGCAGGTGAAGCTGCACACGCTCTCCATCCTTAAACAATCGGGTGGCCAGAGCGAGGCGCAGCAGCGCAAGCTGGCGGATGAGCTGCATGCGAAGCTCATGGAGGGGCAGGACTTTGAAGCGCTGGCCAGGAAACATTCCGCCGACAGCCGTGCCGCAGATGGCGGTGCCATGGACTGGATGAACGCCGCCGTGCTCAGCCCCGCGATCTCCGCGCCGCTCGCTGGCATGAAGCCCGGGGGAATCAGCGGGGTGGCGGACATCGGCAGCGTGTGGATCATCGTCAAACTGGATGAAGAGCGCATGCTGAGCAAGACGGCGGAGGAGAGGCGGCAGGAAGCCACGGCGGTGCTGAAGCAGCAGAAGGCCACCGAGTTTTATGATGCCTGGCTGAACAATGTGCGGGGGAAGATCAAGGTGCAGATTTTGCCGCTGCCGGATGCCAAGGGTGGGAAGTGAGGAGGTCATCCCCTTCCCACTGGGAGCGACGGAGGGAGTTTCGGTGTTGAGGCAGTGTAGGGTTTTGGAATCGGCCTAGGGAGCTGGGGCTTACGGTGGTACTGTGATTCGCGAGAGCTGCACCGTTTGCGAAAAACTATCAGCTCCCGCTTTCGTGACGTCCACTGACACTCGCGAGCCAGAGGCACCGTCGAAAGCGGTAGCTGCGTTCGTTCCTCACTCCGCGACCGCAGTCCATATGGGAACATCTTCGGAGCGGAGATGGTTTGGGAGAAAGAGCTTGCGGGGCCGCTAGTATTTGGTTATTTAGCCAAATAACCAATTGATACAGATGCCTGCAAGCAAGACAGTTTCGAGCAAACGAGCCGCCGTGATCAAGGCGCTGGCGCATCCTTCGCGGCTCCTCATCGCCGAGGCGCTGATGGATGGGGAGATGTGCGTGTGCGACCTGAAGGACCTCGTGGGCGCGGACATGTCCACGGTGTCCAAGCACCTGAGCATGATGCGTCAGGCCGGGGTGCTGGTGTCTGACAAGCGCGGGCTGAACATTTATTATCGCCTGGCCTGCGACTGCCTGGGGGATTTCCTGCGCTGCCTGGACCAGCTGGCACCGAAGAAGGCCACCACCAAACCCTGCTGCTAACTGCTTTTTCCTACCATGAACATCACCGAATTTCTCTCCCTCCTGAATACGCATGCGGACAAGCCGCTGCTGTTTGTGCTGCCGGATGGCGGCATGATCCCGGCGCACTATCACGTCACGGAAGTGGGGCATGTGATGAAGAACTTCATCGACTGCGGCGGCACGCGGCGCACGCTGGAGACCTGCCTGCTGCAAACGTGGGTGCATGATGATGTGGCCCACCGGCTGCTCTCGGGCAAGCTGGCGGCGATCTTTGAACGTGCGGACGATGTGCTGCCGCACCACAACCTGCCGGTGGAGATTGAATACGAGGACGGCGTGGTGGCGCAGTTTCCGGTGGAGAGCGCTGAGGTCATCGACGGCGCGCTGGCGTTTCATCTTGAACTGAAGCACACCGACTGCCTGGCGCGCGGGATCTGCCTGCCGGGTGAATGTGCGCCTGCGCCGAAAGTCGAGGCGGCGGCTTCCTGCTGCACGCCGGGCTCCAAATGCTGCTGAAAGACTGCCATGAAAAAACTTCTCGCTGAATTCCTCGGTACTTTCACGCTCGTCTTTGCGGGCACGGGTGCGATCATCATCAATGCCGCGAGCCACGGGGCCATCGGGCATGCGGGCATTGCGCTGACCTTTGGGCTGGTGGTGCTGGCGATGATTTATACTTTTGGTGATGTGTGCGGCGCGCATTTGAATCCTGCGGTGACGCTGGCCTTTGCGGCGGCACGGCGTTTTGCGTGGCGGGATGTGCCGGGGTATCTCGGTGCGCAGATCAGCGGTGCGCTGGCTGCCAGCCTGCTGCTGCGGGTGCTGTATCCGCAGGATGTCACGCTGGGGGCGACGCTGCCTGAGGGATCTGAGATGCAGAGCTTTGTGCTGGAACTGGTACTCACGGCGATTCTGATGCTGACGATTTTGAGCGTGTCCACGGGCGCCAAGGAAAAGGGCATCACGGCAGGGATTGCGATCGGCGGTGTCATTGCCCTTGAGGCGATGTTTGCGGGGCCGGCGTGCGGGGCCTCGATGAATCCCGCGCGGTCGCTCGCGCCTGCGCTGGTCTCCGGGCATCTGGAGCATCTGTGGCTGTATCTTGCCGCACCGGTGCTCGGTGCGCTGATGGCGGTGCCGCTGTGCATGGGCGTGCGTGACAGCGGCTGCTGCGGCGGCCGGTGCGTGCCCTCTGCCGAATGATTTTCCTTTTTTAAAAACTTCATCCTACCCCCATGAAACAACCCACCATTCTCATTCTCTGCACGGGCAACTCCTGCCGATCCCACCTTGCTGAAGGCATCCTGCGCCGCGCGCTGGGCGAAGGCTACACGGTGGCGAGCGCGGGATCGAAGCCTGCAGGCTATGTGCATCCTCTTGGCATCAAGGCGATGGAGGAGATCGGCATCGACATCTCGGGCCATCATTCCAAGCATCTGAGCGAGTTTTTAAATCAGGACATCGAAACGGTGATCACGGTGTGTGGCAATGCGGACCAGGCCTGCCCGATGTTTCCAGGCCAGGTGAACCGGCACCACTGGGGCTTTGATGATCCTGCGCATGCCACGGGCACGGAGGAGGAGCAGATGCAGGTCTTTCGCCGGGTGCGCGATGAGATCCGCGCGGTGTTTGAGTCCTATGCCTCGGGCCGGCAAAATCAGGCCGATCTGGCGAAGACAGTGCCTGCCCTGGCTGCCCAGGCCTACAGCGACGGGCACCAGGATGAGAACAAATTGAAAGCCTGAACTGCTCATTCCATCCCTATGAAAACCGCATTCCAACTCGTCACCGCAGCAGCTTTGCTGTGCATGTCCTCCACCGCGTCCGCCAAGGACACCGATGTGCTCCCCGCTCTCAAACCGATGATCGAACAGATCACCAAGGAGTTTGATCAGATTCCCGCCGAACGACCACTCATGCTGAAGAAGACTGCGCTCTTCATCCGCTCCAAGCTGCAGGCTAAGGAGACGCCGCAGCTCACTTTCATCTGCACGCACAACAGCCGTCGCAGCCACCTCTCGCAGATTTGGGCGCAGACAGCGGCTGCCTGGTATGATGTGGTGGGTGTGAAAACCTTCTCCGGCGGCACGGAGGCCACCGCGTGCAATGAACGCACCATCGCCGCCCTGACACGTGCGGGCTTTGCCATCACCAACTCCACCCCCGGCGAGAAGAATCCGGTTTATCTCGTCAAATACAGCGGTCAGGCCGAGCCTATTCGCGCCTTTTCCAAGGTCTATTCCGCCGAAGCCAATCCGAAGGACAATTTCGTGGCTCTCATGACCTGCGACAATGCGGACAAGAACTGCCCGGTGGTCGAAGGAGCGGTGATGCGCGTGCCAGTCCATTACGTGGACCCGAAGGTCTCCGACGGCACGCCGCAGGAGGCCGCCACGTATGACGAGCGCTGCAAGCAGATCGCCCGTGAAATGTTATTCCTGATGAAGCAGGTCAACTCCTGAATCAAGCCATGAAACAGCCTGCATTCCTGCTTCTGATTCTCGGTGTGCTTGGCACGTCGTCGGCGCATGCGGCTGACCCGCTCGCCTCCATGAACTCCTGGGTGGAGGGGCAGCTTTCCACCCACGCGGGAGCTCCGGCTGCTTATGTGTTTCTTTTTCTTGGCGGCTTGCTGGCGAGCCTGCTTCCTTGTGTTTATCCTCTGTATCCGATCACTGCCAGCATTGTCAAAGGTCGCGCCACGCCCGGCGGTGCGCGCTGGCCTCATCCGCTCGCCTACTTTGCGGGGCTGGCGCTGGTGTATGGCATCTTCGGTTTGATTGCTGGTGTCAGCGGCGGTGCGTTCAATTCGGTGCTGCGTCTGCCTGCGGTGAATCTTGGCATCGCGCTGCTCTTCCTGGTGCTGGCGCTCGCCACTTGCGGGCTGCTGCACCTGCCTCTGTTCAGCGGGGGCAGTGTTGGTGACAAGACGCCCGGCCTGCCCGGCACCTTCGTCATGGGCATGGGGGCGGGTTTGTTGTCTTCATCGTGTGTCGGCCCGTTTGTGGTCAGCATCCTCATCGGTATCGCGAGTGGTGGTGCTGGCGGGTTCGCCATTGGTCCCGCTTTAATCGCGGCGGCAAAAATGCTGTCATTCGGGCTTGGTCTCGGGACGACATTTCTGCTCATTGGCTTGTTTGGTGTCCGCCTGCCAAAGTCGGGCGCATGGATGGCGAAGGTGCAGTGGGCGCTCGGGGTGTTGATTCTGTGGTTCGCTTACGTCTATCTGGAAAAAGGCTTGTCCGGTTGCGGATTTGAAACGTCAGCCACACAGCTTGTGTTTGCCGGTGCCTTGCTGCTGTTGTTCGCAGTGTACCAGATGCAGCCGGAGGAGATGCTGCCTGACCGGCGCACAGGGCGCGCCCTGAATGCGCTCATGGCAGTGGTGGCGGTGCTGGCCCTGGCACGTGGCATCCTGCCCGGTGGCATGACTTCCACGGCACAACCTCCCCAGGCTCAAAACGGGCCTAAAACCGAGCAGCATGGGACGCTGGTTTGGTTTCTCAGTCGTGAGGACGCGCTCGCTGAGGCAAAGGCGCAGGGAAAACCCGTGTTCGTCGATTTTTTCGGAACTTGGTGCTCCAACTGCAAAGCCTTCGAGCACCTGACCCAGACCGATGAGGCCCTGGCCAAGGCCCTCAGCAGTGCAGTGCTGCTTAAAATTCGCGATACTGATCCACAGTTCAAGATCTGGCAGGCCGACAGCCGCTTTCCGGAGCTCAAGGTGGGCCTCCCGTTCTTTGTCATCATGGATGCCTCCGGCAACCTCCTCTACAAGACCAGCGACTATACCCGCACCGACGAAATGGTGCTCTTTCTCGAAGGTTAAACAAACATCTTTGACCCGGTGCACCCGGCTTCAAACCCCATGGAAAACGTCATCATCATCGGCACCGGCTGCGCCGGATACACCGCAGCCATCTACACCGGCCGCGCAAACTTGAAGCCCCTGATCCTCTCCGGCAACATGCCCGGCGGCCAGCTCACCACGACCACGGAGGTGGAGAACTTCCCCGGCTTTCCGAACGGCATCATGGGCCCTGAGCTGATGATGAACATGCAGACGCAGGCGGAGAAATTCGGCGCCCGCATCGAGTATTCGCTCGTCAGCAGTGTCAGGAAGACCGCCGCAGGCCATTTCGAAGTACACACCGAAGGCGGCACCGTGTATGAGAGCCATACGGTGATCGTAGCCACGGGTGCTTCACCCAAGCACCTTGGCCTGCCCAACGAGAAGGGCCTCATCGGCCACGGCCTGACCAGCTGCGCCACCTGCGATGGAGCCTTCTACCGCAATGTGCCCGTGTGCGTGGTGGGCGGCGGCGACAGCGCCTGCGAAGAGGCCGGATTCCTCACCAAATTTGCCAGCACTGTTTATTTGATCCATCGCCGCGACACGCTGCGGGCATCCAAGATCATGGCTGACCGTGCCCTGGCCAATCCGAAGATCAAGCCGGTGTGGAACTCCACCATCAGCGAATACCTCACCGACGAGAAGGGTGAGATGCGCGCCGTGACGCTGGAAAACCTCGTGACCGGAGAGAAGAGCGAACTGGACATCAAGTGCGTCTTTGTGGCCATCGGCCATGTTCCCAACGGCCAGTTCCTCGGCGATCTCGTCGATACCGACGAAGGTGGCTACATCCTGCAGACCGAAGGCACCCGCACCAAGACCACGGGCCTCTTTGCTGCAGGCGATGTGGCGGACCATGTCTATCGTCAGGCCATCACCGCCGCTGGCCAGGGCTGCGCCGCCGCGCTGGAAGCGGAGCGCTATCTTGCCGAGCTGGGTGTGCATTAGGCACGCACATGCTGATCTCCATCCTCATTTTATCTTCTCCATATTCATGAACAGGTCGCTCATAGTCGCACTTTATTCCCTGATCCCGGCCCTGGCATTTGCCACGCCCACAGGTTTGAACAACATCCCTACGGCGGACACGGTGCCGCACCGTACGGTGGCGGTGCAGTACTTCAGCAGCTTTGGCGGGGCGAACCAGTTTGCGACAAGCGGGCCGGGCAAGACCTCGGACTGGGCAGGCTTCAAGACGGGGTGGGATTTCAAGCCGCTGCACCTGGAGTGGGGTCTGGACAGCGCGCTGGGCACGGGCTACTCGGGGCCGCTGGTGTTTCAGACGAAGGCGCGGATTCAGCCGTGGGAGGACGGGATGTTTGCGGTGGGTGTGGCCGGTGTGGCGCTGACGGACACACGGCGTGCTGGGGATCCTTTTACTTACGCAATGCTGTGGCATGATTTTCATCTGCTGCGCGTGCATGCGGGCTACGGTTTGCAGACGCATGGGGACAGCTATCTCTTTGGCGTGGACCGCACGTGGAAGCTGTTTGAGCGGAACTTCAATCTGAATGCGGACGTGGTGCAGTCGCGCAATCAGCAGGGGCACATTGCGGCAGTGGGAGCGAAGTATGACCTGAGCAAGCACATCGTGCTGGAAACATGGGCGAACTTTCCGGACCGGGACCGTGTGAGCGTGATCGCGAAGATCAACTTTGTGTTCACGTTTTAGGAACGGCGCATCCGAATCACTGAGGTGTCGGGGGCAGCGGAGAGGCGAAGCGAGGGCGTGCGGGAGCGGCTAAGCTGGAGGCCGGCGATGAGGATGAAGGCTCTGACACCGGAGGTGGCGTAAATTGGCGGGAAGCGACCACTGCGGTGGATGGAGCAGGGGCGGACTTGGTCCCGGGCAGAGGGATCGAAGGTATGATGAGCGTTTTGTTTACAGACTTGCCAGCAGGTTTTGCGGCAGCCATACGGCTGGTTTCACTGGCGGAGACTTGAGCGAGGTAGTTCGAATTGTAGGCGAGCACGGCAGCCTCCGAACCGAGCACCACGTCCACCTGACATTCATTGCGGGTGCTGGAGAGATGAAAGGACTTGAGGCGCATGCCACTCTGAGCGGGCTGATCTTTGCGCAGGAGGATGCGTTCGTTGGTCTTGGTGTTGACGATGACGACGGTGGGATTGTCCGCGGCGCCGTAGTGGGCGCCGATGGCGAGATCTCTGGCAAAGGAATCCTGGGCGGCGATGGGCGCGACGGTTTTCAGGGTGAAGGGATTTTTGCTCCACCCGGCCTCATAACGTGATGCCGGGTATGCCTGCGGGGGCGTGAACACGGCGGGCTCCTCTGCACGAATCACTCCGAGGTGAGCCAGCAGGAAGAGGAGGTATATTCCGTGTCTGAGCGGCATTGTGGCAAAAGTGGCAGATACACCGGTATTTAAGCCTTTGAGACCAAGACTTCAATGTGACATCTTTGTTCCAGAGCGAGTTTTGACAGGTCTGATGGGTCTGTGAAGGAGGTACGAATCTCTTATGAACCGCCCTGCCCTTCTGCTGTTTGCTGCACTGACGCTGACCGTGTGCCCGATCTTTGCCGTGGAGGATGTGGATCAGGAGGTGAAGAGGAGCACCTTGGTGGAGGTGGGGCAGATGGCTCCGGATTTCACCTGCACAACGACCGATGGCCGGACGATGACACTTTCAGCCCTCAAGGGCAAAGCAGTGGTGCTTTATTTTTTCTCCACCAGCGTGGGAGCCAGCATCACTGAGTTGCAGTATATGGAGAAGGAAATTTTTCAGAAACTGCTCAATCGCAATGACTTCCAATTGATCGCCATTGGACGCGGACACAGCCGTGAGGAGCTCGTCAGGATTGGTGGTGAAAACAAGATCACGTTTCCTCTGGTGCCGGACCCAAACCAGGAGCTGTACCAGCGCTACTTCAGCAAGTTTGTACCACGGACCGTTGTGGTTCGCAAGGATGGCGGCATCGCCTATCTCGCCAGCGGGAGTCGTCAATCAGTAAGCATCGCAGATTTGCAGGCCGCGCTGCAAGTTGTCCTGCGGTAATGTCGCGCTGAGTCAGCCTATGGGGCTGGGAGAATCGTCAAAGTGACAATATCTTAACATCAAAGTTCTGACCAGGCTCTGCGTGCTTGATAAAACTCAAGGCGGTTACCGCCTCATTCCGAGTGTGGTATCACGCTTCTACGTTTTGCCCATCGCCTCCCATTTGAACTGTAGCCGGACACCTTGCCCCGAAGGCAACCGTGCGCCTGCGCCAGTTTCTTCGAGGGCGTGTCCAAATCGTAACCCTCTACCGTTGGAATCAGTCTGCCACGCTGGCTACTGCTCGACCGCCGGTCAAAGGCGATGAGGCCTCTAGAAACGGAGAAATCATTCACTCAAAAACCGACACCCACACATACCATGCAGATCCAATCCAAACACATCCTCACCATGCTAGTCGTGGCCGGGATTTCAGTGGCAGCCTTCCCAGCGAAGGCCGCCACCATCACAGCCGGGGACGTCCTCCTCGGTTTCCGTGCCACAAGTGGCACGGGGTCAACCTCCAACCTGATCGTGAATCTCGGTCAGGCCGATACGATTTTTCGTAACGCCACCTCCAACATCTCCTCCGTAGCAAATATCGGAAGTTTGTTGACGAGCACTTTTGGCGCTGGCTGGGACACTCGCTCCGATTTGTTCTGGGGTGCGGTCGCAAATGCGAATTCCGCCTCTGGAGACCCGGCGATTGATGGCGATCCAGGTGCCACGAACTATTATACGAAGGCACAGACTAGCTTGAATCCTGGGATCAAAACCTCCACGGCAGCGAACATCAACTCGTCCACTTCCCGTGTGGCCATCTCCAATAACATCCAGGGGCTGAACACCACCTTCGCTGCTGCCACCGGCACCAACAGTGTCGTGATTCCCTCCAGTGGCGGCACCACATGGTCTTCCAGCATCACCGCCTCCAACTTCGGTGTGGGCAGTGCTATTGAAGCCAGCAATGCCAACGGCATTGATGCCACGGGTCTGGATCTCTACCGCATCTTGGACAGCAATACTGACGCCAGCCCAAGCCAAACCGTGGGTGTCCCCAACTGGGAAGGCACGTTCACGATCAGCAATACTGGTGTGGTGGGTTTCTCTGTCAACGCAGTGCCTGAGCCAAGCCGTGCGGTTCTCGCCGCCCTCGGACTGGGTGGTCTGCTCCTCCGCCGCCGTCGTCGCAGCCAGAAGGCCTAAGACTTCATCAATTTTTTAATATTTCTTGTTCAGATTTTCCATCTCAAATTGCCAATGAAACCATTCTTCAAAATCGCCCTGGGCGTCATCGCCCTCTCCTTCGCCCAGCAGGCTTCTGCTGACGCCACCATCCGCCTCACCGGCTCCACCGCGTTCCGCGCTGGCGTCCACAAAGGCATCATCGCCCTTTTTGGCGGTGCGGCGAATGTCAAAATTGCCTCCGGCATGACTTCGGCCAACGGCTTTAATACTGCCGCCACTCAGGCGGGCTACGAAGGTGCTGACTACAGCACCATTCAGGGAACGACCTTCAGCGGCATCACCGGCACCGTCACCATCCAGTGCTCCTGGTCCGGTTCGGCAACGGGCATCGCCGATGTGGATGCCAACAACAACATCGCCTTCATTCCCGCCGCGACTGCTGCCGCAGCCAGTGCCACGGGTTACACCTCCGCCGCCAACACCACCGGTGGCGTGAACTCCGCCACACAGAGCGCCGCAGCCACCATCGCGTTTTCGGACGCGTTTGTTGACTCGACACCCACCCCCTTGGCGGACCTTACGGACCACATCGTTGCCGTGATTCCATTCTGCTGGGTTGCCAACAAGGGCACCACCGGCATCACCAGCATCACCCAGCAGCAGGCACGTGCAATCTTCACGAAATCCCAGCCCAAGAGCTTGTTCACCGGCGTCTCCACAGACACGGACCTCGTGCTTGCGGTGGGCCGTGACAACGGTTCCGGCACTCGCATCACCTACCTTGCCGAAACGAAGTATGGCGTGAGCACCCCCGTGCAACAGTACAAAATCACCACAGCTACAGGCGTGAACACCATCGCCCAGCTTTGGCCTGTTGGTGATGGCGTCGGCTCCACCACGGGTGGCAACGGTGGTTATGCCTCCGGCAGCAGCATCAGAACGATCATGGCAGCCACCTCCAACACCAGCGCTTTGCAGCTCAAAAACGCTGCCGGCACCAACCTCGGCACGGCAACCCGCAACGTGACCCTGATGTCCTCCATTGGCATCTCGGACGCCAACACCTCCGTCACCAACGGCGCAGTCCGCCTCGCCTATGAAGGTGTCACCTATGACGGCGGCACTCCCGACCTCATCTACCGTGGTGCCTATACTCTCTGGGGCTACCTGCACCTCTACACCAAACCTACAGTCAGCGCCGATGAGCAAGCCCTCGTTGACGGTCTGACCACTCAGCTGGACGACGCCGCAGTTCTCGGCACCGCC
>JAPLUN010000058.1 GCA_026397715.1 Verrucomicrobiota bacterium
CCCACGGCCAAAACCTCCTTTCCGTTTTCGCTGGCAGCAAAAAATCCGGCGGCGTGCAATCGGGCCTCGGCAGCGCCAGCGCGTTGACGCTCGCCGACGCGGACGCCATTGGCCGCGAAGTCGCGGACGTGGCCGCCATCAGCCCGGAAGTTTCCACCACCGCCCAGGCCATCGCCAACGGACGCAACTGGTCCACCACGATTGCCGGCCAGACGCCCGATTACTTGAAAATCCGCGACTGGAAACTGGCGGCTGGCTCGATGTTCACGGATCGCGAAGTGCGTAGCGCGGCCAAGGTCGCGGTGATCGGCTCAAAAACGGCGAATGAGTTGTTTGGCCCGCTGAATCCTGTTGGCCAGAGCGTGCGCATCAAGAACATGCCGTTCGTCATCATTGGATTGCTCGAAAGCAAAGGCGCGGGCATGGGCGGTGCCAATCAGGACGACCGCATTGTCATTCCCTACACCACGGCCATGCGGCGCCTCACCGGCGACAAGTATCCGCGCCTCGTCACGCTGCAGATCAGCAGCGACGGGCTCATGAGCGCCGCGCAGGAACAGGTCACCGCGCTGCTGCGCCAGCGCCACCGTCTGGCCGATGGACGTAAAAACGACTTCGACATCGTGAATCAGAAGGAAATCGCGGACACTGTGAACAGCATCACCACCATGCTGACCTATCTGCTCGGCGGCATCGCTGGGCTCTCCCTGCTCGTCGGCGGCATCGGCATCATGAACATCATGCTCGTCAGCGTCACGGAGCGCACGCGGGAAATCGGCACGCGCATCGCCGTCGGCGCACAGCCGCGGGACATTTTGCTGCAGTTTCTCATCGAATCCATCACCCTGAGCCTGCTCGGCGGGGCCCTCGGCGTGGCCCTCGGCTTCGCCGCCAGTGCCGCCGCCAGCATGATCCCAGACTTCCACCCCTCAGTCTCCATCGGCAGCGTGATCGTGGCCTTCGGCATCAGCTTCATTGTGGGGGTGTTCTTTGGCTTTTACCCCGCTCGCAAGGCCGCCAACATGAACCCCATTGCCGCGCTGCGATTTGAGTGATTTTTGCCGCCAAGGAACACTTCGTAGGAAGTCACACGGCCAGCTCCCATGAATGCTGGACAAGCGTTTCCTCATGGGAGCCAGCCAGCACCCCACGAAAGTGAGGTGCTGCAAATAGTGAAAACCGTCTTTATTCAGCGTTTATAAGGCAAGACCATGAAACGCCGATCCTTCCTCACCTCCGCCGCCGCCTTTGGCGCGGCACCGTTGTTTGCGAACAACACTCCCGTCCACATGCCAAAGGGCAAGGCGGAGCATTGCATCTTCATCTGGCTCGGCGGCGGCATGGCGCAGATCGACACCTTTGACCCTAAGAAACTCGGCAACAACACGGACAAGACCAAGGTCGCGGGCTCGCTCTACACGGCCATCGACACGACCGTCCCCGGTGTGCAGGTGACCGAGCACCTCAGCCAGACGGCCAAGGTCATGGAGCATGTGACGGTGATGCGCACGGTGAATCATCACGTCATCGACGAGCACGCCTTCGCCACGAACATCGTCCACACCGGCCGCATGATCTCCGGCAACGTGGTGTATCCCAGCATCGGCTCCATCATCGCGCATGAGCGCGGTGCCGTGGGTGGCGAGGTACCGCCCTACATCCTCATCGGTTATCCGAACGTCAGCCGGGGCCCGGGCTTCCTGGGTGCGAAGGCCGGTTACGTCTATCTCACCGATACCAACACCGGCCCAGCCGGCTTTTCGCGTCCGGATTTCGTCGACGAAAAACGCGCACTGACCCGTGAGCAGTTGCTCGCGCCTCTCATGGCCCGTGCGCCGAAGGAATCCGCCATTGCCGATTACAAAACGGCCCAGCAGCAGGCGCTCAGCCTCTCCGGCCCGCAGTTCATGCGGCATTTCAATCTGAAGGAAGAACCCGCCGCACTGCGCAATGCCTATGGTGGTGAATTCGGCCAGCGCTGCCTGCTCTCGCGTCGGCTTGTGCAGGCAGGAGTGCGTTTCATCGAGGTTTCACACAACCTCAACTTCATGAACGGCACAGGCTGGGACATTCACAACGAAGGCTACAAAAATCAGCATCTGCTCATTCAGGAACTCGACACCGCCCTCGCTGCACTGATCCGCGATCTGAAGGACAAGAAGCTGCTAGACAAGACACTCATCGTCGTCGGCACCGAGTTCGGTCGCCCACCAGAGTTCGATGGACGCGGCGGACGTGGCCACCAAGGCACCACCTTCTCCATGGTTCTCGCCGGTGGCGGACTGAACCACTGCGGCGCGTATGGCGTCAGCGATGAACTGTCCAAAAAGCCTGTCGAAAATCCCGTCCCTCTCGTTGATTTCCACGCGACAATCCACGCTGCGATGGGCATTGATCCGAGCAAAGAGTTGATGGATGGCACGCGTCCCGTGCCAATCACCGATGGTGGCAAGCCGGTAGCGGCGTTGTTTGGCTGAGGGCACATGTGCTCGATCCTGATCACTGCGGAACAGCGCTGGGCTGTGCCGCGCAACTCTGCATGCGTAACGCAGTTGCAAAGATAAACGCGCGTTCATTTGCGCTTTACCCGTCTGTTTAGAGACGGGGGATTTCCCATGCTGAAGGCAATCAACACCTGCCGACAGCCATGAAGCCTCCCCGCTCCTCTCTCCGTTCCGTTGTCATTGCGGCAGCACTCTCTGCCGCTTCCGTTTCAGTCGCCCATGCCGAGGGCATCGGCGTCGATCCGCCCTACACGGATTTTGATCCGCATAGTTTGCTGCTGGGCAGAACGGTCGCGGCGCGTGCCTGGGATGATATGCAGGCCCGCAAGAACGCCGTCGTTCCCGTCACGCTGGGTGCGTGGCATTGGTGGCGGATTCCTACCGGTGGCCCTGGTGCCAGCGGTTACGGTTCCCCCACCCTGCCCGGCACCTATTACTATTACCTGTTGCTCGATCCTTCATGGGCCACCGGCGGCAAATTCGTACAAAGCGTGGGCCTGCATGCCGACATCCGCTTGCGTGAGAAGAATGCGTTTCGCAATTCAATGGACTCGACCTTCTGGCCCTTTGAGATGTATGCGTGGGCCAGCACCACGGCAGGCGTGTTTAAAGTCGGCCAGATCCGCCGTAGTTTTGGACTCGAATGGGACGGCAGCTTCTACGGCAACGTGCTCTATTACGACGGCTTTATGCTCAACTCCGACTTCGGTGTGTCCTGGGAGCGCAAATTTTGGATCAAACCCAAGTTCAGCCTGGAATCCCACGCGCAGTTCTTCTTCCGCGAGGATGGTATCAGCCCCGGACTCACGGGTGCTGACACGGAAAGCACGAGCGCCTTTCGCCTGCAAAATCAGGCCGTGGTGCGTGTGGCGCCCACCTGGTGGTTCAGCCCCACCTCCAGTCTCGCGCTGGGGCTTTCTGCCTCTGTTGGCCAGGTCAAAGCGCAGAGTGCCGGATACCACGACCATGCGCTCACGGTCTGGGGCATCGACCTCACCTACACACGCGGTAGCTTCAAAAGCTTCGCCGAAGTGTTGCAGCGCAACGGGGCAATCAACCCGATGCGCTATGTTTCAGGCGGCATGAGCACGCGCACCACCGACTTCATCGTCGGCGCGAGCTACGTCACCGGTCCCGTCACGTGGCGGGTTGCCTACTCGGCGGGTTATGATTCCAATCCCGGCGGCAGGCAGCACATGTTTGTACCTGGCGTCACCATCGCCGTGACAAAGAACATTGACCTCTACCTGGAATACGTGAAATGGAGCACCCAGACTCCGTATGTTGATGCACATGAAATCAACCACGCTGCTCTGCGCGCTTGCGCTTTCCACCACACTTCCTTTTTCCCACGCTGCCGATGAGGACGGCTTCATGCCGATGTTCAATGGCAAAGACCTCAGCGGCTGGGTGAATGCGAACTGCGCACCTGAGACATGGAGCATCAAAGACGGCGTCATTCGCTGCACCGGTATTCCCACTGGTGCGATGCGGACCGAGAAGCAGTTCGAGAACTTCATCCTGGAGTGCGAGTGGCGGCACCTTACCAGCGGCGGCAACTCCGGCGTCTTCATCTGGGGAAGCCCCATCTCCGCGCCGGGCGTGCCCTTCCTGCGCGGCATCGAGGTTCAGGTGCTGGACCAAGGCTACATGAAGCACGCTGATCCCACGAAGCCGCGCTGGTTCACCACGCATGGCGATGTCTTCCCCATTCACGGTGCCACCATGGAGCCCCACGGCGACCACAACGGCCAGCGCAGCTTTCCCAGTGAAGAACGCAGTAAGCCCTCGCCCGAGTGGAACCACTACCGCATCACCGGCAACAACGGCACCCTCACCCTCGCAGTGAATGGCAAGGTCGTCAGCGGTGGTGACAAATGCTTCTGGCGCACAGGCTACCTCGCTCTCGAATCCGAAGGCGCGCCCGTCGAGTTCCGCAATGTGCGCATCAAAGAGCTCCCCTCCACCGGCGCCACCGCCGCCGACTCCGCCCCGCTGGATCAAGGCTGGAAGCATCTGTACAACGGCCTCGATCTCCGTGGCTGGAAAGTCGCCGCTGGCACCGAATCCCGTTGGAAGCCCTCGAACTGGAATCTCAAACTCGAAGCCTCCGACGGCCAGGAATCCACGCCACTGTGGAGCGAGGCTGAAATCGCGAATGGCGAATTCATCGCCGACTTCCAGCTCCTCAAATCCGCCAACCTCAACACGCCCTGCACTGGCTTCTGCGTCCGCGGTAAAACCAGCCCCGCCGTCCTCATCGGCACCGGCAAGGCCCCCATCGTCTTCGGCCCCGACAAAGTGAAACTCGGCAAATGGTACCGCCTCCGCCTCAAACTCGACGGAACGCAAGCCTCTGCCACCCTGACTGAAACACAGGAGGCCAATCCGCAAACCCTGGAAGCCACACTCGAAGGCCCAGCGAGAGGTCACGTGGGCATCGCTGATTTTGGCACACCGATGACGTTCGCGAATTTTTTTGTGCGATAGCAGCGTTGCCACCTGCGGAACGCATACTTCAATCTATAACAACCTCATGATGCACCTCTTGAAATGAGAGATTTCAAAGACGAAGCAAGTTCAGTAACTCCCATCTCGACTCGATCAGCGTTATGGAAATCTTTTCTTACAGTCTCAGTCGTTCTTCCATGGGGGACGATCGCATGTTTGAGCATATTCTTGAGTGGATTTGCCATGGGAACCGGAAGCAACTCCGACAATTATTTGATTCGGTCCGCCTCTCCAATTTTACCCGCAATCCTACTATGGTTTGCATACAGTCTCGGAGTTTCGATCTGCACCACACGTCGCGGGTCAGGAATAATCATCGGTCTTATTCTAGGCTGGCTCTTCCTTTCGATTTGGTGTTATGAAACCATGCCCAATATGATTTTGAAGCTGTTTTCTCCAAAGAATGATGAGGAGCTCTTGAAAGCTATTCTAACCTCCTACATTGCAGGTGCTGGTTGGTTCGTATCTTTCGGCTTCTTACTATGCTGGCTGAACACGAGGATTGTACGAACTTCCTGCCAACCGGGAGAGAGCATCTAACTTTTATCATCGGGTCTGTATCCCCAGCGCCCTCACCAAAAACGCCCACTCATTGGCCGTCTTCTCAATCGTCTTGTTCAGCGCCGTGCCAGCCCCATGCCCCGCGCTGGTTTCAATGCGGATCAGCGTAGGCGGCCCATCCTTCGCCTGACACTCCTGCAAACGAGCGCCAAACTTGAAGCTATGCGCAGGCACCACTCGATCATCATGATCGCTCGTTAGCACGAGCGTGGCGGGATAACGAGTACCGGGCTTGAGATTGTGGTAGGGAGAGTATTTCAGCAGCGCATTGAACTCCGCAGGGTTTTCCACGCTGCCGTAGTCGCTCTTCCAACCCCAGCCGATGGTGAATTTCTCAAAGCGCAGCATGTCGAGCACACCCACCGCAGGCAATGCAGCAGCATAGAGTTCAGGTCGTTGCGTCATGCACGCCCCCACCAGCAGCCCACCGTTGCTGCCGCCTTGGATCGCAAGCTTGGCGCTAGCCGTGTACTTGTGCGAGATGAGCCACTCAGCGGCGGCGATGAAATCGTCGAAGACGTTCTGTTTGCCCAGCTTAATGCCGGCCTGATGCCACGCGCGGCCATACTCTCCACCACCGCGGAGATTGGGCATGGCAAAGACGCCGCCCATCTCCAGCCACACAGCGCGTGAGACGGAGAAGCCGGGAGTGAGGTTGATGTTGAAGCCTCCGTAGCCGTAGAGCAGCGTTGGATTTGAACCATCAAGCTTCAGCCCTTTTTTGTGAACGATGAACATCGGAACCTTGGTGCCATCCTTGCTGTGGAAAAACACCTGCTGCGTCTCGAACGCGGCACCATCGAAGTCCACTTTCGGTTTCCGCCACAGCTTGCTCTCGCCGGTTTTCAAATCCATGCGGTAGATAGCGCCCGGTTCGGTGAATCCGGTAAAAGTATAGAAGGTGGTGGTGTCGTGGCGATGCCCGCCGAAGCCACCGGCGCTGCCGATGCCTGGAAGTTTCACATCGCGGAGGAGTTTGCCGTCTAGATCGAAGCATTTCACCTCGGTCTTCGCATCGCGCAGATATTCACAAAACATCTGCCCGCCCACCGTGCTGACGCCTTCCAGCAGCACCTTCGGCACCTCCGGCACCACGATGCGCCAGCTGCCACGTTCCGGCTTGCGCACGTCGATGGCGATGACCTGGAAGCACGGCGCATTCATATCTGTGCGGAGGTAAAAAATCGGGCCCTCATTGTCGATGAAGTCATAGCGTGCATCATTGTCCTTGAGCAGCTCCACCACAGGGCCACCACCGGAGATCTTTTGGTAGAACACACGGTTCTTCGGCTCCGTGCCGAGCCAGACCTGTATGACGAGATACTCGCCGTCCTCCGTGACGCCGCCACCAAAACCCCATTTCGGCTCGTCTTTGCGCTCGTAGATGAGCTGGTCCTCGCTCTGGGGTTTGCCCAGAGGGTGGAAGTAGAGCTTGTGAAATTCGTTTTTCGCCGTGAGCGCGGCACCTGCCTTCGGCTCATCGTAGCGTGAGTAGTAGAAGCCGCTGCCGTCCTTCCGCCAGGACACACCGCTAAACTTCACCCACTTGACCACATCGTCCAGATCGC
>JAPLUN010000187.1 GCA_026397715.1 Verrucomicrobiota bacterium
GACGGGGCGGGCGCCGCCGCTGCTGGCGGATTGAGAGGTGTTTGCGGAGGTTCGGTGGCTGCGACGACAGGCTTCGGGGTTGATGGCATTGCCGGGGCAGGAAGCGGAGCTGGATCGATGGCAATCTCTTTGGGGGGGAGCGCGGGCTGAGAAGGCTTGTCGTTTTCCGGGCTGGTGAGAATGGCCCGGCGGATGACCGGTTCAGCGTTGAGCGCTGGAGCGCTGTTCACGGTATTCGCCGAAGTCACAAGATGCGGCTCCGGCAGGGATGGCGCGACCATTTTTTCTGCGGGTTGCTTTTCCTCGCGTGTGATATTTACGAGTGGGGGCGGTGCTGATGCTTCTGGCTTGAGAGCCACTGACATGGAAACATCCGCAACCAAGGCAGGGGGCGGCGATGGTGGGAGGGGCGGAGCCTCAACCGCCACCACGGGGGGCTTATTCACGACAGACTGGGGAGGTGCCTGAAGGAGCGGAATGGCTGCGGGTTTTGGAGCGGTCTCTGGGACCTCCTCCTGAACGGGGACAGCGACTTGTGGGAGCGAATTCGGCGCCGCAGCAAGCACACCTGAACTTGCATCTGGCATGTCACCAAAGATCATCCAGGTCAGTACCCCCAGAAGCATGACGGTCGCTGCCAGAGCCAGCCATGGGAAAGTGATCTGGGGAGGAGAAGGACGATGGAAATCGAGTGATTTAAGATCGCCACTGACAGGAGCGAGGAGGAGGGTTTTCCTCCCATGATCCAAGGGGGCATCGACCGGTTCTTGGTCTTCCTCAAAATCAGAGACGAAACCTGCGCTGGTGACTTCCTGTGAAGCAAGCGGGTCCTCGATGGAGTCCATTTCGGCGCTTGCTGCGGTCAAGAGGTGGGAGAGCTTTTCTGTGAAGTCTGACGGGTAGGGGACGGTGCTGCCTCTCAATGCCCACTGCAGGCACTCATGTAGGTAGCCTGCCGCCATTTCAGGCATGCTGGAGGGAAATTCGGCAATCTCGCGCAACTGACCTTCTCCCGTGAGAAGATAGGCCGCCAGACCGATGAAGGTGCGATGCCGCTCATCACGGGCTGCGATGCCGGTTGTTTCTTCATCTGGGTTGTATTCCCATGGGCTCAGATCGATCAGCCGTGGCTTGCAAAGGCTGCGCATCGTTTTGTGCAGACGGAGTTTCACCACAAATTTTGGCCAGGCGTCCAACCGCTTTTGATGCAGGCGCTCCAGATCACGGGGGAGAACAGGGCCGTCGTAGCCGACGCAGAGCTGAATATTGGCCGGATCCAAATCCACGCGCTGAACGCCGGTTTCGGCTGCCTGCTCCAAACCGGCATGGATCTGCCGCAGCAGAGTGATGACTTCCCCGGGATTGAGTGTGCCGCGTTTCGCCATCAGGGCGCTGAGGGACATGCCAGGCTCACGCGCCTCGGAAAGAAAAGCCCAGTCCGGGCCCTTCCAGAGACTCATCATGTGCAGGATGTGGGTCTGCCTGGCAGGATCCTGCCGCCAGACCTGCGGGGGAAATGCCATGAAGTCAGACTGATGTGCAATGCGTTCGGGCGGCAGCAGATGCAGGGAGACAGGCTGTTCAGCGGACGTGTTGACTGCCGAAATCGTGAAGGGGTGGCAGCCTGAGAGCTCGGGGTTTTGAATCCGGAAACTTGCGCCAAACAGGGTTTTCAGCGGGATTTCTCCCAACAGCAATGTCTGCAGATGGGAGACGGGCAGATTGGAAGGATCTGCCACCAGCAGAAGCTTGGGATTGCGCGCCTGCACCAAGGTGACGTAGGAGCACATCGCCTCGCGAATCTCGTCACGCAGAGACTTTTTCGAAATCGAATGAGCTGAGGGGCTTGTCAGGACCGATTTGATGACGAAACGCAGGTTCGCTGGCAGTTCTGCGATGATGCTGAAGTCATCAGGGTTGCCGCCTGCATAGGTCTGCCCTGTCATGAGCAGAAAGAGCAAACGGCAGGCCTCGACAACGAATCGCGAGCTTTGCTGGCCAAAGGTCTCGGACCGATGTTGTGACAGACCGTAGTCATACAGGCGGAGCTGCAAAAACTCCTCTTCCTGGGTGGTGACCATCACCTGGTCCACGCGCACCGTGGAAAGGAGCTGTCCTTGATCCTTGGCTTTGCCCAAGTCTTGAAGAAGCTGGTGGACCAAGGCCAGCGATGTCACGGTGGGCAAGGCCCCGCGCCGCTGGACGTATGCTTGGACGAACTCTCCCTCATTCAGGTCGGTGACGAAATAGGGCAGGCCATCATCAACGCCGACTTCGAGAATCGTCATGAAGGATGGGCCGCGCATGACTGCCGCGCTTTGCAGCAGTTCCAAAGTGCGAAGCTGCAGGCCTTCATCGAGCACTTCAGGCTTCACCTCCACTGGGGCCAAGGTGGTCTTGGGTTCGTAAAACCTGTGGAGGAATTTGGATGACCCCCGTGACTTTTGAACCTTCCGGCGTGCACTGAACTTGGATTTGCGTCCTTCCAGACGTGGGGCAGCCCACTGACGGCGCGACTGCCAGCTCACGGGCTTGACCCAGCGTCTCATGGCAGGTGGCTGACTTGGGGCTGGAGCCGGTGCGGCTTTCCCGGTGAAAATATGAAGCTCCACCAAGCGGCTGTTTCGCTGATCAAAGGCCAGCATCACCACTTCATCTTGTGCCCGCGGCAACTTGATTGGAGAGCCATGGCGATGGCTTGCCAAGGCGAGGGATCCAAAGAGTTGTGGCCCTTCCTTCATAAGTCAAACGTGCTGGTATGGAGAATTCAGAAAACTACGTTCCGGTGGAGACATTGTTCTTGAATATGATGTTTGCGACTCAATTACGCAATGGAAATTATATATGATAGACATATATTTGAAAAACGAGTCTGAGTATGACTAATATCGTTATCGAATTAAACCTGCGAAGGTCGCCAGCAACCCCTCATTGAGCCTTCAATCAATGCTGCTGAGCTGCTTGCTCTCAGAGTGAATCATGGGCATCCTGCCTCATGACACGCACCATTCTTGCCATCGGCGCACATTATGACGACTGTCCTTTTGGCAT
>JAPLUN010000421.1 GCA_026397715.1 Verrucomicrobiota bacterium
GCCGCAGCTGGGCGGCTTCAATCTTGGGGGCTGGGACTCGGGCTGCAGCCATCAGCAACTTCATGCCACCCTTCGCCCAAACGTACAGCAACGTTTTTGTCACATCGCCCCACCTCAAACGCTGTGCCGAACACTATTGACTGCGCTGCAGGTCTGCACCAGACGCTGGAACGCACGTGGCTGCGTGTGCAAACCTTCAGCCGCCAAACACCCGAAAAGGTAGTGCTGCGTCCTCGCCAGGAGCAGTTGTTGAAGCTGCTGTCCGACCACGGCAGCATGGCCCCAGCGGAGTTGTGGGAGGCACTCGGCGTTTCAAGACAGGGTGCCATGGATCTGCTGCGCCCCTTGCTGAAGGCTGGCATGATCGAAAAGAACGGCGGCAAGAAAACTGGGCGCTATTCTCTCAAGGAATGATGACCTGTTGCGGCGCAATGAGACAGCTTTCCTCACTCAAACTTAATCGAATACAAATCCGCGTCGTTCAGCACAAACCGCAGCTTCACGACTTTCCCCGCGAGTGAGCTCACATCGCTGCCGCCTTTCCAAGTCACCGTGCGGTTGATGGAATCGCCGAAGGTGGGCTGCGCATCGGCGAGCGCGAATCCAGGGATGGGCTTGCCATCGGCATCTTGAATCTCCACCTGGATGCCACCCGCTGCGGAGGTAGCGAAGTTCATGGTGAGGGCTTTGCCGGTAAACGTGAGGGGCTTGGTGATCAGCTCGCCGCCGCTCATGGGAGCGCGGATGGAGACAAAGCCGTCAAGGCGGAGGGTGTAGCGGCGAAGCTGGCTGCTCTTGCCCGTCCAGTAGCTTTCGGTGGCGTAGAAGCTGAGCTCGTTGGGTGCACCTTCGAGCGTTGACTTTGTCTCCACCGGATGCCACGCGATGTACTGATGGCCGTAGTTCCAGGTGCCGGCGCGTTCGATGCCGGGCGGCAGGAAGGCGTCGTTCCAGCGTTTGAATTTCACCCCGTCGCGGCTGCTCATGAACAAGCCTTCGGTGATGGCCATGCCGTAGCGGTCGCTGGCCTTGGAGCGCCATTCGCGGTGCTCGCGCTCGGGCAGTGCGCGCATGCTGTCGGACCAGCCGCGCTCGGTGTAGCGCGTGGGAAAGCCGATGAGCAGATGCGGCGCGCGGTGGTAGGGCTTCACCTGGTTGGTGTAGAGCTGCTCGCTGGGTGAATCGACGTAGCTCAGATCGTGCTGGTTTTCCCAATGAATAAAATCCTTCGAGGTCGCGGTGCGGATGGCGCGATCCCCGGTGGGCTTCCAGTTCTTTTCATCCGTAGTGCCGCCAGTGAAGAAGCGCCAGTAGGCGCGATACTGCCCGCTCTGCGCATCCCAAAACGCGAGGTTCTGAGAATCAAACGCGCCATCGGTGATGACAGGCGCATCCGCCATCGGCGACCATCGCAGGCCGTCGGGCGATTTCAGCGCGAGCAGTCCCTTCGGTGAATTCGAGCGCACGATGGCTTTGTATTTCGCATCCGGAGGCGCGGCGGGGTTTTCGTCTTTGAAGACGGCGGGATGACCGCCATCGGGGTCCACTTTGCCCATCTTGCCATGGGGAATGACGATGTTGTTGGCCTTCGAGCCCTTGAACTCATGCAGCCCAAGCTCCGGCTTGCGCCAGTGGATGCCGTCATCGCTCTCCGCGTAGCAGGTGAAGAGCGGATGCTCGCCCGTGTTCACCTTGCCCGGTGCTGTGACGGTGAGCTGCCAGCTCTTGTAGTACATGCGGTACTTGTCGCCATCTTTGAAAACGCTGTGATACCCGCTGCCGCTGCCCTCCCACGGCAGGTCATGCACGAGCGCGATCTCCTGAATATGCGGATGATGCAGCAGTTGCTCCGCCTTGCCACTGAGCTTGTCGATCAATAGATCATCCACAAACAGCTCGCGACGGGAGCCGATGTCGATGGCGTTGTCTGCGGCAAGGAGAGTTGAGAATGCGGCGAGACCGAAAGCAAGGGCGGCGGTGGCAGGAAAGCGGCGGAGATGGGTCATGGTACTGTAAACTACGCAGCAGTCCCGGATGCTTTCGCAGCAACCTCGTGGTCCGAAAACCACACCAGAAGGCAGAATATTTGGGCGCGGCTATCGCGGACCCGAATGCACATACTCGCATTGGCAGTGCAGATTCATGGCGCGGTGAAAGTTGTCGCGTTGCCGTGCCTTTGATGTGGGATGCCCGAACTCTCCCGCACCGAAGACCCCGCACCGCAAAGCCGGTGCCGTTTTGCGCTCGCGTGGTGTGACATCACGCCTCCTGCGGACATCTACCACCGCATGTGGGGCGCGGCGAAGCATGAGCGCGCCACCGGGGTGCACCGGCCGCTGCGGGCCACGGTGGCGGTGTTTGCGGCCATGGAAGGAAAAGGGCGCCAGATCCTCCTCGCGCTGGATCATTGCGTGATGGGAGCCAGGGAGCATGCGCAGCTCGTTGCTCAAGCCGCCGCTGCAGGTGGTGTGGCACAGAAAGAGGTGCTCGTGGTCTTCTCCCACACCCATGGCGCAGGCCTCATGGGACTGGACCGCGCCGCGCTGCCCGGCGGCGATCTGATTCCGCCCTACCTGCATGCGCTGGGCGAGAAAGCAGGCCAGCTCGTGCAGCAATGCATGGCGTCATTGCAACCAGCGGGCATCGTTTATGGCCGGGGCCGCTGCAGCCTGGCCACGCAGCGCGACTTCTGGGACGGCAAACAGTACATCTGCGGTCACAATCCCGGCGTGCCTGCGGATGACAGCGTGATCGTGGCGCGGGTGACGGCGGATGACGGGCGGATGCTCGCCAGCATCGTGAACTACGCCTGCCATCCCACCACGCTCGCTTGGGAGAACACGCTCATCAGTCCCGACTACATCGGCGCGATGCGCGAGCTCGTGGAGCGAGAGACCGCGGCGCCCTGCCTTTTTCTGCAAGGTGCCAGCGGCGAGCTCGGCCCGCGCGAGGGATTCGTCGGTGACACCGCCGTCGCGGATCGCAATGGTCGCGAGCTGGGTTACGCTGCGCTCTCGGCCCTCACCGCGCTGCCCGCCGCGGGCACAACCTTCGTATATCAGGGGCCCGTCATCTCCGGCGCGACCCTCGGCGCGTGGAAGCACGAGAAAATCTCTCTGGCCACCAAAGCCGGGTGGAAGCTGCAGCGCTGGCACGAGCAGCTGCATTACCGCCCCGGCCAGCCCACCGTGGCGCAGGTGCAGGCCGAACTCGATCAATTCCAAGCCGACGAAGCCACCGCCCGTGCCGCTGGCGATGAGTCCCGCGCGGCCGACTGCCGTGCCATGAGCGAACGCAAAACCCGCCTGCTGCATCGTCTCCACCAGCTTCCGCCGGGAGATCGCTATCCGCTGCAAGTCGTCGTCTGGCACATGGGCGATGCGGTGTGGGTCGGCGTGCAGGGAGAGAGCTACAGCCTCCTGCAAACCGAACTGCGCCGCCGCTTCCCCGACAAAGTCATCCTCGTCGCCACCATCGCTGCCGACTGGGGCGCCTCCTACCTGCCACCGCGTGAGCTTTATGACACCGGCATCTACCAGGAAACCATCGCCGTCGTCGCGGCAGGCAGTCTGGAGCAGTTGATCGAATCTCTTTCCCACCACATCGCCTCATGAAAATCACCGCCATCGAAACACTCGTCTGCCACGCGCGGATGCGAAACTGGATCTTCGTCAAAGTCGTCACGGACCAGCCCGGTCTCATCGGCTGGGGCGAGGCGACGCTGGAGTGGCACACGCGGAGCATCGTCGGCGCGATCGAGGACATGTCGCATCTCCTCATCGGCGAAGACCCCACGCGGGTGGAGTACCTGTGGCAGGTGATGTACCGGCAGCACTTCTGGCATGGGCACGGCATCGTGCGGGCCACGGCCATCGCAGGCATCGACCTCGCGCTGTGGGACATCGTGGGCAAGGTGGCGAACATGCCGCTCTCCAAGGTCTTCGGCGGTCCGGTGCGTGATTTTGTGCGCACCTACTGCCACCTCGGCGGCGGCAAGATGGAGGACTTTTATCAAACGCCTGCGGACAACGCCAAACGCTTCGCCGAGCTGGCGCAGGCCGCCGTGGCAGATGGCTACACCGCCTTCAAAAGCATGGCGGTGCCCAGCACGATGCCCATCGAGGGCCAGAAGCCCGTGCGCGCCGCAGCCGCAGCCGTGGCCGCCATGCGGGAGGCCGTGGGACCGGACATCGACATCATGGTGGACTGCCATGCTCGGCCTTCGCCCGCGATGGGACTCAAGTTTGGCAAAGCCCTGGATGACTTCGGCCTCTACTTTTTTGAAGAACCCTGCTGGCCCGAATGCGTGGACGGACTCGCCCGCATCAATGCCGCACTCACCACACCCGTGGCCAGTGGCGAGCGCGTGACAAACCTGGAAGCCTTCAAGGACATGTTTGAGAAACGCGCGGTCGAGATCTGCCAGCTCGACATCACCCACTGCGGCGGGTTGAGCGCCGCCAAACGCATCGCCGCGCTGGCCGAGGCGCATCGCATCTCCCTCGCACCGCACAATCCTCAGGGACCTGTCAGCACCGCCGCATCGCTGGAGTTCGGCTTTTCACAGCCCAGCTACATCATCTGCGAAACCGTCCACAACGATGTTCCGTGGCGGCAGGACGTGGTGGAGGAAGGGTTCACCATCGAAAAACAAGGCCGCATCGTCCGCCCGAACACCAAGCCCGGACTCGGCATCACGATCAACGAAGCGGAGGTGAAGAAGCACCCCTTCCAGCAGGAAATCGTACTGCGTGAGTTCAGCCCCGATGGTGGCGTGGCGGACTGGTGATCATTTACGACGAAACCATGACGTTTCAGAAGCAACCCGAAAGAAAAAAGCCGGAATTCATTTTCCCTCGCATGTACGTGGCTCTGCCGGACTCGGGCTCGGCTGACATCACATTATCTCATGATGATTCGCCGGTAGAGGCAAGTCTCGGGGCCGATGTGCTGGTCTGGTATGCCTATGACATGGACTCTCATTTTGAGATCATCTCCAACTTGGACCTCAAAAATCTTGGAATGTCATCAAAGGAATTGCATCAGCTTGCGGTCCATAACCTTGATGCGTTGAATCTGGAGATTCGGGCACATCAAAATGGGCTGTTTCACATGATGACCGCTGGGGGGAACTTTGAAGCAACACTTCTTTTGTTGCCACATGTGTGGGAATTTGTGGCCTCCATGGTTTACGGACGTGTCGTATCGGTCATTCCTGCACGTGATCTGATCTTCTTTACCGGAGAGGATGATGTGGAGGGACTTTCTGAAATGCGAAAGCAGACATCCCGAATGCTCGAAATGGCGGACAAACCTCTGTCTAGACAGTTTTTCGTTCGTGTCGGTGACAAGTGGGAGCTTTACACCGGCCATGCTGCTTAACTGAACCTCGCAGCCATGTCATGAGACCCACTCGCACACGCTTCATCGTCCTCGCAGGCATCTGCGCAGGGGCAGCCCTGGCGTATTTCACGCGCAATGGCGTGGGCCCGGCGGAGAGCACCATCCGTGCGGAGCTCGGCATCACCAAGGAGCAGTCGGGCATGCTCATGAGCTCGTTCTTCTGGCCCTATGCGCTGTTTCAGATCCCTGCGGCGATGCTGGCGCAGCGGCTGGGATCGCGCTGGTCGTTGTCGCTTTATGGCGTGCTGTGGTCATTGGCGACGGCGTGTCTGGCCTGGGGAAACCTGGCCGTGATGACGGGCGCACGCGCCTTCATGGGCATGGCGCAGGCGGGACTGGTGCCGGTGGGCACCACAGTGATGGCGCGCTGGTTTCCGCGCACGGCCCAGGCCTCGGCCTCGGGTGCCTTCAGCGGATTCATGTCCGTGGGCAGCATCATCGCCGCACCGCTGACGGCCTGGCTCGTCGTGAGCATCGGCTGGCGCTGGATGTTCGTCTGGTATGCCGTGCCCGGCGTGCTGTGGGCGGCGTGGTTTGCGGTTTGGTACCGGAACCGGCCGGCGGAGCATCCGGCGGTCAATGCCGCCGAACGTGCGCAGATTAATCAGGACGCTCCGCAGGAACCCGCAGAAACTCCGCGCGTACCGTGGGGGCTGCTCCTTCGCAGTCCGGCGCTGTGGTGCCTGTGCATCCAGCAGTTCTGCCGTGCGGCAGGGTACATTTTCTTTGCCAGCTGGTTTGCCACCTACCTGCAGGAGGCACGCGGGGTGACCATCCTCGGTTCCGGCTGGCTCACCACGCTGCCGCTGCTGGCCGATGTGACGGGCTGCATGGCCGGCGGCCTGCTGTCAGATGTTCTGCTGCGCCGGACTGGCAGCCAGCGCCTTGCGCGGCAGGGCCTGACCGCCACCGCCCTGCTGCTGTGCGCAGGCTTGATCTTCTGCGCCTGGTTCGTCGCGAATCCGGTGATCGCCGTGCTGGTGATCAGCGCGGGCATGTTCTGCGCCGCCACCGCCAATCCCTGCCTCGGTGCCACCGTGATGAACATCGGCGGACCCCACGTGGCCACGCTGAGCGCGACGACCAACATGTGCGGCAACCTGGGCGCCGCAGCCTTCCCGATCATCGTGCCTTGGCTGCTCGCCCACGCCGGTGGCTGGAATGCCGTGCTGGCCGGCTTCGGCGCACTTTACATCATTGCCGCCGTGTTCTGGCTGCTGATTCGAAATGAGCGCATCTCTCAGTGACCAAACGCGCACAAGTGCTTGTTCGTGCGCACATAGATCACGCCATCCACAATCGCAGGCGAGGCAAACACAGGCGCTTTGAGGTCGTTCTTCGCCAGCACTTTCAGCGTGTCGCTCGACGCATCCAGGACGGAGATCACACCGCGCTGTGAAGTGACATACACGCGACCATCAGCAGTCACAGCGGAGGCATAGTACTCGCCGGAGGCATCGAGGCGCTCCGCCTGGAAGATCGGGCTGCCACTTTTGGCATCGTAGGCAGAGGCGAGCCCGCCACCTTTCACGGTGAAGACGCGACCATTCGCGATCACGGGAGAAAACACATACGGCAGGTGCTTCGTCTGCCGCCAGATCACATGCGTGTCCGTGATGTCGCCGCTGCCACCGGCCTTGATGGCAAAGAGCTGGTTCGCCGCATTCGCGAAGATCGCGCGCATGGCGTCATATTCGGACTGGTTGACCGTGCCGTTTTTGTCCGCGTCGATGATGGTGAAGCGGTCACGCAGCGGTCCCTCGGGAAACTCCTTCTCGCTTAGCAGACCGTCTTTGTCCGCGTCATGCGCCGCGAGGAAGGCCTCATGCGGCTCCATCTCCACACGGTCATCCGGATCCCCGCCCGCATTCCAGCCGCAGACGATCAGCACATCCCCCACAGCAATCGGGCTCGTGTTGGACACACGTGCCATGCCACTGGCAGACCAGCGCAGTTTGCCGTCCTTGAGATCGTAGCTGCGCGTCCGGAGCGATCCGCTCACGATGAGTTCTTCGATGCCGTCATGCCGCCAGATGAACGGCGTGGAAAAGCTGCGGCGGAATTCGCTGCGATCCACGCGCCACACGGGCTCGCCCGTCTTCACATCCAGCGCGATCATGTAGCTGCCCACGTCCTGATCCGCGACGATGACGACCTTGCCATCGGCGATGATGGGCGAGGCACTGGTGCCGAACTCCACAATCGGCGGCGGCAGCGGCTTCTGCCACAATACCTTGCCGTTCCAATCATACGCCAGCACCCCGTAGGAGCCGAAGTAGGCGATCAAGCGCTCACCATCCGTACAGCAGCTCGGTGTGGCCGGACTGCCGATGCGGTGCGCACCTTCCACCTTCTCCACCGGAGCCGCCGCACGCCACAGCTCATGCCCATCCTTCCGGCTCAGGCAAATCGTGACCAGCTTGCCGCCATCCAAACCCGTGAGCGCGATCTTGTCCTGCCAAAGGCACGGAGACGAATGCCCAAACGGCACCTCCACCTGCCACTTCAAATTCTTCTCCGCTCCAAACTCCACCGGCGGCTTCCCCGTGCCCAGCCCAAGCCCTCCCTCACCCCGAAACTGCGGCCAGTTGGATTCCGCGAGGCAGGGTGTGATGAGAAGCGTGGAGATCAGAAAGTGGCGCAGGAGCATGGACATAAGAAGCGGGCGGCAGGCCCGAGTCTTTCGCGCAGAACACTTCATTTCAACTCCCGCTCCAGCCAGGGAATGATTTGAGCGGCCCAACGGCTGCCATGCTCACGCAGGCCTGCGCCGCTGAAGTGCACGCCCTTGCCGCCTCGCTCGCGCAGTTCGCCCTTGAGGGCATCGCTGTCCGGCCCTGCGAGAGCGATGCCGTCTCGCCACAGGGATGCCTGTGCCGCGCGGATATCGGGCGAGGCTTCATCTCCTGGCACATGGTAGCTGACCTGTGCGACAAACCACGGGGCCTTCCAGCCGATGTCGCGGCGGGAGCTGGTAATGATGTTTTCCAGATACTCGCGATACAGCTTTCCTGGTAGCGTACGATTTGGATCCCTCTGGTTCGCATCACTCTCGCCCTGATGCCAGAGCACGGCACGAAAGCCATGCGGACCGGCGTCCTTCATGAGCTGAAGCAGCCTGCCATAGGCCGTACCGTTGCTTTCCCACTCACCACCGGAGAGCTTCCGCACACGGGATTCGATCGTGGGAGGTTGCGGAAACGGCACACCTTTGGGCAGCCATTCCCGCACACTGGTCGCCCCGATGCCACAGGGGATGAAGGCGACCGGCACATTGAATTTCTTCACCAGTTCATCGCCGAGCGGCGGCATGAAGCTGCCGCCCTTGCCGCTGGCACCGGGCTGCGGATCGTTCGCGAGCTGCCAGCGCCGACCATCAGAGACGGAGACACGACCTGTCTGCGTGGATTGCTTTTCTTCACCGTGGTTCGCCGAGTTTGACTGACCGGCGACAACGAAAATCTCACCGATGCCGACGTGTTCGACCATCGCTTCTTCGATCACCTTGCCATTCAGTTTGGTGCGAAGTTCGAGTCGGTGCCAGCCACCTGCGGGCAGCTCATATCCTACGCTGAATGACAATTCATGGATCGCCACCGTGAGCGGTAGCCATCCACTGGTCTGTCCATTCACCACGGATCGTACCAAGACCTCGTTCGGCATCTGTGCAAACACGCCGGAGATCGTGATGTTCCCTTTGTGAGCATCATTGCGTTGAAAGACCTGGTAATCGAGCGGTGCGTTAAGTTTGAGCTGGGCAGACGCGGCTTCGGGTGGTGTGGTCTGCGCATGCAGCTTGCACAGCGCGACCAGGAAGGCAGACAAGAGCAGAAAACATTTCATGGCAGGATCGCAATGTAGCGCAGGGCGGTGATGCTGCACAAGGAGCACGGAATTCAATCCGCGCGCTCCTCCTTGAGCCGCCGTCACTCAATCCGCCACGTGGCCTGGCGCAGCACCGCCAGCTTCGGTTCCTTCATGGTTTCATACCAAACGCTGAGCAGCGTGCCATCGGCCAGCTCGACAGTGCTGGGGTAGCCGAGATCGCCGCCGATGCCATCACCGGAGAGGATCATGGCTTCGCTCCAGGTCTGGCCATTGTCGCTGCTGATGCGGGCCTGATTGCCGTAGGGCTTGCGGCGGTGGCCGTAGGTCATGACAAGGCGGCCGTCACGCAGGCGCAGCAAGTGGGAGGGCAGGCCCCACACGCCGATGCTGTGCGGCTCGCTCCAGGTCTTGCCGCCGTCCTTGGACTCCGTCTGCAGCGTCTCGCCTTTGTTGGCGTCGTTGTGATTGCGAATCTGCGCGATGAGCGTGCCGTCTGCGGCCTCCACCGCATGGAGTTCGTGATAGGACCTGACGGCGTTGTCGCCTTTCCGTGTGGGGATTTCCGCGAGCCACTGCCAGCTTTGGCCATCGTCCTTGGACTCTGCCACCCCGACTTTCTTATCGCCGGTCCAGAGCTGCTTGCCAGCATAAAGCAGGCGTCCATCCTTGAGCTGGATGGGGCCATGCGGACTGTTCACGATGGTGGGAATACGGGTGGACCAGGACTTGCCGCCATCGGTGGAGCGGATCACCCATTCGCCGAGTTCCGCTTTGCGCTCTTCATCATTGAGGCGCTCGTGCGCGGCCTTCCACTTTACAAACTGCTCCTGCGGCATGGTTTTCGAGGTCCAGCCCTTGTCCGTGTGCTCGGCAAAGGTGCTAGCCTTCTTGAAATGATCTTCGTAGGCCAGCGAGGTGAAGGTGCTGACGATGAGCGAGCCCTTGGCTGTCTCCAGCACACCGGAGTCGCGGTCATCCGTGGCAGTGTCCAGCAGCACGCGCGGCCAGGTCCAGGTGGCGCCATTGTCACGCGAGGTCATCGCATGCACCTGCCCAAAGGGGCACACGTGAGATTCACGACCGCCGGACCACGAGACCCAGAGATCGCCATTCTGCCTGCGTACCACGGTCGGCCAGCCATGATAAAACTCCGGCTGCTGGGAAATCACCTTGGTCTCAATGATCTTCGCCGTCGGCGCGGCTCCTCGCGCGATGAACGGAAAGGCGAGAGCGGATGTCGTGGTGGCAAGAAAGCGGCGGCGGTTGGTCATGGTGCTATAGATTACGCGAAAGCTCTGTTTGCTTTCACAGCAAACCCTTGGTCCGAACATCGAACCAGTGAGAGAGGTGAGGCTTACCATCACTCCGCTGCTTTCCTGCGCACAAACTTTTGCACCCGCGCGCCGGTTCCTTCAGCGACATAGACCGCACCATCCGGGCCAACCGCAATGTCATGCCCGAGTTGGAACTGACCGGCTGCTTTACCGTGGCTGCCAAAGGTGTCGAGCACCTGTCCTGCGGGATCGAGCTCCACCGCCTTGCCACGCAGTTGCGGCTGCAACGAGGGAGAACCGCCATCAATGACGAACAGATGCCCGTCGGGACCAGTAGCGATGCCATAGGGTTTGCCGATCTGCGGGCCTTTCCATTCATGCTGGAATGCCCCCTTCGCATCGAAGACCTGCAGCCGTTCATTCTCGCGGTCACAGACGATGACGCGTCCCTGCGCATCCACCGTGACTCCATGCGGCAGATGAAATTCGCCCGGCCCACGGCCTTTCGTGCCCCATTGGAATTCAAAGCGGCCGTCAGCGGTGAATTTCATCACTCGCGTGTTTTGGTAGCCGTCGCTCACGTAAAAGGAGCCGTCTGCCAGCACGGCCACATCCGTGGGCAGATTGAAATGCGTGGCATCGCTGCCAGGCACCCCCGCCTCGCCCAAGCTGAGCAACACCTCGCCTCCTGGCGAACACTTGAAGACCTGATGCAGGCCCACATCCGTGAGCCAGAGATTGCCCGCGTGATCCACCGTCAGCCCATGCGGCATGATGAAGCGGTTCGCCCCCCAGCTGCTGAGGAGGCGGCCCGTCGCACCATCGAACACGCTCACGGTTGGCGCGGCGATGGCCTCTCTGGGAAAAGGCTTTGACCACACCCGGCCACTGCGATGAAAAACGTACACGCGGTTCTGCGCATCGACCCCGATCCCGGCACACAGGCCAAGCACATGACCCTCCGGCAACTGCGGCCAGCCCGAGACGACCTCATGCTGAGATTGCGCCAAAGACGCCGTGGCGAAGAGACCGAGGAAGAATATGAAGCGCATGGAAGGAGTGAATGATTCACTTCAGCTTCGAAACCTTCACGTCATCCACATCCGCCGATTTGTTCACGGCAAGGGTGATCATGCGTTTCGTCGTATGGGCGATGCCTTCGCTGCTGAAGGAAACAGCTTCCAGATCGTCGATGCGGACGGTCATCTGATCGCCGACAATCTTGATGTTCATGCTGTGCCACTCGTTGGGCTTGAGGTCGAGCTTGAAGGACTTCGTTTTGGATTTGAGCAGCGCGGCTAGTTCGGGGGACTTGTCGCCCTTCTCACGGCGTGCGCGGATTTCGTTGTCCATGCCGCCGGTCTTGGAATCGGTGAGCGTCACGGACTTGTTGGTCACGCGCACGATGCACAGATGGCCCGCATGAACGGTCTTGAGTTCGCGATCGACGAAATCGACGCCGAGGTCATCGCCTTCGCCCAGCCGGAACTTCAACTGCACGATTCCATCCTGAAACTCCGCCGCGTGAAAAATGGCCACGCCGTGATCCGCCTCCGCATGCTTGGTCACGTGCATGTAGCCGTCGATGAGATCCACCTGCTGATGCCCTTTGGCGCGCCACGCGCTGTTGCTGGTCCAGCCGTTGCCGATGTCCTCTTTGCCCGGCGTGGCTTCGTCACGGGAGAAGTCATCAGAGAAGACAGGGATAATGAAATCGGCGCAGAGCGGGAGGCTGAGAGTGAGAAAGATGAGGAGGCGTTTCATGATAATCAGCTTTTCGGTGGATTGGGCACGGTGCTGGCGGTGTATTCAGCAGTGTCGATGGAGCCGTTGCCGTCCACATCGCGGGCTTTGAACCAGGCGGCTGCATCGGCGGGATTGCGTTTGGCGCTAAACTCAGCGGGGCTGAGCTTGCCATCGTGATCGGTGTCGAGCCTCTTGAACTGCTCAGCGCGGTTGGGATTGTTTTTGGCCTGGGCCTTGCCTTTGGGTTTGGCTTCTCCGGCGATGGGCAGCGGCAGGTAGTCGAAGTCGAGGATCATCTTCTTTTGCAGCGCGGTCTTCAGCTCCAGCGTGGCTTCCTCCAAACCTTTCTGGCCGTAGAGATTGTGCAGCTCGCTGGGGTCTTCCTTGAGGTCGTAGAATTCATAGACAGGACGCGGACTCGTGAACCAGAGATCCTCAAACTCGGTGGCCAGCGTCTTGTCCTCGTGCGCTTTGACGATGTCCTTCCAGCTCGGATCGCCCGCACTGTCCACAGGCGTGTAGCGCAGGTTCGGCGTGACGTTGTAGATGAGTTTGTAGCGCGCGCTGCGCACGCAGCGGCTGTAGTCTACGCCGCTGGCGGTGGTGCTTTCATTGAAGGTGGCGCTGCCATGCGGGCCGCGTTCGGCGAAGATGTGCTGGCGCTCTTTTTCAAACTTCGCGCCTTTGAGCAGCGGCAGAAAGCTCACGCCGCTGATGCGCTCGGGCACCGGGAGTCCGGCGGCTTCGAGGCAGGTAGGCGCGATGTCTTCACCAGAGATCAGCGCGCTGGAGTCGCCGCCCGGTTTGATCACACCGGGCCACCATGCGAGCAGCGGCACGTTGAGTCCGGGATCATGCAGCGAGCCTTTGCCGCTGGGAAAAGCCATGCCGTTGTCTCCCATGAAGATGATGAGCGTGTTTTCCAGTCCGGCGCGTTCTTTGACGATGTCGAGCACGCGTTGGAAGTCGCCGTCAGCATGCTCGATCTCGCCTTCATAGGCAGAGAGATCGCTGCGCACGCCGGGCAGATCCGGCAGGAAACCGGGCACCTTGAGCTTCGCGGGGTCAGGCGGGTTCTTGCCAGAGTTCCAGGCATGATGCGGATCACTGAAACCGACCCACAGGAAGTAAGGCTTGTCCTTCGGCCGTTGATCAAAGAACTCGTTCATCTTCGCCGGCACATTCTCCTGACCGCTCGCATCGACGTAGTTAAAGCGATCCTTGAAGGTGACCAGGTGATGCTCATCAAACACCTGCGCCGAGGCTTCAGGCCCGCGCCCCGAACCATCGAGATGGTAAGTTCGACCGCAGCAGCCAACGAAGTAACCAGCGTCCTTCCGCAAGATCTCGGGAAAGGTGATCTCATCTCGCGGCAACGGCGAAGAAAACCGCGTGATGCGGCAGGCCACCGGCGAGCGCCCGGTCATGATCGTGGCGCGCGAAGGCACACACTGCGGCGCACCCGTGAACATGCGGCGGCACATGATACCTTCCGCCGCAAAGCGGTCGAGGTTCGGCGTCTTCATCTCCTCACGCCCGTAGCAATGGATGAAGGGATAGCTATGATCGTCGGAGAGAATGAAAAGGATGTTCGGCGGGGCCGAATAGGATGACTGCGAAACGCAGAACGACGAAACAAGGATGAGCAGAGAAGTAAATCTCATGGCAGGACGGGCTTGGGTTCAATGTCGCTGGGATTGATCCATCCGGCCTTCATGGGCTTGCCGCTCATGAACTTCTCGTAGAATCCAACATTCGTCTTGGAGGCGTGCTCGTATTTGTCGAAGATCTCGCCTTGGCCAAACATCCGCGGATCGCCCTGTGCTTTGAGCTCAGTGTGAAGCTGGTCACGCATGGCGGTGGCGCGTGGATCGGCGTGTGAGTTCTTCACGAAATCGGGGTCGGACTTGAGGTCGTAAAACTCGGTGCCGGGGCGCAGGCCGAAGCAGAGCTGCCAGAAAGGATCGGCGGGATTCTTTCGGTGCGCATCGATGATGAAGCTCTTGGTGGCTCCGGCATCGCAGTCCATGTAGCCGGTCTCAGGATTGCCCCCAGGCCAGCGTGTGGGCTCGAAGTTTTCAATGAAGACGCTGTCCTTCGTCACAATGGCGCGGATGGGATAGCCCCAGTCATGCGGCCGGCCCACATCGGTGCGCTCCTTGCCGATGACCACATGATCACGCACATGCGCGGTCTTGTTGGCAAAGAGATCCGTGAGGCTGCGGCCCGGTGACTCCGCCATGCCGGTGTCCGCCCACTTCATGCCCGCCACTTCGATGAGAGTGGGCGCGAGATCAACGAAACTCACGAAGTCCGCCAGCGTGCGGCCGGGCTGCAGGATGCCCTTCTTCCACATTATCGCCAGCGGCACATGATTGGCCTGCACGTTCGCATTTCCCTTGCTGCGTGGGAAGGGCATGCCGTGGTCCGCAGTGACGATGACAAGCGTGTTGTCCAGCAGGCCGCGTTTTTCGAGATCGGCGATCATGCGCCCGAGGTGGCGGTCGAAGTGCTCCACTTCAAAGGCGTAGTCGAGCATATCATTGCGCACCACGTCATTGTCCGGCCAGTAGGCGGGCACGTGGTCGATGTCCGTGAGCTTTTTGCCGCCCTTGGCCACGCCACTGCCGAATTCATAACCGCGATGCGGCTCCACGCTGCCATACCAGAAGCACCAGGGCTTGTCTGCCGGTGCGGCATTGAGGAAGTCGCTGAAGTTCGCCGCGTAGTCGCAGTTCAGGATCTCCGGCGTGGGTGGTTCGGCTTTGCGCTTGTTGTAGGGCGTGCCCGTCATCTGGCGCGGTTTGCCATTCGCATCCACCGCCACGCCGGGCCCCCAGCCCTTGGTGGTATAGCCCACATTCCAGCCTTTCTCCGCCAGCGCCTCGCCCCAGCCTTTGAACTCCGGCGGGAAGTAGCAGATGTGGTTTGCTGCTTCCTTGAGCTGCCATGAATTGCGCCCGGTGAGGATGCACGCGCGTGAAGGCGCGCACTTCGCATTCGGCGTGTAGGCGTTGCTGAAGAGCATGCCTTCCTTCGCCACGCGGTCAAAGTTCGGAGTCTTCACCCACGGCGTGCCATAGGCGCTCGCATGCGGCCCCCAGTCATCGGCGATGGCAAAGAGGATGTTCGGCGGCGGCTCTGCGGCGAAGGATGAATGGAGAAGACTGAATAGCGAAAGGAGGAATGCTGAGAGGTGGCGGAGCATCGCGTGTGAACGGACCAGAGAAGACGTTTTGTCAGGAAACCGAGGCAGATGCTCAGGAACGTTCGTCTTTACCGCAGAGGGTCGGAGTAGCAGAGGGGGCGGACATATTGTCTCTTGCACGACGGTGGCAGCAGGACGAGGCATAATCTGGTGCCCACGTTGAGCACATTGTTCATCACAAGCACAAGGGCGGCGATGAGATAGGCGATCTGTGTCTCTTCTGACAAATCTCGCAATGTTTTAACCATCAATAAAGTTGAGCCATATTTATGCGGACACCGAAACGAAAACTCATCAAAACTAGCTTTGATGCCAGATTTTCTCCGAACGGGCAGCTTCTCGCGTCACTATCCCGAGATATTGTTCTTTGGTCGTGCCCGGACACAAAGAAAATCTGGAAAGCACATCCATTCTCCCATCCATCATACGTCGCGTTCTCTCCTGACTCGTCTCTTCTCGTCGTTAAGAGCACTTCGGGTGACCGCTGCTTACTCTCATGCACCGCAGGCGATGTCATTTCCGATTTCAAGGGTCAATCTCATGGTGAAGGTGGGAACCTTCTCTTTGCTGAGGATGGGGAAAGCATCGTTGATGGCTCCTGGTCAGGCTGGCACAGCGTGTTGACGATCAAGGGAGAGATCCTCTTCGAAGAGCATTTCGCAAACGAGATGGTCACAGGCATTTTGCGACACCCAGACGGCAAATTTTGGTTTCGCCATCAAAGGCGGGGAACAGACCCGCAAGATGGTTCCCCGACGCAGTATTTGATTGGACGCACTTTTCCGTTTTCTCGCGGAGACTTTCAGAAAATCCCCATTCCCTTTTATAGCTACCAAGGCGCGAGCTTCAGTCCCAATGGGCAGGTTCTTGCCATCCTTTCTGGTCACAATCCTAATGTCCTTTCTGTCTTCGAGTTTCCGACGATGCAGTTCGTCAAAAAGACCGAACTGCCGGCAGCGTTTCGCCTCGGCTGTTGCTTGCGTTACTCGCCAAATGGCGACATCATAGCAGTGATAAGCTCGACATTGCTCGTTTGCCTCGCGGCGAAGGACCTCTCCATCCAGTCATGCCGCGAAATACCCAGAGGTTGCTCGATTGACTTCTCTCCAACTGGGTCTCATCTAGTCGTAGGAAGTTGGAGTGTTGGGGAAGTCTTCAGCGTCGAAGAAGTCACAAAATCACAAATCGTCCCTATTGACCCTGAGAAAGTGGATCAGGCCTGACCCTTTTAGCGTGTCGAGTGTGGTTGCGCGACTTACTTCCCTTTCTTCGGCGTCTTTTTACCCTTCTTCCCCGTCTTATCCTTGCCTTTGCCGGAGGCCTGAAACTCCCGGTCGAGCTCTGCAGGCCGGGCATCTTTGAATTGCTCGAGGGCGGTTTGCAGTCTGGTCTTGGCGGCGGCGGCTTCGCTGCTCAGCGTGGCAGTGGCAATATCCTGTTTCTCCAATTCATCGGTGCTCAGATCGTAGAACTGGCCGGTGCGGTAGAGTTTGAAGCGGTGATCAAAGGTGTACTCACGCACGGTCATGTCCTGGCTCTGACGCGGGGAGTACCAGGTGTAGAGCCAGTCGCGCGGTGCGCCGGGTTCGCCTTTGAGTTGAGGCAGGAAGCTCACGCCATCGGTGCCTTCAGGCACCTTCAAACCTGCGGCGGCGCAAACGGTAGGGAGAAAATCAGTGCTGCTGACGAGATCGGCGGAGACGCGGCCCTGCTTCATCATGGCGGGCCAGCTGGCGATGAGCGGCACGTGCGTGCCGTGGGAGGTGGTGCTGCCCTTGCCACCTTTGTAGTCTGCGCCTTGATAGCGGCTGGTGATGCTGGAGTTCGTGCCGTTGTCGCCGAGGAAGAGGAGCAGTGTGTTGTCGCGGATGCCGAGTTCATCGAGCTTCGCGACGACGCTGCCCACCAGCTTGTCCATGTAGGCGGTCATCTCGGCGAAGTGCTTGGGCGACTGCTGCTTGTTCTCACTGCTGATGGTAGGATCCCAGTCCGGACTGTCTGGCGTTGGCTGGAAGGGATTGTGCGTGAGGATCATGGGGTAGTAGAGAAAGAAGGGCTTCTCTCTGTTCTTGGTGATGAAGCTGAGCGCGAAGTCGTTCACCAGCGTGGGGCCGTACTCACCTTGCGTGAAGTTTTTCTCCACACCGTTGTATTCCAGGCCGGGGTTTGCATAACGCGGCGGGCGCCGTGTCTGCTGCCAGAGGCAGGATTCATCAAAGCCGAAGTGCTGCGGTGAATCCACCTCATGCCCGAGCTGCCACTTGCCGCAGATCCCAGTGGCATAGCCCGCGCTCTTCATGAGGCTGCCAAAAGTCGTCTCCGAGCGCAGCAGCGTGCCGAAGTTGATGTAGTTGCGCACATTGTAGCGCCCCGTCATGAGTTGCACGCGCGTGGGCGTGCACAGCGGCTGCACATGGCAGTTTTCAAAACGCACCCCGCTGGCGGCGAGTTTGTCGATGTTCGGAGTCTGATACGACTCCCCGCCGTTCGCCGTGACACATTCATAGCCGAAGTCATCGACCATGATGAGGATGATGTTCGGCTGCGCCGCCAATGACGCATGCGAGACGACGAAAGTCGAAAGGATCAGCAGGAGGCTTTTCATGGCGCGTGAGTTTCAGGTTTCTGCCAAGGCGTGGCGCCGCCAATCTGAACGTGTGTGCGCAGGGCGGTGGAGAGTTCTTTGAAGACCTTCGGTGCTTTGCCGATGAGGTTGGTTTTCTCCTGCGGATCATTCTTCAAATTGTAAAGCTCCAGCGGACTGTAGGGCGTGTTTTGCATCAGCTTCCACTCGCCACGAATGATGGCCTCGTAGCTTTTACCGCCATAGGCCTCACCACCTTCACGCCGGACGAAGTACAGATCCCTTGGCGTCTCAAGGGTGCCGCCATTGAGAATAGGCACGAGGCTGATCGCATCGATATCAGATGAAGGCTTCGCGCCCGCGAGTTCGAGAAAGGTGGGGAAAAGGTCAAAGTTCAGCCCCGCGTAATCGCTGCGTGATCCTGCCTTGATGTGCCCCGGCCAGCGCACCATGAAAGGCACACGCAGGCCACCATCGTAGTGGCTGGTCTTCCCATCGCGCCAGGGGTCGTTGTTCTGTGCATGCGGCAAAGAGCCGCCATTATCAGAGCCGAACGCGACAACAGTGTTTTGATCGAGCCCGGTCTCCTTCAAGACGGCCAGCAGTTGCCCGATGCGATCATCCAGATGCTCCACGAGCGCGACATTCATCGCACGCTTTTCATCCAGCTGCGGCGCACGAGCTTTCACCTTCGCCACCCATTCCTCCGGGGGCTCGATGGGGAAATGCGGTGCATTGAAGGCGAGGTAGAGAAAGAAGGGCTGCTTCTCCTTGGCACGCTCACGAAAGTAATCCGCCGCCCAGCCTGCGAAGATGTCCGTTGCATGGCCCTTGGGGTCGATGACCTCCGCATTGCGGCGCATGTAGTTGTGCCCCTGACGCAGGTGCGTGGTGTAGCTGTCCATCATGTCGCCGAGGAAGCCGTGGAAGAGATCAAAGCCGCGCTCATTCGGTGTGTTGGGAGATTCGAGACCAAGATGCCATTTGCCAATCACAGCCGTGTGATAGCCGACCTTCTTCAACTCATTTCCAATTGTCGGAATGCCCGGCGCAAGGTAACCCCATGAGTCTTCCGGATTCGTGCGAATAACACCAGGAACCCCCACCCGATCTGGAAAGCGCCCCGTGAGCAATGCCGCGCGCGAAGGCGAGCACACCGTGCAGTTCGCACGCATGTTTTGAAACAGCATGCCTTCCGCCGCAAGCTTGTCGATGTTCGGCGTGTGGCAGTCCGACGGATGATAAGTAGAGACATCGCCATAGCCGAGGTCGTCGGCGTAGATGATGAGGAAGTTGGGACGCTGCTCCGCGGCGAAAGACGAAGCTACAATAAGGAACGACGAAAGGATGAGATCGAGGGGCTTCATGGGTGAGGGAAACTGATCAGCGGAAATTTGTTGGTAAATCAGCCATTTATTGCAAACACATGGGTGGGATGAAAACAAAGCTCGTCACCTTCATTGATGGCGTCATGGAAATGAGGCTGGTTCAAGAGGCGTCCACGATAATCTCCATAATCATCATTCACCTCAATCACCTCCACCCACATGCGTTCGCAGTCGTTGTCATGGCGCTCTGACCATTCGTCTGCAAATCGGAATATCAGCTGCACTACTTGTCCTGTCTTAAGTCCGTCGCGATCCTTGACATCCGGAATCTTGCAGAACTCTGCATAGAAAGTGGCGTCATCGAGATAAAAGCCGTCGTCCTTGAATACTGGATAGGGATGATGCTTTGACCGTATCCACGGGGCCTGTGAGTTGCTGCGTTCGGCTTTCCAGCCCGGAGGCAGATCGTTCAGCTCTCCGACGGTCGGATCGAGCTTGAATACTGCTTCCAAGCACACAATCATTATATCGGATTGCTCAGGATCTCGATCTGGATGAAATTGCCATGAGTTCTCATCCCAATCGTGATATACACGGCAGATCGGCTCACCCTTAAAGATGTACCGGGATGCAAAAGTTGCGGTGTTGGTCGCATCCTTGAATGGCCAGTCCTTACTAATATCCATATTACTTCTGTTTCTTTTTTTGCTTCGGCGCAGGCTCCGGCACTGGCGGCAGTCCATCATCCGGCTGGTTCCAAAGACGATAAGGATCATCAAGACGGCGCATTTCGGAGAGAAGCAATGCCTCCATCTCGGCGAGCTTGGTGGCATACTCGGGATTGCTGGAGAGGTTGGTCTTCAACGGGTCTTTGCTGCCGTGCTCCTTGAGGAGCTCATCAGGATTCGCGGCGAGATTGAAAAGCTGCGTCTCATGCACAGCGCCGTTCATCGCGTCGTATTTGATCAGCTTCCAGTCGCCCTGCTGCACGCTGCGCATGCCCGGCTTGGTGCCGCCGCAATACACGCCATACATCACATCGCGCATGGCCGCTTGTTTGCCTTCGAGCACGGGCTTGAAGCTGAGCCCTTCATTGCTCTCTGGCGCGGGGATGCCGGCGATGTCGCAAAGCGTGGCCACGATGTCGAGCAGGTAGATGTTTCCTGGCACGCGGGAGCCGGGCTTGATGCCGGGGCCTTTAACGATGAAGGGCACGCGCCAGGTGTGCTGGTAGAGGTTCTGTTTCCCCTGCAAGCCGTGCCGGCCGATCGCCATGCCGTGGTCGGCGGTATAAATGACGTAGGTGTTCGCACGTTGGCATCGCCGTTGTTGAAGGGATGCGCGGACAGGTAGTTCGGGGGAAGCGCGGGCTGCTTGGAATTCAGCGCAGGCAGCGTTTTGGGATCTTCGTGATTGGCCGCACCGTATTTCGCCAGCAGCTCGGGGCGGCCGTCGCGGGTGTCATGCGGATGTGAGAAGCCGAAGTTGATGAGAAAGGGGTTCGTGTCCTTCTTCGCCTCGCGCTCGTTCAGGTAGTCCATCACTCGGTCGCCATGCCAGGTGCTGCCGGTCTCATCCGTGCCGCCGCGCTTGGTGGCGTCATGCCGCACGGTGAACTGTTTGTTCGCGCCCTCATAAGAGTTGCCCTGCTTGCAGGTGCGCATTGTGTCGTAACCGGCACGGTTGAACACGGCGGCCAGCGTGTTCAGTTCCAGATTCGGCGGGCAGTGCTCCTTCGCACCGGGGCCGATGGGCAGATGCCACACAGTGCGCCCGCTCATGATCATGTGTCGTGAAGGCGTGCACACCGCGCCGCTGAAGGAGCCCATGTGCCGCGCAGAATCAAAGACCATGCCCTCCGCCGCGAGCTTGTCGATGTTTGGCGACTGCAGCGGCGACTTCGGATTGTAGAACTTGAAGTCAAAGGGCGACTGGTCATCTACAACAATAAACAAGATGTTGGGACGCTTCGCCGGAGCGGCAAAGGACGAAGCCAAAAAGCAGAATGACGAAAGGAGGAGAACAAGGGCTTTCATAGATTGGAAAAAGTGAGCGTCATTATTCGGCCTTGGCCTTATTGCCTGCACCCTTCTTGGCAGCAGCTTTGCGCGCTCCGCGCTGGTCCATCGGCAGCAGGGCTCCGCCGCGTGCGTTCATCTCCGCATCACACAGCGCACGCATTTTCTGCAAGGCCTCGGCGTGCGCGGGATCAGCGGCGACGTTCTTGAGTTCATCGCGGTCGGACTCCAGATCATGCAAAAACTCATACGCGGGCTTCTGATCAAAGTAGCGCGCATAGACGTAGCGCTGGCCTCGAATGCCTTCCCAGGTGAGCGTGGGTGCGAGGTCAAAGTGCTCGCAGAAGAAATGATCACGCCAGGGTTTATCATTGCCCTTCCCTTCGATCAGCGTCGAAAGACTGCGGCCTTCGTAAGCGTCAGGACGCTTCACTCCCGCCCAATCAATGAAGGTGGCAGGCAGATCAACATTGAGCACCAGATCATCCACCACACGTCCGCGTTGTTCTTTGGGCAGGCGCGGATCGTAGACGATCATCGGCACGCGCAGCGATTCCTCATAGTGCGACCACTTGCCCTGAAAGCCACGGTCTCCGAGGTAGTAGCCGTTGTCGGCGGAATAGACGATGATCGTGTTGTCCGCGAGCCCTGCATCCTTCAGCGCGGCAAGGACGCGCGCGATGGCTTTGTCGATGCCGCTGATCATGCGGTAGTAGGCACGCAGGTTGATCTCAAACTTCTCCGGCGTGTCGTAGCCCCAGAACCAGCGCTCGCGATTGATCGAGTCTTTGAGAAACTGCGGGTGCGCCTCGTAGATGGCCGGATCTCCCAGACGTGCCGGTGGGATGGAGCGGTCTTCATACATGCCGTCAACCGACTGCGGCCAAGGATATAAGCCGATGCCCGGGCGGTGATCATTGTCCTCGGCATGCGCCGCATTGAACCACAAATTCAGCGCGAAGGGTTTGTCTTTGGGCTGGGATTTGATGAACTCGATGCCCTTGTCGCACACGAGATCCGTCTCATGGCGCTTGGTACCGTCCGGCATCGTTTTGAAATACGGATTGCGGCCGATGGCCTCGTATTTGTCATACTGGTCCTGAGGCTTGAAGCCCTGCGGAGAAATCATGTGCCATTTGCCAATGTGGCCGGTGCGGTAGCCTGCAGCACGCAGCAGCACAGGATACATGGTGGCCAGCGCCTCCGGCTTCACGGTGGGGATGGCATCGCGCTGCGCATGGGACCGCGCCCACTGGCCCGTCAGCACCACCGCACGGCTGACCCAGCACACCGCCGTGGTGACGTGGGCGTTGCTGAAACGCACCCCCTGTGCCGCGAGACTGTCCACCGTGGGTGTCTGCACGATGGGATGCCCAGCGCAGCTCTGCGTGTCCCACCGTTGATCATCGGCAAAGAGGAAGAGGATGTTTGGCTTGGCAGCGCCCTGTGCGGAAGACAGAAGCAGCGAAGCGCAAAGGACGGAGCAGATCAGGCTGGCCTGGACAAATTTCATGGTCAGTTCTGAACGCAGGCGAAGCGGATTTGTGTCAGCGAGTTGAACTCAAGGTTCAGAGATCCACTTCTGCGCCTTCAGCCAGAACACCAGATCCGCAAACCACGGATGCAGCGTGCCGATGAGGCCGGTGCCGTGGTCACCATGCTGGTAGAGATGGAGCTCATGGGGCACGCCGTTTTGATGCAACGCGGCGGCATACAGCTGCGCATGCTCCACGGGCACCAGTTTGTCCTCGTAAGTGTGCCAGAGAAAGCAGGGCGGCAGGCCGGGGCGCACCTGCAGTTCACTGGACGTCTGGCGCACGAGTTCGTCGCTGGGCTTGTCTCCAATGAGCATCTTGCGCGAAGTCCCATGCGGCTTGGTGATCATGCTGATGACAGGGTAGCAGAAGATGGCAAGATCCGGCCGCGGACTCACACTAGGGGTGCGCCCATCAATCTCGCCGTCTTCAGGGCGGTTGATCAACGTGGAGACGAGATGCCCACCGGCGGAGAAGCCCATCACGCCGATGCGTGCGGGGTCTATCTTCCAGCGTGCGGCACCAGTCCGGATCTGGCGCATGGACTCCACCGCATCCTGAAGCTGCGCCGGGTAGCGATAGCCCGCGCTGCCGAGCCGGTAGCGCAGTACAAAGGCCGTGATGCCCTGCTCATTGAGCCAGCGTGCAAACGGCTCCGCCTGCCCCTCATAGATGCCCGAGTAACTGCCACCCGGAATGAGCAGCATCGCGGCGCCGCTGGCCTTCTCGGGCACATAAGGCGTGAGCGTTGGAATGTCCTTCGATGCCGTGCCCTGGGCCCCCGGAGCGCCCGCCTGCCACAGCACGATGGGCTTCTCAGCCGCTGGGAGCGATAGGCTGCTGATGAAAAACGTGAGGAGAAAATACTTCATGAAATGGATGAATGCATGAACGATCTCGGCAGGCACCATTTTACCTCAGTTATTCATGCGCATTATTTGGCTCCTTGCTGTCCTCCAACTTTTCGCGCCGCTCATCAAAGCGCAGGAAGAGGCGCCGATGCTGCATTTCAAGCCGCGCGATCATGCGCTGGGCGATGTACACCCCTTCTTCCATCAGGGTGAGTGCTTCCTCTACTACCTGAAGCCCGGGAAGTATGAGTCCGTGCTTGCGCGATCACAAGACTGGCTGCGCTGGACTGAAACGCCGCTCACACACGATGAGGTAAAACCCGCAGACTGGATGAGTCCCTATTTCGTGCTCGGCGTCTTTCATGACCCGGTGGCCAGGGTGTTCCGCAGTTTCTACGGGCATGCACAGGGACGCATGGTCAGTTCTGTGAGCAACGATCTTCTGCACTGGGCCTGCGCGCCGAAGGAATTTCATGTGCCTGCCTCTGGCTACTACCAGCGGCGCCGGGATCCCTTCATCTTCTGGATTCCCGAGATGAAGCAGTACGGTTGTGTGATGACCACCTGGATGAAAGGACGCCCCAAGGAAACCTGCGGAGCGGTAAGCCTCGCCACCTCGCCTGATTTGATGCACTGGAAAGATCACGGTCCCATCCTGGATCCTGGCACCATCGGCGAGCCCGAGTGCCCGCAGATGTTTCAACTGGGGGGGCGCTGGTATTTGCTCGCAAGCATCTATGCCCGTGCGGTGGGCCAGCCTGTGTATTGGAGCAGTGCCTCTCCACTTGGGCCGTGGAAAAACGAGCCCGACGGCGTGCTTGACGGCAAAGACCTCTGTGCCGCACAAATCGCCTTGAATGGCGAGACGCCCGTTTTGTTTGGCTGGATACCGCTCACACCCGCGAAACCAGGCAAACAGCCCTGGGGCGGGCATCTTGCGCTGCCCCGTGAGGTACATGCCTTGCCAGATGGCAGGCTCGGCACGCGCTTGCCTGCGAAACTCTTGAAGCACTTCGAGAAACTGCCCTGGCAGCGTGAAGCCGGTGCATGGAGCCATTTAGTCGCTGAATTCACGCTCACGCTGCCTGAAGGCACGGGTGAGGTGCGAATGAGCCTCGATCCTCTGGGCGAGATCCTTTTGAAGAGCGACCAACTCCGCATCCTCGATGCCGCTGGCGAATGCTGGAGCGAACTGCCCCTCGATCTGCCGAAGGGGCGGCTGCTGAAGGTCTGGTTGGTGGTCGAAGACGACATGGTCGAGGTCTTTGTCCATGACCGGTATTCGCTGGCAGCACGACTACCCGCCACGAAAGGGCCCGTGAGGCTTTCCATTCCAAGTGCGAGCGTTAAATCCGGCCGTTTCAGCGAGTGGAGATTGCCGCGTTAAACCGCATTGCCGCTGGCATTCCGAGCCATTGTGATGGAAGACACAGGATGTCAGAAACCGACCCCCATCCCTTTGCCGCCCTCGGAATTCCACCGGAGATGATCCGTGGTCTGGAGGAGCTGGGCATCGTCACCCCCACGGCGGTACAGTCCACGGTGATCCCCTTTCTGCTCAAGGACGGCAGCGATCTCATTGCGCAGGCGCAGACCGGCACCGGCAAGACCGCCGCCTTTGGCCTGCCGCTGCTGACCAAGATGAACCCCAAGCACCGGGACATCCAGGGGCTCGTCCTCGCACCCACACGCGAACTGGCCAAGCAGATCGGCAAGCAGCTCTTCCGCTTCACCAAGTACACGGAGAAAATCTTCATCGAAGTCGTCAGCGGTGGCGACAACATCGACCGCCAGACCGACGCGCTGAAGCGCCCCACGCACATCGTCGTCGCCACACCGGGCCGTTTGCTCGACTTGATCGAACGCGATGCGCTGACGCTGGAATTCGTGCGCTATGTCGTGCTGGACGAGGCGGATGAGATGCTGAGCATGGGCTTCAAGAAGCAGCTCTCTGAAATCCTCAAGCTCGCGGCCATGCGGCGCAGCACCTGGCTCTTTTCCGCCACCTTCCCCCCGGGAATCCAGGACCTCATCAAGGGCAGCATGTCCGCCAACCCGCACTCGATTCAGATCGATCAGGCCAATGTGGTCAATCGCGACATCGACCACCGCTTCGCCATCTGCAAAGGGGACGGAAAAACCGCCTTCATCTTCGACTTCCTCCAGCGCCAGAAGGACCGCCGCGGCATCATCTTCTGCCGCACCAAAGCCGGTGCCATGGAGCTCTATCAGGAGCTCGCCGATCTCGGCCTGCCCGTGGATGTACTCCAGGGCGATCTCATGCAAAAGGAGCGCGACAAAGTCATGCGCGCTTTCAAAAAACAGCGCGTCCAGTTCGTCGTCGCCACCGATGTGGCCGCACGCGGCATCGACGTGGCAGACCTGTCCTTCGTCATCCACCACCAGCTCCCCGACCAGCTCGAATACTACACCCACCGCAGCGGCCGCACCGCCCGCGCCGGGAAGAAAGGCATGTCACTCGCGCTGATCAACGCCAAGGAAAAATGGCAGATCACCCAGCTCGAAGACAAGCTGAAGGTCAGGTTCAGCGAGTTTCGGCGGTAGGTCGTTTTCGAAAAACGCGACAGCGTCCTGGAGTGCGCCGGTCCTCCGGCGCTTTTCGCACGTCCATCGCCCCTCGAAAGCTACAGAGGACTGGAGCACTCCAAAACGCATAGCGTACGCGATTGCCGCGACTCACTCCGGCAGCTCCCCATTGCACACGCCCTGCGTCCCCGGATGAAACAGGTTGTTCGAAAAATGCAGACCCCTCGGCGCATTCGGGCCTCCGGGGATGATGACAGCATATTTATAGCGCGGTTTGCCCACGCTATGAACAACATTGCCGCTGATGATAACATCCGTAAGCGGCGGATCATCAGGCTGCTGGCCGGTGTCGAATTTGATGGGAGATCGTTCATCGCCCCAGATCCAATGCGCGTCGCCGTGACCGAAGTCCGAAATGAGGTTGTTGCTGATGATGGAACCGCCGTCGGCATTCTCCGGCTTGTCATCGGTGGCAGGATGCGCCGCAGCACCGGGCATGAGGCCAATGGCCCAGAGCGAGTTGCGGACGAACTGATTGCCGGTGATGAGGACATTGCGCGAGCCGTGCATGGCCTTCATGCCGATGAAGGCATTCGTGATGATGTTCTGTGAGACGATGACGTGATCCGCGTGGATGTCCAAACCCTGCGCGGCGTTCTCAATGTGATTGCCGATCACGCGCGTCAGATCATTCACCTCCGGGGCATTCACCACGATGCCTGAGCCTTGTTGCCAGGCGTCGGTGTAGTTGGAATCCCAGGCCTGCTGGCTCATGATTCCCCCTTTGACCGCGTTCTTCTTCACGTAGTCGCCCAGCTTGTACTTGGCCTTCACCTCCTGAGTGGGAACAAAGTTGTCTTCAATGACGCGATTGCCTTCGATCAGCGTGCCAGTGCTGTAACCCACGCTGATTCCAGTACCATCGGTGCAGTTGAAGGCATAGCCCCAGTCCTTGCTCTGCGTGCGGTCGTCAATGCTCACACGCATGTAGTTGCGCACCAGGCAGCGGCTGATACGCGTGTCCTTGCTCTCACGCACGCTGATGGCTCCGGCAGGGCTGCGGTTGTCGATAACACGCACGTTCTCAATCACCAAGTCGCGGCACTTGATGGCCAGCACACCTTCGTTGCGGGATTCCATCTTGCCCTCCGGCCTCGTGAGCGTCAGGTCGCGAATCTCCGCGCCTTGGGCGTTTTCGATCTCAACGATCGGCTGATCCGCGCTCTGCTGAATGATGCGCCCGGGACCAAACAGCCCGCTGCGCTCGCCACGGATGCGAATCTTCTCGGTGATCACGTAATCCCCCGCCGGCACAAAGAGCATGCGGTTCGGATTCGCATTCAACGCCTCCTGAATGGAGGGATAAGCGGCGACGGAGAGCTCGGCGGCTTTGACTGTGAAAGACGCGAGAGTGAGATAGAGTAGCAGGGCACGAATCATGAGTGCGGAGTGAACGCGAATGAGATGACGTCTTTTCAACGTCTGGTTCTTCCTCCTCCTCTTACTCATACTCTTCCTCCCTTGGCTCGGATCCTTCCGGGAGGAGGAAGAGGAGAACAAAAGCAATTAGCGCTTCGGCCCAATATCCAAACCCGCCAGCCACGGTGCCGTGATCTGCGGTGGCATGCCGCCGAAAGGCTGATACGCGGGCAGCTGGAGGACGCTCATGCAGTGCGCTTGGGAGGCGATGAAGAAAAGCGTTTCGGCGCAGTCTTCCGTCTGGATCATGGCGCTGCGGTGCTCGGCGGTGGGCTTCACGGGGCGCTTTTCCACCAGAGGCGTGAGGGCCTCACCGGGAGCATATTCAGAGAGCACAATGCCATGCGCGCTGAGCTGCATGCGCGCCGTGAAGAGCAGGCCATGCACGGCCCACTTGCTGGCCGTGTAAGGCACACCGGCAAACGAGTCAAAGCCATGCCCGGCGGTGGAGGAGACGACGACGATCCTGCCGCCGCCGCTTTCCGCCATCGGTTTGGACACAGCCTGGATCATGTTCACCACGCCCATCACGTTCACATCCAGCACGCTGCGCCAGCTGGCTTCGCTGGCCAGTTTGCTCGGGTCCGCATGCGCCATGAAGCGGTCCGGCGTGTTGATGCCGGCGGTGTGGATCAAGGCGGCAATCGGCCCATGCTGCAGCACCTGCGCAAGCGCTGCGGCCACGCTGGCGGAGTCCGCCACATCACACACGATGGATGTGATGAGAGGCGAGAGAGCCGCCGTGGCCTGCAGTGACTCCAGCGTTCTGCCAAAGATGAAAGTCTTCGCACCAGCATCAGCAAATCGCTTCGCTGCGCTCTGTCCCATGCCGCCGCCACCACCGGTGACGATGACGATCTTGTCGTTCCATTGTTTGTCCATCCGCCGACCCTAGCGGCACTTCGCAAGGCGTCGAATGAAGCGTGCGTTTCGGGTGAAATTTTTTCAGCAGTATGTGCAACATGCCGTGAAAGGTTCCGATTGGAAACAGCGCTGCTACCGCCAAGATGAACCGCATGTTCCGCCCCCTCTCTACTCTTCTCCTCGCTCTAGCCTGTCTGACCGCGAGAGCAGACGACCCCAAATGGATCCCGCTCTTCAACGGCAAGGATCTCACAGGCTGGACGATCAAGATCGCCAAGCATCCGCTCGGCGAAAACTTCGCGAACACGTTCCACGTCGAAGACGGCATCCTCAAAGTGAGCTACGACGGCTACGACAAGTTTGACCAGCAGTACGGCCACCTCTTCACCAACCTGGCCTACTCGCGCTACATCCTGCGCATGGAGTACCGCTTCACCGGCAAGATGATGGCGGACGCGCCGAAGTACGTGAACCTCAACAGCGGCGTGATGCTGCATGCCCAGCCGCCGCAGAGCATGCGCTTTGATCAAGGCTTCCCCTCCAGCCTGGAGATGCAGTTTCTGGCGGATGAGGGCAAAGGCCCGCGCTCCACAGCCAATCTCTGCACACCCGGCACCCATGTCGAGATGGGCGGAGAACTGATCACCAAACACATCGTCAAATCCAGCGCGCCGACCTTTCCCGCCGAGGAATGGGTGCGTGCCGAAGTCGAAGTGCGCGGCAATGACGAGATCATCCACCGCATCAACGGCGTCGAAGTCCTGCGCTACCAGCGCCCGCAGCTCGACGCGGCATGCAAGATCGCCCCTGCCAGTGACATCGTGGAAGCAGGCGGCGACGTGATGCTCGGCTACGGCCACATCGCGCTGCAAGCCGAAGGCCAGCCCGTGTGGTTTCGGAAGATCGAGCTCATGTCCCTGGAGAAAAAGTAAAGTAGCCTTGTTCCTGCGGAACAAGGAACCGCTCCGCCTCGCCCAAACTTCACGGTCGTTCCTGCCTCTTTCAGTTGCGATGCCCTCCCTTGTTGCACAGCAACAAGGCCACTTTACGCCGCATGAATCGCCAGCGTCACGCGCCGCGCGGACCTCGTGGCAGCATCCTGCCCCCAGGGCAGATTGTCATACGCCGCTCCAGCAAAGTGCACATGTCCCACCGGCTGGATCAAGTGCGGCCACACCTGCGCCAGCTTGCCCAGCGCAAAAGCATGCCGCTCACAGCCAAGCGCCAGCGGCTCCTCCTTCCACCACTCATGCACGATGACCTGCTCAATCGTGTCCTTGTTCTGGCCGGGGTAAAACTTGCGGAACGCGGCGAGCGCATCTGCCGGTGACAGCGCAGGCGGACCGCTGCCCATGAGCACGCAGCTATCACCCGCCACCTCGCCCGCGCATTCATAGACGAGACCCATCGTGCTGTTCCCCGTTTCGAAATTGATGCTCGGCACATTATCGCCTTCCCAGAAACGAGTCTTCGCCTGCAGCACGATGCGCGACTGCATGCCCATCGGCGTGTGCTCCAGCGCAAACTTCTTCGTCTCCGGCCAGCCCGGCGAGACCTTGATGCCCGCGATCACCATGGGCGACACGCACATCACAGCATAGTCCGCCTTCAGCGTCTGCTCCTTCTTGTCCGGCCCTTCAGCGAAGGTGACAGTCACACCGTTCGCATCGTGCTCCAGCACGGTGACGAGGCAGTTCTTGCGCACGCGGTCACCAAGATGTTTGGAAAAGGTGTCCGGCAGGAGCTGGTTGCCGCCCTTGAGGCGAAACACCTCGCGCTTGAACACCGGCAGCCCACGCATCTTCACAATGGACTCCTGCCAGATGCGGTAGAGCGCAGACACATCACCTGCCGTGGCAGGCTTCTCCTTGCTGGTGAGGCGCGAACCACCGCAGTAGCTGCGCCCCGTTTCAGACGCACCCTGCTCCGCCAGCCAGTCGCCCAGCACCACGTGATCCAGCTCGTCCAGCCCGATGCCAAAGGGCTGGTACTCGTCTTTAAATTTGTCCGCCATGGGGCCGAAGTACAGGCGCGGCATGTTCTTCCAGCCATGATCCTGCATGTACTCGACTTCGCGTTCGTTGAAGCCGAATTCCCGCTGCGTCTTCGCGTCTGCCAGTTCCTCCTCGGTGCGCCACTGGCCGCGCACGTTGGCATACATCTTCCGCCGCCGTTCATACGCGAGTACCGGAAGGTCAAACTTCCGCACCCACTCACGATAGGTGTCGTAGCCGGGATTGGTGAACTGCTCCGCACCCACATCCGCATACAGACCATCCGGCAGCGGATCATAAATGGTCTTCACATGCCCGCCCGTGCGGCGCGATGCCTCCAGCACGGTCACATCATGCCCACGCTCCATCAGATCAAACGCACAACTCAGGCCGCCGATGCCACCGCCGATGACGATGACCTTTTTCTTCTTCGCAGGCTCAGCCTGTGCCGCCACACCCGCGAGCAAAGCCCCCGTGGTGGTTTGCAGCATTCGCCGACGTGTCAGAGGAGTGGGATTCGCGCGCATGAAGCAAGTACGCAGCAAAGCCCCGCATCTTGAATCATTGTCCTCGCGCCTTCTGCACCTCGGCAATGGATTTCAGGATGTTGTCCCGCCAGACGCCTTGCAGCTTCGCGGGCTCGGCGCGGTTCAGGGTGGCCATGGCTTCATCGTATTTGCCGCGCCGGGTCAAGATACGCGCGATGCCCTGCAGCGCAGCGTATTCGTCCGCACCGCCAATATGCGTGCGGTCTGCCACGATGGCCTGATAAGCTGAGAGAGCCTGTTCATCATTTTGCAGATTGCGCTCGCGGTTTTGTCCCAGCGCAAAAAGGAGGGCATCCCGGGTGCGTGGTTCGCTGGTCCATGGCAGGGCCGCACTGAGATCCGCCTCGGCCTTGTCGCCTGCTTTGGTGATGGAATACGCATAGCCGCGGGCGTGATAACCCGCGCCACGCTTCCAGAAGGGCCACTTGTTAAAGTCCTCATTCGCGAATTGCGCGATGACCTCTGGCGCTTTGGCCAAAGCGAGCAGGTGTTGCATCTGCGCGGTCTTTTTCACCACCTCAACGGGGATGCGCTCGATGATCGGACCGGCTTCCGCGCGGCTGAGCAGCGCAGCCTGCTCCAGCGCGGTGGCCTTTTGCAGGTCGCTGAATTTGCCATCCGCCAGAGCGAGGTAGTCCGCGACTTTGCGCTTCTGCGTGGCGTCGCGGAAGCCGATGACGAAGTCGGTGACACTGGGGTCAGCGACGAACACATGCGATTTGCCATCGTAGAAATGCGCGAACTTCATCGGCTCATGGAAGCCCTCGGTGCCGGTGGGTGAGAGGGCGCTGAGCTCCTGACCATCTTCGCGAATGCGCTGGCGGCAGAGATTGATGTGCCACGGCAGGCTTGGTGTCGGTTTGCGGCCGATGACCTGATGCAGCGGATCGTTTTCGTCCTGCGTCACTGGAATGCGGATCTCCACGGTCCAGTGATCGTCTGCGATGTGCGTGGCCACTTCCGCCTTCGAGTCCCAGCCGAACCACTGGCCGCGTGATGCGCCACGATCAAGATCCACGATGTGGCCCGCAGGACTGACGGCGATCTGATAATACGAGTGCGTTTCCGTGGCGAGTTCGATCTCAATGGCATCGCCATGCCACAGCGCCTGATCCTCATTGCGCGTGGCGGTGTTGTTGGGTTTGTCGCCGGGAAGTTCATCGCAGCGAATCGCAAAATAGACGCTGCCGCCCTGCCATCCGGCTTTGTAGGAAGTGCCAAAGGTCGGCACGCGGCCTGTTTCCAGCTCGCGGAATTTGCCGGTGGCGGCGGCAGGGCAGTTCTGCCAGTAGGCGTCGTCGAGTTTGCCATCGATGACGATGTCATGCGCGTCACCGACGAGCCGCACGGTGGGCACGGGTCCGCGCTGCTGGCCGAGCTGCTGGGCTTTCATGCGCATGCCTTTGAGGAAGTCATCGATGAGAGCGATGCGCCGCCCATACACACTCGCGGCATCGGCTTTGGCCTGTGCTTTGGCAAACAGCGCGAGCGCCTCATCCGCCTGCACCTTGTCGTTCTCCATCGCACTCCAATGCGTCTCGCAGTAGGTGAAGAAGGCCTGCATCTCCTGCGCCGCAGGTCCGTAGAAGAGCTGACAGTACTCACGGAACATGGCGTCCACATCCGCATTCTTGCCACCCCAGTACATGCGTGCGGTGAAGTAAACCATGAAGTGATTGAAGCCGATGCCGACCTTGTCGAAGTCCTGACGTGCGGAGAGCCAGATGTCCTCGCCTTGCGAAATGCCTTTCGTGGCATTCACGGAATCGCCGATCGTATGCGCTGCGAAGAAGGGCAGGTACCAGCCACGATCCGTGAAGGGATAGTTTTCAAAGTTCAGGATGGGGTTGTCAGTCTTCTTCACCCAGGCCGCGCGCAGGGCTTGCGGTGCAGCCTCTCCTTCTGCCTGACCGCTGGCCTTGTTGAGCGGACGCCGTCCGCCGACAATGCAGACAAACACGTTGGGTTCCAGTTTGTCGATCTTCAGCGGCGGCAGCGTGTACACGCCATACGCACAGTTCAGCACCTTCGCCTGCGGATGAGTCTTGCCGATTTCCTTTGCCACGCGATTCACAAAATCCCACACGTAATCGCTCAGCAGGCCGCGTTCGATGCGTTCAGGCGAGTCCTTGCCTTTGCATTTCTCGCACTGGCAGATGGAGGTGTAGCCATCCGGCGGCATGATGGAGACGGTCTTGAGCGGGTAGGTGTCCAGCAATGCGCGGGTATATCGCACGGTCTCGCGGAAGAGTTCCTCGTTCGAATAGCAGAGCTGGTTCTTGCTGTCGCCGGGGCGGTAGTCGCGCTTGCTGCCGTAGAGCGCGAACCACTCGGGGTGCGCGGCAAAGGTGGCGTCATTGCCCGTCATGCCGTCCATGCCATGGGCGATCTGATAACGATCATCATTCCGCGTGCCGAGATGCATCATCCACATCGCCGTGTCATAGCCCGCCGTGCTGAAGCGGAAGTTGAACTGCCGCAGCGGGAAGTCGGGCCGCACTGTCTCGTCGAGCTTTGGCAGCGCGATGGTTTTCATCACTGGCATCACTTCGCCAAGCTCTCCCGGCAGATACCAGCGCGCGCCAAGCGATGCAAAAAACGCCGTCACCGCATTGAAGCTGCCGCGTTCATCCAGGCCCCAGATGTCCAGCCACTCGTTCTTCGCCGTGGGGGCGCCGTCGGGCTTGCCCGTGTCTCCGGGCAGGCGCAGACGGTTTTTATACAAGCCGCGATTTGGCATGCCATAAGGTGCGCCGACGATCTTCTCAAACTCCGCCTGCGCACGCGGGATGTCGCCGTTATTCTTGGCCCAAGGCTCCGTGGGGATGAAATCGCTGTCATCACCCACCAGCGCCAGCCAGTCGCTGCCGGACTGCATGCGATACGCGCCTTCCTTCAGGCCCTCCACCTTCACGGGATTCAAAGTGCTCGCGCCAACGAAGACCTTCAGCGCCTTTCCGCTCGGCTGCGTAACGATGGGCAGCCGCGCCCCGCTGATCTTCTCAATGTTCGTGCGAAACTCCTGCGCCGCGACCCGCTGCATGCGCGTGGGATTTTCCGCAATGACGATCTCCGCACGCGGCTGGCCGTTTTCAACGAGCACGGCATCCGCAGCGTGCAGCATGGCAAGAGGAGACAGCAGGAGGGTGAGGAATGTGTGCTTCATGTGTGAAAGGCGGGTCTTCTCGATTCTTCGTATTGCAGTCCCGCCGTTAGGCGGTCCAGCAGCCGTGATCATATTCAGGCTAAATCCATGATTACGGAACAGCGCCGGGTGGCTCAGTGAGGGGTGCATGCTGTTCATGAGTCTTATTCAAAAACAATGTCTCCCATCACAGAGGGATCATCCATGCTCATGCTGCTAAGGGATGAGGACCAAATGGCGCGTTCGATCTGCTCGCGAGGCAGCGCGTGATTGCGGCCGAAGTTGGCGCGCCAGGCGGTGCCTTTGGCGGGTGCTTCGACACCGAGCACCTTGTAAGGAATGACAAGATACGCGTACCAGCGCTTGCCTGCGGCATCAACGCGCGTGGTGCTGCTCCACTCACCGTTCCAGGTAGGATCGTCCTTGCCGTGGCGCGGGTCCATGACGTCGGTGATGCGGCCGTTGAGCGCATCGTACTTGCTGGCGGCGTTCGCGCCCTGAGTGAAGCGGTAATACAACGGCTGCGCGGGCTGCGGTGCGAGATAGACATCAAATGCCTCCTGATTCGTCAGCACGCGGTCACGGTTATAGGCGGCGAATTTCGTGTCTTCGCCGATCTCGGCCTCAGCGCTGATGTGGAGTGCTTGGTCGTCGTAAAGGAGGCGGATGGTTGTTTTGCGCGGCAGCGTGCGCATAGGCGGCAGCAGTGTGAGTTCGTGCGCGATGACGTTCTGCCACTCAGGAGAGTCGAGCGTGAGCTTGGCTGTCGTTCGGGCCACGCTCAGCTTCTTCTGCCCGGGCGGCGGTGCATTGCGCATCGTTTTCGTGTCCCAGTTGAAGCAGGTGGTGGAATAAGGCTCTTGATAGCCATCATGGGCGAGGCGGAGATGAGCGGCGTTGTGACCGGGGAAAGGAAAGAGCACATGGTTCCACTCTTTCTGGTGCCCCTTGGCGTAAAGGGTGTCGATGAAGGCATTGCGTGCGTCGATGGCATCGAGCAGACGATTCATGGAACCGGCATCGGGCATCATTTGATAGGCCTGATGCAGATGCACCACGCGGGCGAAGTGCTTCAAGTAATCAAACTCGCAGCGCACCAGTGCTAGGCGGGTCTTCACCTTGGGTGTGGTGGCGAGTTTCTCCGACTGGCTGAGGTTGGCCTCCAAGGACGCGAGCAACTTGGGCGGATAAAGGAAGGCGATGAGCTGAAAAGGATCCGTGACCGTCTTGCGCCCGCGTGCATCCGTGGGCAGTGATTTGAAAGTCCACAAGTCCGTGCGTGTGCCGATGTGGTCGGAATAAAGAGCGATGGCATTGTACAAGTCCTCATAGAAAGCACGCATGTAGAAGGCGATGCTCTTGTTCACAAAGGCGGCGTCGCAGTACTCCACGATGAGGTCTCGGGCGTGCAGGTTGGCGGGATCGTCAAACATGCGGCCCATGGTGTACATCACCGGCCCCTCAAGGCCAAAGAGCTGGCCGGGGCCGTCGCGATAGAGGGACTGAATGCGGTTCTCTGCGAGGCGCTGCGCCTGTAGCTCAATGTAACCGGGCGTGCGCATGGGCGTGTAGCGCGTGCCGAGGTTCGGACACCAGTTGTAAACGTAGCCGGTAAAACCACGCGGCACCTCGATGCCACGCCACGGGGCGATGTCTTCCTCATTGGTGCCGGTGAGCATGATACAGGTGTTGGCAGGAAACTTGGTGAAGGTCTTCGGCGGCGCTGCAGTGAGGATGTAGCTCATCATCGTGATCTGCTTGCCGGGGTGCGACTTCTCCACCCGCTCGGCCGTGAGGCGGTTGAAGATCCAGATCTTCTCAGACCAGTCCTTGCCCGTGCCGTAGAGCGCCTCGCACTTTTCGCACTGGCATTCACGGAAGCCGTCCGGCTGGCCGAGATCCACGCTGGAGTAGCCTTTGTCGAGTCCCTGCGTGATATCGCGATAGATGAGCTCCTGCACCTCAGGATTCGACAGGCAGTACTGCGCTCCGCCAGAAGGTTTCAGGCGCGAACCGCTGACAAGCGCGAAATACTCGGGATGCTTCTCAAAGTTTTCCGCCGGCACGGCACGCTCCCAGGTGTGGCCGCCAAACATCTCGTCCACGCGCGGGAAGCGGTTGTGCGCGAGATCATAAAACGACGCACCTGCCGGATGCGCGGTGTTCACGCGGAGCAGTGGCGTCTTGGCCACGTTCAGCGCCTCTGGCACCGTGATGGTTTTCAGCGGCAGAAACTCGATGGCCGGCGAGTTGCTGAGATCAATCTTCGCAGCGCCACTCACCGGGGTGTAACCAGGCAGGTCAGGATAAAGGAACCGCACGCCCATGAACTGCCGCGCAAAATCCACCGCCGCCTTGGCCGTGCCTACTCGGTCCCAGTTGGGCCTCCGCGTGTTGTCAGTCGGCGTTTTGGAGGGCTGGTCATTGCCCGCGATGATGATGTCTTTTCCCTCAACACGGTGCACATAGCTCCAGTCACGGAGCTGCGTCGCAACGAAGCCGTGCTCCTGCGCAAAGCGCGTGCTGCCCAGCAATAGCGCGGGCTTGGAGTCATCTCGCTCCGCTTCACTCACCACAGGAACCTCCGCGCCGTTGGCCTTGAAGGCGACCTGCAGCAGCCGTGCCGTCTGCGCCAAGCACTCCTTCAGCACCGGTGTCTCGAGCTTCGCTGGGACGACGATTTGGTAATCCGATTTGCCGCCATCGAGCAGCGTGAGATCTGCAGCCGAGAGAGATCCCGCCAGCAAAGCGGTGAGGAGAGTGAGTTTCATTCGAGAAAGGTTGGGCTCTCTCATACGCCGCATACCCGCATCTCCCATCTGCCCTTTTTACTTCTTTGCTTCCATGAACTTCAGAATCGCCAGCCGCGCCGGATCTCCTTCATTCGCGATGTTGTTTCCCACGCTGCCGTGATTGCGGTCTGCGATGACCTGCAGGGTCACGCGCTTGTTTCCAGCACCCTTCATCAAGGCCACGAGATAGACGTTCTCCTCGGCGCGTGCGGGCATGTCCTTGTCAGCGCAGAGCACGAGGATGGGCGGGAGGTTCTTCACGTCGGCATAGCGCACCGGCGCGGCTTCATCCGCCGTGACGCTGAATTTCGAAATGCCGCGCTCCTGCCGCACGGTGTAGTGCGTCATCACCTGCGCACTCACGGGAACAAGTCCGGCGAGCTGCTGCGGCTTCAAACCGAAGGCAGCCAGGTAATGTGCATCCATTCCGAGCATGAGCGTGAGATAAGCGCCCGCCGAATGACCGCCCACAAACACGCGCTGCGCAGCGCCGCCATGCTGCGCGATGTTTTTCAAAGTCCAGGCCACAGCCGCCGTGGCGTCCTCAATGTAGGCGGGATACTTGGCCTTCGGGCTGAGCCGGTAGTTGGGAACAACCACGGCCACGCCGGACTGCGCGAGTCCTAGCGCCACTTTCTTGGTGCTGTCGGCATCCTTGTTGCCACCCGTCAGGCCCCCGCCGTGAAACCACACGAGCGTGGCGAAGTCCTTCTTCTCCGCAGGCAGGTACACATCCAGCAGGCAGCGCTGCTTTTCATAGCTGCTGAGGGAGTCGCCGGTTTTGTACGGCACATCCGGCAGATCCGCCGCAGGGGCAAGGCTGGCGCAAAGAAGGACGAAAGCGGCGAGGCGGAGCAGAGACGTGGTCATGGAGCCGTGCAGATTACTTGGTCTGAAGCTCCGCCGCCAGTGCGCGTGCGGCGGATTCCCACGTTTCCGGCGTGGCGCTGCCGAAGGCGGTGACCATGCGCCAGGTGCCGGTGAATCCGGCGGGCACGGTGGCGCTGCTGAAGCACTTCAGGTAAAACTTCCGGTAGGTTCCGGGCACATTCCAGATCGTGGCGATGTGCTCTCCCAGCTCCGGCGCCTGCAGCAGGCGGCTCACGGCAAACTGCCCGCTCTGCGGCTCATACACCGCCATCCAGTCCACGCGCTCGTTGATGTAGAATTTCTTCGCCACTTCCGCGTCATCGCGCAGCGGGCCGGAGATGTTTTTATCAGGCGCAGCATCGCTTCCAGCCAGGAAGGCGCTGACCGTGGGCCGCCAAGCGTGCATGAAGTGATACACCAGCTTCAGCGGCACGGCCTCGGTGGTGTGCACGGTGGTGGTTTCATACAAGCGGTTGTCTTTGATCTCGGTGAAGTTGGTCAGATCAAAGGTGCGGATGCGTGATTTGCGCTCCAGCCGAAACGTGCCGCCCTTAAGCTCTGCTGCAGGTGCTTCGACTCGTTTGTCATCGAGGAAGAAGTCGAGTGACTGCAGCTTCTCGGGTTCGTTTTCCAGATGCGCGGTGCCGATGAAGCCGACATCGGGAAAGGAGAACACGGTGCCGTAGGCGCTGCTCTCGGTGGTCATCGCTTTGCTGCGGAAATCAATGCGACCGGGCGTCCACTGCGTGGCCTGGCGCAGCAGCAGCGTCACATCTCCACAGGTCACGGTGATGCGCGGAAGATCAGGGCCGAGGTTAGGCTTGAAGGGCTCTTTGGCAGAAACAAAATCCGTGAGCGCGAAGCCCAGAGCCAACGAGAGAATACGTGAAGGAACAAACATGCGCGATGACTACGCGGCAGCAGCGAGGCCTTTTGTCTCAAACCTTCTACCGCGCTGTTATTTCCGGAAGGACTTCAGGAAATTGAAGATCAGCCAGATCTGCGCGAAGCCCACGGCGATGAGAAGTACACCGAGCTCGACAGCGTTGTCCTCCTTGGGCACCGCCAGCCGCAGAATGAACGCCAGCATAATCGCTCCGAGGATGGAGAGCACTGCTCCAAACGACCAGCTTCCAGAAGACTGCTCGGGAGTAGGGATGTGTGTGGGGTATCCCTCCTTGCTGAGATCGTCTGGGTCATCACTCATGGCGGTGCGCTGTGGCGGGTTGGCTGGTTGGCTGGTCTCATTAGACGATGGTGTGGCATGGAGCCACACCGTGATTCGCTCATGAACTCCCCGCATAAACGTTCGCATCCGACTGAAACTTCCGAAGCACCGGACTATCGGCGGAGGTCACGCCAGCCTTACTTCACCGGCTCCACCTTCGTCGGCTTCCACTCGCGCTCCAGCCGGACGGCCTCGATGACTTGTTCGCGCGTCATGGTCGCCTCCAGCGTTGCCTGATGGACGAAGGCGATGTCATGCCCTTGCTTAGAAGCGAGACGGCACCACTTCAGGGCTTCCACCGGGTGCTTCTCCACGCCCTCGCCTTTTTCGTACATCAGGCTCAGGGCAAACTGCCCGTCGGCATCGCCGCGCTCCGCCGCTGCACAAAACAGCTTCATGGCCTGCGCCTCATCTTTGTCGACACCTTTACCACTGAGGAGGCAGCCGCCCAACCCGACCTGGGCTATGGGAAAATTTTGCTCCGCAGCTTTGCGGAACCACACGACAGCATCTGCAGTGTTCTGCGCCACGCCTGTGCCTTCAAAGTAGGCCACCGCCAGCTTTGTCTGCGCGAGGGCGTCTCCCTGATCCGCCGCTTTTTGATACCAGGCCACAGCCTCGGCAGGATCCTTCGGCACGCCTGAGCCATGCATGCAGCACTCGCCCAGCTCAAGCTGCGCCGGGGCGTAGTTCTGCGCCGCCGATTTCTTGATGAGGCTGATCCCCTGTTTCAGATCCTGGGCCACACCCGCGCCCAGGGAATAGGCCATGCCCAGCCGCAACTGAGCTTCTGGGTCTTCCTTTTCCGCCGCCTTGCGGAACCATTTCACCGCTTCACCGAGATCAAGGGGCACCCGCAATCCCTGGGCATAGGTGGTGCCGAGAAGCTTCTGCGCATTGAGGTCTCCCTGCTCGGCGGCTTTGCGAAACCACTTCACGGCTTCCGCTGCGTCCTGCACCACTCCCTCGCCGTCAAAGTAGGCCATGCCGAGCTCCAGCTGCGCGTCTGCATCGCCAAGCTCCGCCGCCTGGCGAAACCACTTCACGCCCTCATTCATGTCCTTGGGCACGCTGGAACCCAGGCTGTAGCAGACGCCGAGCTGTTTCATGGCCGCCACATGATTCTGCGCCGCTGCCAGACGCAGCCACTTCACAGCTTCCGTTGCATCTTGCGACACTCCCGTTCCCAGCAGGTAGCACATGCCCAGCTGCCGCTGGGCATCGACATGACCTTGGGTGATTGCCTTGCGAAACCACTCTACTGCCGCCGCTTCATCCTTGGGAAGGCCGTCTCCTTTGGCGCAGCGCAGGCCCATGGCGTGCTGCGCGTCTGCATTCCCCTGCTCTGCCTCCGTGCGCGTTTCCTTCAGGCTCTTGGCCACGAGCGGTACGGTCGCGCAAAACAGGACTGCGAGCAGCAGCAGCATAGGAATTTTCTTGGACTGAGTGAACATGGACACTTCTCTGGGAGCAGAATCGTTACGTGGGTCTTTTTTAGAGAGATCCCGCGCATGAGTCATCCCTTTTCTTCGGTGAAGTGAGCCCCTCTGACCGTGACAGCAATGGCTTCATCCCTCCCTTTTTTCGGCATGCCACGATGAGGGCGGGAGGATGTGGAGATCAAGAATCGTCATGGTCATTTTTGGGGACGAGAGAGGGATTTGGTGTGTCGGATTCGGCAATTTTGCATGTTGTTTGCGTTTTCGGAGGGCTCTCTTTTGGCGGCCAGGGTTGGGCTGCCGTCTCGCGCCTCAAATGGTCGGCGCAGTTGCATTTCGATTTAGTTATTCGCAACTTTGACCCATATGGAACGGGAACAACACGCGGCATCTCTAGTTCCTAATAACTTTGGTTTAGACGAAACATTTTTAGATGGATAGCTACTTGCTACGACGTAGCCCTATAAATATGCAACCTCTTCATGCACTCACGCATGCGGCACGCCGCATGCAGCTCTGCTACTTTTTTGGCCTCATGGTTAGTCTGGCTCCGCTGATGGTGGGGGCGCAGTCAACTCCCGTTCCGCAAGTCATCGTGCGGAAGGAGCAGGTGCAGGAAGTCGAAAGGTACATGGAGAACGTTGAACGGGATGATCGCTCGGTTAAATACGTGGTCTATGTGGTCTTACCCGCGCTCGGCCTCATTGGCTGCCTGATGGTCCTGCGACGCTTTTTACTCAATTGAGAAAGCGAGTGCCTTTCAGGCCTGGCATCTTGTCTCAAGCCGAGAGAGCGGTGCCTTGGGGATCAGAGGCGCAGGAAAATCTTTTGGCGGTACATCCAGCAGGCGGTGAGGGTGATGAGGAGGAGGCTGGGGACGCCGGTCATGATGCTTTGCATTTCGGGGCCGAACAGGAGGACGTAGCGCTGGCCGAAGTGGGTTTTCACGGTCTCGGCGAGCCAGACTTCCAGGGTGTGACGCATGAGGTAGAAGGCGAGTGGATTCATGCCGATGACGATGAACAGGAAGGCCCAGCGACGGTGCTGCTTCACATCGACGAGCTGATGGAATCCGGCGAGGAGGAGCATGCAAATGCCGCCGCTGAGGAAGACCCAGGCGGGGGTCCACAGATGTTTGACGATGGGACAGATGCCGCCGAGGTGGAGGGCGAGGCCGGTGAGGACACAGACTGTGCCGGTGATGACGAGGCGGCGGATGGGGGTGTCGTTGTTTTTGATCCAGGTGCCTGTGATGAGGCCGAGGATCATGGAGGAGATGGTGGGGATGAAGTTGAGGGTGGTATAGCCGCCGAGCCAGCCGACATAGGGCGCGGTGCGGGGGAAGTGATTCAGGAGCCAGATGTCGAAGGCCCAGCCGGCGTTGCGGTTGTGGTTCCAGTGGGCAAAAAACCCATCGAAGTCGTGACTCCAGCCTGCGGGGACGTTCCAAGCGGTGGGGTCGGCATGCGGGGGGATGACGGGGTGGAGGGCGTAGATGAGCCAGTGCAGTACGAGGAAGGCGGCAAAGGCAGCCACTCGCGTGCGCGTGCCGCAGAAGGCGAGGGCGAAGACGGGGAGGTAGGCCAGGCCCATCTGCGTGAGGGTTTCATCGAAGGCCCAGAGTGTCATCTGGCGGCCGAGGCTGTGGATGAAGATGCCGAGAAAGACGAGGGCGATGGCACGCCAGACGGCGTGCCGGGCCATCTGGCGTTTCGTGTCGCCTTTGGCGGCGCGTGAGGAGAGGCTGAAGACCATGGAGACGCCCATGAGGAAGACGAAGGAGGGCATGAGGAGATCATGCAGGGAGCAGCCGGTCCACGGGACATGGGAGGTGTGGAAGTGGATGAAACGCCAGACGGGGCTGTCGGGGAAACGAGCGGCTACTTCGTCGAGAAGGAGGAGTTCGTGAAAGCCTATCAGGAACAAAGCGATGCCGCGATAGGCATCGAAGGAGGCGAGGCGTTGCATCAGATGCAAACGGGCCGTTCAGGGACGGTTTCGCTTCTTGGGAGAAATCAGCCGGAGATTTTTATCTTCAACTCCATGAGATTCAGTGCACTGCGTGAGGCCTGCGAGCGCTCGACGTGGGCCGGATCGGGTGCCTCTGGGCAGCCAGAGGAGGCGCTCGATAACGCAATTCAGGCTCAGCATGGCTCATGGCTTCCCGCAGCTTGATGAGAGATGATTCTTACTATGAAAACACTGAGTCAGTTTCTTCTCGTTGCCGTGCTGGTGAGTTCGTTGACGGGATGTCTTTTCAAGGAGCCTGTGTTTGAGCAGGGATTTTCCAAGATTGATCCGGCCCTCAACGGTGTGTGGGCGAGCGAGGGTGAGAATGGAGATCCGCGCAAGATGGAGTTCGCGGTGTGTGCGCCGCTGGATGATGATCGCTACGTCTTGAACCATCCCTCGGCTGAAAAGGGGTCGTTGTTTTACGAGGCGCGGCTGGTGAAGGTGCAGGACCGCAGCCTGTTGCAGCTGAGGCTGCTGGCCTCATTCAATGATGGGGTGCCGAAGGCGGATGCGGAACGCTACACGCTGCTGTGGCTGGAGAAAGGCCCGGCGGAATCAGGGCTGAAGGTGCGGGCTCTCGGCGGAGACGGTGTGAAAGAGAAGGGAGCGGCGGAAGTGAAGCGACTGCTTGAAGCTGCGGGAACGGATTGGAACACGCTGTTTGGTGAGGCGGTGGTGTATCGGAAGCTGAAGGACAAGTGATCGTTCGCTGAGGTCCGTCCGTCACCGGAGTTCTGACGCTGCCAAAATGCCTGGCACTTTTTTCCGATCCTTGAACGCCAGGCTGAGTCGTTCCAGTCTCTGGCGGCGTCTGACCCGCAGGGGATCTCCACGCTGTTCAGCGAATTCCTACTCCCCGCCCTGCAAGAGGCCAGCTCCACCGACCAAGTCACCGACCAAGGCAAAGCCCTGCTGAAGAGCGTGGGAAGGAAGCCTGACAGCGCGCTGGAATGCATGAAGAAGCTGGGCCTCTCCCACCGGCCCACGTTCCGCAAGACTCAGGCGGCAGAACGAGCCGCCTTTTTCGATGTCTGACGCACGGGCTTGACGGTCATGCGCAGGCCGAGGGAGCCCAGCACATTTTGAAAGGTGCGGAGGCGGGGGTTTCCCTTCGGTGAAAGGGCTTCGTGGAGGGCCTGGCGGCTGACATCTGTCTTGCGGGCCAGTGAGGCCAGCCCGCCTTGGGCTTGGGCGACAAGGCGTAGGGTGTCGAGCAGCATGTCCACGTCGTTGTCCTGCTCGAATTCTTCGAGCGCCAGTTTCATGGCATACCTGGCCCGCTTGGGATCGCTCAGGTGCTTCAGCCTCACCTCGTCGTGAGGGATGGTGCTGCTTTTCTTGGGTGCTTTCATGGATGGTCCTCCTGATACGTTTTCCAGTATTCTCTGGCTCGTTTGATGTCTTTGCTTTGCGTGGACTTGTCTCCTCCGGCGAGGATGATGACGGTCTTGCCCTTGTGCTCGCCGAAGTAAACCCGGTAGCCCGGTCCGAAAAACAGGCGCAGCTCGTACAAGCTCCGATCAATGGCTTTGCAGTCGCCAAACTGTCCTTTTTTCATCCGGGCCACCCGTGCCGAAATGCGTTCCTGCATCTTCCAATCCAGCGATTCCAACCAGTCGAGATAGGGACTCTCGTCCGAGGCATGTCAGAAGATCAGGACTTCGTATGAACCGGGTTGAAGCATGAGCAGGCACGGTTGAATGTTCGCTTCCTGTGTAAACTATAATTGACGCATGGTCAAGCGACCTTGATTGAAAAGCGACAGGGCTTGCAGGCCACTTTGGGAGGACGGGCTGGCGATGGTGAATGGCTGGGACACTGTCAGGAGGCGGAGAGCTTTGCAGTCGCTGCTGGTGGGCATAGGGTGTGGCGGAGTGCTGGGTTTGCTTCCTGGACTTGATGCCGAAAACCCAGGGAAGCACTCGCCAAGGCTCGGCATCCCTGGGCTCAAATACGCAACACCGTTGGTGTTGAAGAATACTGATGAAGGAAGGGCACAAACGGTCGATACTTCACCTTAACCGAGTGCCTTTCATGCCTGGCCTCTTGCTGAGGCGAAGTCAGGGGAATCTATAGAGCAGGTCGTGTTTGGTGGCAGGGCTTGACGTCAGTGCCCGCGTGTGGTCGAATGGCAGCATGAGAATACTGCTTACATTGGTCGCGTTTTTTGCCTGCTCATCTCTGGGACAGGCCCAGGAGATGTTCAGCCAATACGAGATACTGGCGCGCCAGTATGCGGCGTCCACGGGGCAGCCCTATGAGCTGTGCCTGAAGGCGCTGCAAATTGCGGCCTGGTGCAAGGCCAATCCGCAGGGTGGCACGGTGAACGGGCAGGTTTATGATGCGCAGGCCACGGCGGCTCAGCTGGCCGAAGCGAAGAGAATTTTGACCCCCATCCAGGCGCCGCAGCCTGTGGTGCCGACGCAACCTGCGATGCCGACGCAGCCGCCCATCGGCAGTGGTGGTCTTTCAAACCGGCCTGCCGTCCCGGTGGGACGCAGCGCCAATGACCCCCAGCGCATGGCTGAGCAGCTGGCACGGCAGCAGCGCCAGAATGCCGGCCAGAATTTCAATCAGGGCGGGGGCGGCAACGCCCTGTCTTTCCGCTTTCTCCTCAAAGGCGATTTTGCAGGCTTCTCAGGGACTCACACATTCACCATGGATAATGGCCAGGTGTGGCGGCAGACGGACAACGTCGTGACCCGGCACAATCCGGTGATCCACAATCCGACGGGCATCCTCACCATCTATAGTAATAACAATACCGTGGGAACGACCGGCATCCTGGAAGTGGTGGGGGTGCCAGGAAGCGTGCAGGTGCAGCTGCAGCAGCCGATTATTCTGGTGAGGTGAGCGGGGTGTGGTGAGGCTAGGGACGCGCTGATCAATCATTCCAGGCATCTTCTCCAGAACTGTGTGCCTATGGAAGGAGCGGAAGACGGACCCGAAGAGGAGAGGGCTAGTGCTGTGTGCTTTGCAGGGGTTCGCGGAACTCATTTCCGGTGGCGGGGCTTGGGGACGTTCGGTTTTGCCGCAGAGGGGCGGGCAGAGATTGAAGAGGGTCCGGAAAGTGGTTGAGGTGAGGGAGTGGTGGCTGGCGATGGGGAATGGCTGGGGCCCTGCCAGGAGGCGGAGCTGCAGCGGGGTGAAAGGGAGAAGGCTGAGGAGAGGATGGGAGGCTGGTGTTGACCCGGGGGTGGACGATTCGAGCGATTTAAATTCTGACGTAGGCTGTCAGAAGACTCTGTTAAGGGCGATGGACATGGTCCGCCGGTCTGAGGTGATTAGGCAGCGCTGATCGACAGACAGGAGTGTCTATCGTACTTCAATCCATCTGCGCAGGCACAGTCGTGGATGACATTCTGGTTAATTTATTTTAAAATGCTCCAGAGGCGGTGGAAGTTATTGAGAGCGCGGGTTAGCGCCTCGATGCCGTATGAGATGACCGATATGATTGGCAGCTTGCCCCTAGCAGTTTGAGCGTGACAAGTCGTCCGCTGGGTTATTCTCTTGGAGAATGAAATGGGCTCCCTTGATACTGCTGGTTGGTTTGGGCATGGTGGCGGATTGCGCGTGGGGAGGAGAGACGGTGGTGAACTCTTTGGGGATGAAGTTTGTGGAGGTGCCTGGATCGAGGGTTTTGATGTGCATCCATGAAACGCGGAAGGGCGATTATGCGGCCTATGCGAAGGAGAGTCCGAAGATCGACATGTCGTGGAAGAAGATCGAGGCCTATGGGGTGCCGGTGAGCGAGGGGGATGATCACCCCGTGGTGAATGTGAACTGGGAGGATGCGGTGGCGTTTTGTGAATGGCTGAGCAAGAAAGAGGGCAAGGTGTATCGGCTGCCGACGGATCGGGAGTGGAGTTATGCGGTGGGCATCGGGACGAAGGAGGAAAAGGGACTGACTCCGGAGAAGCTGGATGCGAAGCTGAAGGAGTTTTATCCCTGGGGCAAAACATGGCCGCCGCCGACAGGTGTGGCCAATCTGGCCGACACGGCCGGGGCGTCGAAGATTCCGGGACTGGCCGTGGTTCCGGGATACACGGACGGTGTTGTGACGACGGCGCCGGTGATGAGTTTTAAGCCGAACAAACTAGGCCTCTATGATCTGAGCGGCAACGTGTGGGAATGGTGTGAGGATTGGTATAACAAACTGCGCAAGGAGAGAGTGCTGCGCGGCGGATCGTGGGGCTATGATCCGCTGAGCCTGCTGTCATCTGACCGGCTGTACAACGCGCCGAACACGCGGGATATGTATCGGGGATTCCGGTGTGTGTTGGTGAGGCCGTGATTTGCTGCGGCCCCTATGACAAGGGGTTGGAGTCTTGCTTCTTCAGTGAATTTCATCTGGCATCGCAGCAGGGCAGGGTTAGTTTCATTTTATGCAAGCTGTGACGCTCACTCTGTCTGCCGAGTCTCTGGTCGGTGTACGCATTCCGCCGCGTGATTTGGAGCGGGAACTGCGCTGCCGCCTCGCGATGGCGTTGTTCTCAGACGGCATCTTGTCCGGTGCGGCGGCGTGCCGGATGGCGGGCTTGGAGAAGGCGGAGTTTCAGCATCTGCTGGGTGTGCGCGGCATCACCCAGCCCCTGGCAGAGCAGGATCTGGAGCAGGACCTCAGCAACTTTGCCGCATGGAAAGCGCGCTGATCATCTCCAACACCACGCCGCTGATTAACTTCGCGGAGATCGGGCGCATGGATGTGCTGGAGGCTTTGTTTGGTGCAATCACCATCCCGCCAGCTGTCGCGGATGAACTCAGAGCCAAGGCGGGCCTCTTCCCAGCGGCAGCCTTGGTCCCTGCGCAGGCCGGGATCAGTCTCAAGGCTCCTGAAGACCGGCTGCTGGTCAGCGGGTTTGCGGGGCGGGTTCATGCGGGGGAGGCCGAATGCCTCGCTCTCGCCATGGAGCATCCCGGTTCTTTTCTGCTGTTGGACGATCTCGCTGCGCGCGAACTCGCCAGTTCCAATCAACTGCTCTTCACTGGCACGCTGGGCTGCTTGGTGCAGGCGCGGCGGCAAGGGATCGTCCCTGCCATCCGGCCGCTGCTGGAGGAACTGCGCTTCAAGGCACGCTTCTGGATTTCAGATGCGCTGGCGGCGCGCGTCCTGCACGACGCGGGAGAAGGTTGATCTGGCTGAGCGTGGTGGGCTGGGTGTCACGGTTGCGTTTTGCCTGACGACGTGTGCCTGCAGGTCACGCGCCAGATGTGGCCGATCAAAGGCAAAGTAAGTTATTGATAGAGTGTGGTTTGCGCCTGGCTATCGCATAAAATGCCCGGAATCTTATCTTTGGTTGGAACGGGTGACTGGTTGGGCGGGGAAGTAGCGCAAGCCTCCGGCTTGCCGGGCTGGTGGGACTAGCAGCACGAGGCGCTTCCTTCGTTCTCCGCAGCAAGCTCACGCGCCGAAGATGGACTTACGAACCGGTGCCAATGCATTAAAAACAAGATAGATACCTCTAGTCCATTCATATAATGCCTGGCATTTTATTCACACTAACATCAACTAAGCCTTGGGAGGCAGAGGGAGTATGCCGCAGGACATGGGAGCGGAGGCGGGCACAGAACACTCTCAAACCGCTATTATCCTGATATGGCATTGCGACACGAAGAAAAGGTAAGCAGCAGGCAAGGGGCAAAGCGCTCTAAACATCCCGACGCCTAAAACCGCCCTTTCTGCGCAATTGCGGGCGGTTCAGCGTGACAGCCGAAACCTTTGCCTGCATCCGTTTTGTTCGGCCCCTTGTCACGGTTCCATATTTCGCGGGTCTTCATCGACTCTTTCTTGAGGCGAGCATCCAAATGCCGAAGATGGTTGCAGGCAGTCCTGCCGAAAGTGCAAAGTAGTGTTCTGCAGACGCTCCCATAAATCTATTCATACCGATGAAAGCGTAAACTGCGAGAAATACGCCAAGCGCTGTGACAATTGCTCCAACTGGCGTTCGAGAGTCGCCCCGGACCTTGCGATTCACAATGAACAAAATAATAGAGATAACGATAGCAGGAACAGCGAAATCTGGCGCTTGTGGAGCGCCGACGGCCAAGATTATGGAGGAATGCATATGTGTTATGGATAACAGCAGGATCATCAACAAAATCGTTGGGTTTGTCCCAACGCCTTTATAGACGACGGATTTGTTATCATTTTGCGAAAAGCTAAGAAAATGTCGATTAGCAAGCAAGAGCTTTCTTGAGAAGCAACTTGTCGGCCATCCCTCACCAAACTCCCACCAAAAGAGGATCATCCAGCATTTGCAGCCGTTTTGACGCGTCTAGCGCCGTCACCATCGTCACAAGCCGCCAATGCCGCTTCACGCTTTCCTAACTGCCCCCGAATACGCGCCAAAGACCAGCAGACAGAAACACTGACTGGCAAGATGCCCTAAGAGCAAACCGCGATAGATCTTGCGTGGGAATGATCCAGTTGCAGGGTGACTACATGAAAACGGCGGCTTTCATTTTCCTCTGCATTGCCTCATCGGCGCTGGCTCAAGTCGGCGCGACCATTGAAGCTATCGCCGTGCGCAACAGCGGAGGGAGTGAAGTGATCTATGCTCATTGCAAGGCGATCAAGATTGAGCCTGACGGTGTGCGAATCACGCATGACGGCGGATTTGCCAAGGTGCCGCTGCAATTCTTACCCGAAGCATGGAAAGCTGTTATCCCTGTGGATGAATCCGCCATCAAAGAGTTTCAAGAAAAGCAGAAGCTGGATGCTGCCAAGTATGCAGAATGGGCGAACGAAGAACGCCGCAAATTGGAAGAAAAGGAAGCCGCAAAAAAGCAGTCAGCGGCTAAGGGAAGCACTTCAAAAAGACCCGCTGTTTCAAGGAACGGCTGGGTTGATCCTGCATTGAAGGATAAGGGAGCGGAAGTGTTGATGGTAGAGGTGATGAATGTTTTGCCCGATGGCATCCTTGCCAATGTGCTGGAGGAGAAACAGACAGTTTCAGCCAGTGGTATGGCATCAGTGGGCGGTGGAGGCGGCGTTTCCGGCAGTGTTTATTATGGCCTTAGCGGCAAGTCCGTCATGCTTAAAGGCGCTCTGCCAAAAGGTCTCATAGATGGCGACCGGTTCAAGGTGCAGGCATTGAGGGCCGGAACTTATGCGTACACCGCAGTCAATGGCGCAAGTCGAACTGTCGCAGCTTACGACGCGCTTCATCATGATCGTTCTAAGCCCTGATAAGTTCAGCATGGATGGTCACAATGCTAGCAGCATTGAACGCCGCAAAAGGGGCAAAGCGTGGCTTGTGGAGCGATCCCGTGCCCGTGCCGTCGGGGGAGTGGCGAGCGAGGGCCAAGCATAGCAACGAAGCTCATTAAATGGTGACCAATCAGGGTTGCCACCATTTCCAACCAAATGGACGTGTCTAGTCAGGTCCTATGCTCAGCCCGGGTGCATGATAATGGGAATTTTTGGCTTTTGCCTGTTTCAGTTCCTCCCATGGTAAATGAAAATCAAACTCGAAAGGTTTGGTGTCTCTGGAGTAAATTTTGAGTTTAAACTGAACGGCAAAATCCTTTGGATATTCCCTTCCGCCCACAAGTTGGTAGCCAGCTACTCGTAGTGAAATGACACGTTCTGGATGTACAGAACTGTTTGAGGCCACTGCATTGTGAGCCAGAGTCTTCCAAATTTCATTCTCTTGAAGAAAGCCGCCGCCATTGATGGTGATGAGCAAATCCTTGGCGGTTGCTGTACCCACATTCTTTATCTGCACATTAATTGCCGCTCCCAATCCATGATCTCCTGAGGTGAGGGAGTATGCTGTTGCGCTTGCCACCGCTTCATAAATCGCTCCCAGAGCCGGTTGAAATAACCTCTTTAGCTCAGTGTAGCCACATTCATGGCTGCCATCTTGGCACCGCATAAAGAACTGCTTCTGTGGCCAAATCGACTGATGAGGCGCAAAACGACTGGCAGGGATAAAACACACGACAAAGCCCTCCTGCGATTGCGCCTCCTTCACTGCTCTAATGTCAATTCCGTGGACATGTGGAATTGCCGCGCCATTCACCCACTCAGTCAATTTTACGGCCAGAACATCCGCGTCCTTCGCAAGTGAGGTGCGCTCAGCGAACTTATTTGGAGCGTCTATGCCCCATATCAGAACGCCGCCACTGGCATTCGCAAAGGCACCAATCGCTTTTGACCATATGGCCCTTAGCTCTTCCAACTTTTGCGACCGCAACGCTCCTTCGACGTGTGTCGCATGATAAGCTCCTTTGAATTCTCTCCATTCGTTTTCATCAGCCTGCGTGGAAATAAGCTCTTGAAGCTTTTGCATGCTTTGACCGTGATCGACAAAAATTCCTTCGAAGAAGACTTTCGCGTTGGAGGAGGTCGTTATCATCAGAAGCCAGCCTGCGCGGCGACAGACCTTTGACAATGTGATTCACGACAGATTAAATGGTCAAGACGGAGGGTGCCGCCCGCGATGCCTTGGGCGTGTAGAGCGAGGGCAAAGGCCAAATGACGATCACCATGATCTTGCCAAGGTTGTTTGTGTACCCACACTAGGGACATGACAAAACGTATTCTCGCACTCCTGCTTGCTTGTTTGGTACTGGGTGGCTCATACTCTTTCATGCAAAGCTGGCCTGGAATACGGGTCAAGGCTGAAATGGGTGATGCCAAAGCGCAACTTCGCTTGGGCTTCCGCTACGAGGAGGGCGAAGGTGTCCAAAAAAATATGTTCGAGGCCGTGAAGTGGTGCCGCATGGCGGCAGAACGCGGCTATGCCCGAGCACAAATTTATCTGGGAATTCGCTACCATGTAGGTTCAGGCATGGCACGTGATGATGCTGAGGCTTTGAACTGGCTTCGCAAACCAGCAGAACATGGTGATGCTGAGGGGCAGCGTGTTATGGGTATGATTTACAAAGACGGTGAAGGCGTGCCAAGAGACGCTGTAGAGGCATACAAGTGGCTCAATCTATCAGCAGCCCAGGAGGATGATTTTGCTATTAGCCAACGTAATGAATTAGAGAGAACCATGACCTCAGAGCAAGTCGAAGCCGCTCAGAAACTCTCGCGCGAGTGGAGGCCAAAGCCGATGCAGTGACCACGGAACTTGTGGGCCGATTCCAAGGCCGTGCCGACGTGGAGCGGCGAGCGAAAGCGAAGGTCAATGAGCAGATCAAAGCCCTGCTGAAGTGCCTTGGAACGAAGCCTGTGAGCGCGCTGGAATGCCTGAAGAAGCGGGACTCCGGATACAGCGGCCTGCGGCGCAATGGCGAAGCAGACGCTGCTGGTACCTGGCGACGTGTGAAGGAGCACTGGGTTTGCTGCCCGGATGGCTTGCCAGAACCCAGGGGAGCACTCGCTAAAGCTCGGCACCCCTGGGCTGAAATACGGAAGGCCGTTGGCCTTCAAGACAAAGAAGCCAGTCTATTATGCAATCCTCAATGGTGGCTGTGCTGGGTGTGCAACTCATGCCGGGAAGAGGCTGGCAAACTCCCATGCAGAAGAAAATGACAACCGATGGATGCCCTGAAGGCCGACGGTGGTGGTGAGGCGGCTTTCAGCGACGCCACTGACGGGCCAGTCGGCCTTGTTGAAACGGTAGGTCAGCCGCGTCAGCATTTCGGGCGGAAGGACGGTGTCGAGGCTGAACGGGGTGGATCTCTCTGCCAGCAGGACATGATCTGACCCGGTCCAGTTTAAGGCGCGAAGCCAAGGGTGTGACTCGACACCCTTGTCGAGGGTCTCGAAAGCGCGTGGCGCATGACTCTCGGGAGGATAGAGATGGGGATGAGCCGCGATGAAGTCATCCACCGTCACAATCGCCCTGACCCGTACCTGCGAGAGAATGTGAAGGGCACCGTCTCGAACGGAAACTGGATACACGATTTCTCCGGCCTTCACGCCGGCTTTGATGAAACTGGGCTGGGTGGTGTGAGGGCCGCCAAAGAGGAAGTCGATGGGCCTGCCGATGAGGCCGTGCTTTTTGGCGATCCTGACCCGGTCGCTGTTCCAAAGCACTGTGTAGGCATTGCTCATAACAGATCCTATGGGGAGCACGGTGAGGTTCTGGATGCAACTCCGGGGGGTAGAAAGTTGGAGGGAAGGGCGGGAATGGAACTGGTGCCTACCGGTTTTGCAGACCTTTGCACTACCCCTTTGCTACCCCGCCATGCTCGAAAGCGGCGGGATGGGCGTGGGTGGAGAGATCTGATGAGGGTGGGCCTGCCCTGACTTGGTTCTTGCCGCGTTTCCCGGATTCGAGTATTCTCCAAGCATGAGCGTCGCCACTCTTCAGCAATTTGGCCAGAGCCTGCCTTCGTGGCTGGCCTTGGTGCAGCGGGGTGAAACGGTGGCCATCATGGACGGTGGGCTGGAGGTGGCGCGGCTGGTGCCGCCGGAAGGAGCCCACGCCAAGCCTGCGCCTGCAAGCGCACCTGTGCAGTGGCCGGACTTTGCCGCGCGCCGCAGAGCCGTCTTTGGCGATGCTGTGCTTCCTGCTGGCATGGCCCAAGCCTTGGTGGATGAAGACCGCGGTGCATGAGTGCCACGGCTGACAGCAGCCTCATTGTGGCGCTATACCTCGCGGAGGGGGATTCCGCCCGTGCTGATGCCGCCTGCGCTTCCCTGCCTCCGCCCATTCTTCTTACCGACTGGCATCGGGTGGAGATCGCCAATGCGTTTCAGCGTGCGGTGAAGAATGCCCGCATCACCGATGCGCAGGCCGCGCAACTCTGGCAGGACTTCACCACCGACATTGCGGCAGGTCGTTTTGAGATCATCGCCCTGGACCATGCCGCCGTGCTGGCTCGCACGCTGGTGCTGACGCAGAAGCACACGGCGACGACAGGCACACGCAGCCTTGATTTGATCCACATTGCCACGGCACTCGAAATCGGAGCGGTTGAGTTTCTGAGCTTCGATCATCGTCAACGGCAGGCCGCAAGTGCGGAGGGGTTGATGGTGACGCCCTGAAATCAAACGACTGCATCAGGGCTGAACCCTTGTCAGGGTGGAGTGGAGGCGAGGGCGGGAATTGAACCCGCGCATACCGGTTTTGCAGACCAGTGCATTACCACTTTGCTACCTCGCCATGCTCGAAAGCGGCGGGAGGGTAGTGGGTGGCAGCGAGTTGTCAAGGTGAAGGGCGAAAGGGAGCCTGTACGGAGTTGACGGTGGTTTGCCGGAGGGAAGAGGCGGCGGAGGGGGGGAGTTGACGGTGGTTGGCGATTGTTTGCGGTGGTTGCCAGAGAATCGGAAGAGCCGGAGGTTTGGACCAGGGACTGCAATCTATTTCGGACGTCTTGGCCGTTTCGGGAAAGGCGGAGAGGAGTGAAGACTCTGCTGCGTGCGATGGGCATGGGCCGTGGGTCTGGGGGGGGATTGGGAAGCGCTGGTCGACAGACAGGAGTGTCTGTCGTACTTCAATCCGGCTGCGCAGGTGCTATTTGGGAGCAGCTACGGCAAACTATGGCGGACGGGGCAGGAATGCCCCGGTTACTGGGGCTGGGTGCGGGCCTGGATCTCGGCGATGGCCCAGTGGGCGTGTTCGGAGATGAGGGGGTGTTCGTCTTGCGCGGCGAGCTGGAGGGCGGGGAGGTCGGCGGGGGTGCCGGTGTTGCCGAGGGCGACGCAGACGTTGCGGAGGAAGGCGTGGCGTTTGATGCGCTTGATGGGGGATTTGGCGAAGAGGGCGCGAAAGGTGTCGTCTGTGAGGGTGAGGAAGTCGCGGAGGGTGTGCTGGAATATGGAGGCGCGGGCCTGAAAGGTGGCCTCATGGGAGGCCTGGGCGTGGCGGTTCCAGGGGCAGGCGTCGAGGCAGGTGTCGCAGCCGTAGATGCGGTCGCCGATGGCGTGGCGGAACTCGAGGGGGATGGGGCCTTTGCTCTCGATGGTGAGGTAGGAGATGCAGCGGCGGGCGTCCATGCGCCGGGGGGCGGTGATGGCCTGGGTGGGGCAGGCGGTGATGCAGCGGGTGCATTTGCCGCAGTGATCGGTGGCGGGGGTGTCCGGGGGGAGCTCGAGGGTGGTGAGGATGTCTGCGAGGAAGAACCAGGTGCCGAGGTGGCGGTGGATCTGCATGGTGCTCTTGCCACCCCAGCCGAGGCCGGATTCGCTGGCGAAGTCGCGCTCGAGGACGGGGCCGGTGTCGACGTAGGGGCGCTGGGTGCCGCCGTGGGCGGTGAGGAAAGCGGCGAGGGTGCGGAGTTTGGCCTCGATGAGGTCGTGGTAGTCGTTGTTCCAGGCGTAGCGGGCGATGCGGTAGGGTCCGTCCTTCGCTCTTCGAGCTTCGGAGGACTCGCTTCGCTCGGAGGATGGCTGAGAGGCGAGGGGCGCGGGGGGATGGCGGAGCGGATGGATCGAGGACGAGTAGGAGAACGAGGACGAGGACGAGGACGAGGGGGTGTCGGTGGAAGATGGCTCCTGAGGGTAAGGGGTGCCGCCTTGGTAGTAGTTGAGGGCTAGGACGATGACGGATTTGGCGCCGGGGAGGACGAGGGTGGGATCGGTGCGGCGCTCGGGGTTGCGGGCGAGCCAGGCCATGTCGCCGTGTTTGCCTTCGGCAAGCCACTGCTCAAAGAGGGCGCGATGGGCGGCGGGCTGCGCGGGGGCGATGCGGCAGTCGTCAAAGCCGAGGGCGCGGGCTTGGGCGATGAGGGCGGACTTGAGCTCCTGGGGCGGGAGATGGGAGATGGGAGATGGAAGATCGGGGGGCAAAGGCGGAGCGGGTGAGGTGAAGGATGGCGGGAGCGCTGGATAGGTCTGATAGGACGAACAGGACCGATCTCTGAGATGCGATGCGCGAGTTTACGGCAACGCTGGCTGGCTGGCTACTGCCTAACGCTCGCCTCTGGTTTCGGCTCTCTGGCAAAACCATGGCCAACCATCGCAAACTACCGCCATCCACTGCAAACTTCCCCTTTCCTCTACTTTGCGCCGGGGGGCATGAGGACTTGGATCTGCTGGTCGATGACGGTGAAGGAGTCGGCGAGGGTGCGGAGGCGGTCGACGTGGGTGGACTGCTCGCGCTCGAGGTGGGCGGCGCTGGCCTGGGCGGGATTGAGGGTGTCGAGGAACTTGGTGAAGCTGTGGGTGACGTCTTCGGTGACCTGCTTGGAGAGCATCTCGCGGAGGGTGGCGGAGGATTCCTCGAGCTTGTCGAGGATGGCGTTCCGGGCGTTGGCGAGGCGGATCTGGGTGAGGAGGTAAACGACGCCGAGGAGGAGGAGGCCGGCGCCGAAGGCGATGGCG
>JAPLUN010000025.1 GCA_026397715.1 Verrucomicrobiota bacterium
ACACCCCGAGAAATTTTCCGGTGGCACTCAGCAGATGCGCCAGCAACCGAGCGGTGGTGGTCTTGCCATGGGTGCCAGTGATTCCGATCACAGGTATACGGCTATTTTTTTCAGCAGGGAACAGCATGTTGACGATTGCCTCCCCCACGGGCCGCACTTCTCCCGTGGCCGGTCGCAGGTGCATGATTAGCCCCGGACTGGCATTCAGCTCCACAACAGCACCGCCCTGATCTTCGAGGGGTTTGGCGATGTCCGTGCAAACCACGTCCACACCGCAGATATCCAGACCCGCCACCTGCGCAGCGATGGTGACGTGTTCACGATTGCGTGGATGCACCAGGCCGGTGACCTCGGTGGACCAGTTGGCAAAACGCGAGATCAGCACCCGCTCTCCGGCATTGGGGATCGAATCCGGCTGGTAATCTTGTTTCTCCAGTTCCGAGAGAATCGCAGGATCCCACTCTTCCGTGTCAATCTTCGACCATGGGCAGAAGTCACTCACTCCGCGCAGCGGATTGGTGTTCAGCTGGGTGTCCACAAGCACGCCGATCGTGTCGGTGCCGTTGCCCATGACCACCGCGTGATCGCCACGGCTGGCTGCGATCAACTCCCCACCGACGACCAGCAGACGGTGGTCATTGCCGGGAATGAAACGCTCCACCATGACGCCATCACCTTCGGTCGAGGCGGTTTGAAATGCGCTCTCCACCTGTTCACGCGTGGTGAGGTTGATGAACACGCCGCGCCCATGGTTCGCGTCCTGCGGTTTCACCACCACGGGAGTGCCGATATCCTCAGCCGCCTCCCATGCGTCGTCTGGATTGGCAACGACCCGCCCTTCTGGGACAGGAACCCCAGCTTTGCTTAATAAGGTGCGAGTCAGATCCTTGTCCTGCACGATGTGCTCCGCAATTGCCCCTGTGCGATCGGTTTCTGCGGTCCAGATGCGGCGCTGGTTCACCCCCTGCCCTAGCTGGACCAGACTGCGGCCCTCCCGGAGCCGCCGCCATGGAATGCCGCGTTTTTCTGCTGCGGCGATGATTGCGTTCGTGCTGGGACCGAGCGCGTTGCGGTCCACCACGCGCTTCATGCGCGCCACGGCGTCTGCAATGTCATAGTCCTTGCCGGCATATCCGGCCAGGAGGATCTCGCGGGCCTCGCGCATGCAGGCTTCCGCCACGACCTCATCCAGATACTCGATGACCACTTTGTACAGGCCCTCCACGCAGGTTTCCCGCGCCTTGCCAAACCCGACGGTGTGTCCGGCCAGAGTCTGGAGTTCCAGGGTCACATGCTCCAAGATGTGCCCCGGCCAGGTGCCGGTGTCGAGCCGCTGAAAAAACCCGCCGCGCTCGCCGATGCTGCAACGGTGCTCGATCATGCCGGGGAACCACTTCTTAAGCTGTTCGGAAAAACCAGGCACGATGTCTGACGACGTGTCCTTGAGCCCCCCCAAATCCACCCAGGCTTCCAGAACTGGATAGTTCGTCCAGATGTTGGGTCCGCGGAGAAAGTGGATTTCACGAATGTCGAGATCTGTCATAGCGCGCCGATGTTACTAGCGAGTCTGCAGGAGGCAAGAACTCGCCGCGGGCAGCTCACGCTTTGCTTTGTGCCGGGTCGGCGGCACATAGCCCTTGCCTTCGCCGTCAGAACGCCTTGAATTCGCTCCCCATGCTGCTCCCCCTCGAAGACCTGTTTAATGATGTGATCGCCAAGTCCATGCGTGGACTGGGCCTTACCGATGCCGACCTCGCCGCCCGCTCCGGTGCCAGTGTCGAAGACATTGCCGCTGCCAAATCCGGCAAGGTGGATGACCTTGTGCTGCGCAAAATCGCCCCCCACCTGCAGCTTGAAGGCTTGTCGCTGGTGGCCATGGCACACAATGAATGGCGTCCACTCCCCATCAACGTGTCCGGCCTGGAACAGTTCAACACCACGTACCACGACATGACGGTGAATGCGTATCTCGTTTGGGACGCTGAAACGAAAAACGCGGTGGCATTCGACACCGGGGCGGACGCCACCCCCATGATCAACTTTATCCATAAGAAAGGGCTCAATCTCAGCCTCATTTTCCTCACGCACACGCATCCTGACCACATTCTGGACCTAGCCAAATTGTCCGCCGATGGCGCTGTGACCGCCTTTGTAAATGAAAAGGAGCCCTGCCCCGGTGCGAAAACCTTCCACCTCAGCGATACCGAGGCCTGGGAATCAGGCGGCCTGCGCATTGAGGCGCGCAGCACCTGGGGCCACTCCAAGGGCGGCATCACCGATCTTATCAGCGGTTTGAAGCACCCCATCGCCATTGTAGGAGACGCTCTGTTCGCCTCCAGCATGGGTGGTGGCATGGTTTCGTATGCTGATGCCCTTGCCACCAACCGGAAGGAGATCTTCACCCTGCCAGACAACACGGTGATCTGCCCCGGCCACGGCCCGATGACCACCGTCGGCGAAGAAAAAGCCCACAATCCGTTTTATCCTGAGTTCAAGTAAACCCAACCAGCCCAACCCATCATGTCCCAAACCGTTGCATTCGTCGGAGTCGGTAAAATGGGGGCCAACATGGCCCGCCGCCTCAAAGATTGTGGTTATAATATCACTGCTGTTCTCGATGTGAACACGCAGGCCGCCGCCGATCTGGCCACAGAGCTCGGCTGCACAGCCTGCACCCGTCTTGCAGACGTCACCGCCGCCGCCGATGTCATTTTCACCGTCGTCACCAATGATGCGGCAATGCGCAGCATCTTCCTTGGCAGCGGGGACAGCCTGCTCAACAGCGCGAGCGGCAAGATCTTTGTCAACTGCGCCACGCTGTCTCCGGCGATCCATCGTGAAGTGTATGCTGCGGCGGCGGCTGCCGGTGCTCACAGTCTGGAAGCCTGCATGGCCTCCTCCATCAGTCACGCACGTGAGGGCAAGCTCTACCTCATGCTGGCCGGTGACGAAGCCACCTATCAGCGGGTGCAGACCATGATCGAGCAGATGAGCATGAACCGCCGTTTTGTCGGAGGTCCGGGCAGCGCTGCCGAAGTCAAGGCCCTCGTCAACATGGTCATGAACATCAACACCGCCGGTCTGGCCGAGGGTCTGGGACTCGCCGCCGCTCTCGGTCACGATCTGAACATGATCCGCGAGGTCTTCAGCCAGACCGGTGCCAATTCCCGCGTGCTGGAAACCGACAGCGCCGACATGGTGGCCCGGGAACACGACTGCTGGTTTTCCGCCGAGCATGCCGCCAAGGACAGCGGTATCGCAGCCGAAGTGGCGAAGACCGTTGGCCTGAGTCTGCCGCTCAATGATGCCACCAAGGCGCAGTATGAGAAGATGGTCGCGCTGGGCCTGGGCGGACTCGATAAATCGGGCATTGCCGAACTCACCTTTAAAGGGCGGCACGCGTAAGGTGGATCCAATGCAGTGCAAATAGACTGCTTTACTGAGGCGCACCGCCCAATTTCAATACTTCCAGCTTCTTGCCCACCTTGTGGCGTTGCAGTTCGCGACCGCCTGCTGAGGGGCGCATGATCAACGTCTGACCGATGCGGACGGGGATCATGGCTTCTTCGCCAGCTTCGAGAGAGCGCACGAAGATTTCATTATCCGCGCCTGGCGACAGACCGAAAATTCGCACCGGCCCTGCTTGGTTGTTGGTGATGACGACCTCGGCGGGATCACCAGCGTTAGGTGGTGGTTTGACGGCAGTGGCCTCCGGCGGCAGCGGTTTGAGCGGAGGCATCCCGGAGTTTTCCAGAACTGGCAGCGCGGGTCTGACTGTGGGCACGGATGCAGGTGCATTCATGGCAGGAGATCTGGTGCTGATAAACGCGGGCTCCTTGATTTCAGCCGCTTTGGCTGTGTTCGCGGGACGCTTGGGCTCCTTCGCCGCGCCGCAGTCAAACTGAGCTAGCAGCTCCTCGCGGCGCACTTCCAGCGGCAGATCGCTGTAGGTTTTCAGGGAGCGCCCGCGCCGGACAAGATCATCAATTTCAGGCGTGCTGAATGAGGCAGGATCAAACGGCGCCGTGCGCTGGCGGTCGAGCGTTTCAAACTCCTGAGCCAGCACACCCCTACGCTGCAGCTTGAGGTTCAGATCCGTCTGAGCGGCACCTGCATTGCGATTGAACTGCGCCTGCAAATTCGCCACGTTTGCGCCCATCTGAACATTCTGGTTTTGAATGACCTGCATCTGCTGGCGGATCTGCTGAATCTCCACCTGATGCTGCTGGATCTCCACCATGATGGCCTGCGTGCCAGCGCCCGGCTGCTGCATTCCGGGGCGCATACCTGGCTGCATACCCGGCTGCATGGTCGGAGATTGCGGCATCTGCTGCTGAGCAGCCCCCTGTAGCCGTACCTGGTCCTGCGCCATGCAGACGCTGATCTGCTGCAATCTAGCGTTTAGCGCCTGCAGTTGCACAGCATTGGCCTGCTGCTGCTGTGTGAACCCGGCCACCTGAATGCGGTACTGCTGGTCAAACTGGTTCACGCTGGCCTGGAGTGTCTGAATGTCGGGATCAAGCGCGGCCACCTCCTTGCTGATTGCAGTCTGCCGCTCCGCCAGGCGTGTGATCTCCGCGTTGCGCTTTTCTGTGACGCCTGCCATCAGCGTGTTGCGCGCAGCATCCTGCGCAGCTTTGAGCTTTCCATATTCAGCCGCCACGTCGTCACGTGCCTTCGTGCATTCGGACAGAAGGTCGCCTTTGAAGGCAGCGAGTAGTTCACGCTCCAGCAGCACGGCATCGCCAGCGCTCACCTGATCTTTCCACGGCCCCTGAATCAAACCCAGCCCAATGCCGCAGACATGCGCCGTGTCCTTGGCGGCCTGGGTGGATGCACGAGTCGAATAATGATTCTGCGCCAGTGAGCGCATCTCACGCGCAGCCTGCGCCGGCTGGTGCAGGCACAGGTTCATCCAGAGGCGCACCTCACAGGCACGATCCCAGGTGGTGCTGTCGCTTTTCTTGCCAATCGCAGCCGAGAGGCTCTGCTGCGCTGCGGAGTAATCCCCTGCACTGAGCAGCGCGAGCGCATTGGCGTAGTTCACACTGCCATCTTTGGGATCCGCCTTCATCGCACGCTGATAGGCACGCTCCGCTGCGGCCTTCGCCGGTGGTGATGGTCCCCAGCCTTCGTTCACGATGGCGCGCACATAGCCATGCAGGAGTTCATTGCAGGGTTTGAGTTCAAAGATGACGTCCCCATCCTTGTCACACTTCACCGTCAGCTCCCCGGTGAACGGCTCGCACTCGGGGGCGTCGATAGCGACGGTGTACTTTCCCTCCGCGAGATCCTTTGCGCTGTATTCGCCCTTCGCATCCGTCACGAAAGGTTGATTGAGCGGTGTGGGGAGGTTTCCCGCAGGCTGGAGCACGAGCCTGGCATTCGCCACCGGCATACGGGCATCATTCGAACGGTCATTGCCACTGCTGATGCGTTTTACGACGAGCACCGCCAGATCGCACTTCTCGCGTTTAGGAGGCGTCTTTGACAGGAGGAAATCATGCACGTATTCGAGGGTGCCTTTGGGCACGGTGAAACCGCGTCCGGCATCTTCCGGCGCGAAGCCGGCTGCTGTGACGCGATAGGTGTAGTCCGCAGGCGGCAGATTTTTGATTTCATAATAACCACCGGGTGAACTGGCCGTGGCAGTCGCCACCACCTTGCCACCCGGGCCGGAGAGCAGTTCCACTTTCGCTCCGGGAACTGGACCGAGGTTGTCGCCTTTTTCCGTCTGACCATACACCCGGCCATGGACGGCAGGCTGGACGATGTTTGACTGTGGCGGCGAGCTGCCGGGCTTTGCCTCGCGCGTAAGAAGGAAGTCATGCACAAACTCGCGTGTGTCCTGCGGCATGGCAAAGCCGCGCATTTCATCTTCATCACGGAATCCGGCTGCGGTGACCTTGTAACGATAAGCCCCCGCCGCCAGCGTGGCGATCTGGTAGTAGCCGTACTCGTTGGTCGTCACAGTCGAGGAACCGGCGCCCGCCTCACTTTTCAATTCGATCTTCGCATGGGCCACCGGGCCGAGGTTTTCGCCCTTTTCATTCTGACCGTAAACACGACCATGCACGCTGCCATCCGCCGCATGCAGCAACGACGCAGCGAGGAGTATGAAAAGAGGCAGGAGCGTTTTCATGGCGTGTTGTCAGGGACGAGGCGGACTCCGAGCACACCGACGGCATCCGTCGCATCCGCAGTGTTCAGCGTGACCATGTAGGTGAGCGTGACATACATTGTGCCGGTGCCCGCCTGGGCGATGTAGGCGGCCGGATTGAAGGCGGGCGGACCCGCGAATGAATAGCTGGCGCCATTCACAGGATCGAGCGGGTAGCCGACGAAATTGTTCGCCGCCATGCGGTCAAACCGCAGCGGCATGTCCACCAGCAGCAAGGGCTGGGATTTGGCCAAGGGAACCGCTGGCACCAAGCTGGTGGTTTGCAGCGTGAAGAACGGCTGCGCACCAAAGGGCAGCGGCACGACATTGCCCGCAGTGTTGCGCCGAATGGGGCCGCTGCTGAGCTCTGCACGCGCAAGCACCTGCGCCTTGGTGGCAGGCGAAGAACCACCCACGAAGGCGATGTACGCCACGGCGCGCAGACCATTGGCCGCCGCTGGCAGTGGCACCAGCCCTTCGAACCGAACGGTGATCGTCTCGCTGCCATTACCCGTGGGACGTGCCGCCGTGCTCCATGCAGGCAGCGTGACAGCGCCGGGAATATTTTCATGACTGGCAAACAACAGACCAAAATGACTGCCATGCTCGGCGGTGAGGCTCCAGGCACTGCGAATAGCCAGCGGATCCGCCAGGGCCAGGCCCTGCCATTTTAAAAACGGCGGCGTCACCGTGGGCGTGACCTGAAAGCTGGGCGCAGGTGCATTGCCAAGGCCAAAAGGCGGCAGAATGCCTCCTCGTTTCAGCCCCACATTGGCCGTGGTCGTACCCGCTGGAAACAATGGTAGCAGCGAACCATTGGCCGCTGTGATCACATTCCCCAAGGGGCCCAGCGCGGTGACACGCGGCTGCACATAAAGGTAGAGCGCCTCGGCGGAACCCGCCGTCAGCAGCCCGGCAATTGCAGCCCGGTTGATGGGCGGCATCAAGGCACTCGTGGCTCCGGGAAAACCACCGATCTTGGTCGCCATGGGAGTGATCAGCACCGGCGCGGCTTTGTGCGGCAGCACGGCAAACAGATCGACGCGCCAGGAGGCGATGTTGGAAGTGTTGCCGCCCACGTTCCAAGTCACTGTCACCGCATCACCATCACACACGATCGGTGTGGCTGGAGCAATTCGCACTCCGCTAATCAGTGGCGCCGCAGGCGGTGGCAGGGGGAAGAGCAATTGCGCCAGTGCATTCAGCAGCGGGAACAGGCCGCCCCCCGGAGGCGGCAGGCCACCTGGCAAAATCGTACGCACAGGTGGCAGCAGAGGGGGCGGTGGGAGCGGAGGAATCGGGGGAACAATCACCAGCGGCGGCGGCTCAGGCGGCACTGCGGGAGGAGGACCAGGGAGAGTCATGCCCGATTTCCACACCGGCACCTCAGCGGCTGTGGCCGTGGGCCGCATCAAATCGCCCGCCTCATTGAAATAAGCAGCCGGTGTGAGCCAGAGTGCAGGCAGTATCTTCTGGTCATCTGGTTTCTTCTCACTGTCGTACACCACCTGGCCATCGGCCTCGATCTGCACGCTCTGCAGTTGCGCACGATCTGGAATTTTGTTCATCGGCGTACCGCTGCCAATGATGCCCACACCCGGGGCGCTCAGGACTTCCTTCGTCAGAGGATTCATCGCCAGCTCAAAGGCAGCGAGATCAAAGAGCTGCGGTTCATTGGCATCGCGCAGCGGGTCCATCTCCGACGACAGCAGGAACTTCCGCGCGCCTGCCACGAGATAGACCGGATTGCGAGTGCCCTGCTGCGGACCTTTGCCGCCCGTGAGCGTGATGCGCAGATTCTCCACCTTGGAGCCAGCCGGTGCAGCAGCATTCAAGGAATCATTGCTTTCCTCAAACCATGGCACCGCCCCCACGACACGTCCGCTCAGCGCGCGGACCAGCGCATGCGTGGTCTTCAGTTCCGCTTTTTCCTGATCGTTCAGATTCGTCGCATTCGTCTTCGCCTCATAGTCCGGCAGCAGTTTCATGAGGCTGGCACGACTGGATGCCAGCTTCTCCTGAGCCCTTGCATCCACCAGACCATTGGCGGCAAATAGCTTGCCGTTCACCTCGATGCGATATCCAGCCAGCACCCAGTCACTGCGCCCCTGAGAGGCAAAACCGATGCGCTGCAAATCGCCGCACTTCACATCGGCCAGCAACTGCTGTGAGGTGCGTAGTGCATCCAGACCGGCGTCATCGCCCTTGGCGTTAAACTCAAACGTCGCCATCTGCCCAGGCTGAATGGCATCCGACGTGCCATCCAACGATGACTTGTGCGGAAACGCCGCAAATGAAGGCTCCCGCTTCACACCACCCAGCGGATACAAGCGCAGCGGAAAGCCGAGCCCCAGGTGCACATCCACCGGCTCGCTCAAAGCCGCCCCATCCGTTCCAACTCCAAGCGTGATCTTGATGGACGCCACGGCTTCATCTGCGGGCAAGGAGCCTTTTTCAAATGGAGTGCGGGGCAGCCCCTCATGTTTCACCGGCACGTCCACCTCCTCGCCAGCAGGCACGGCTGCGGCAGGTTGTGCAGACGGCATCGCCTTGGCCAGCAGAGATGGATCCACCTTTGTCACATACAGGGCCCCGGCCCCGAGAGCTCCGCCCAATAGAAGACCCATAAACAGTTTGCCCCAACCAGAAGGAGGCTTGGGAGAAGATGCAGGATCATCTGAGAGACCGTCGCTCATGACATTTTTGGAGTGTGATTCAGCCTGATCCATACAGACCAACCTGCATGGGGAATGGTTCGATATTACCGCTCAGTCTGGCGGTGGCGCAATCCAAATCTTAGGCGAGAATCCCCATAGCCACTTCGCCGCTCACATTTGTCAGACGGAAGTTTCGACCTCCGTATGAGTAGATGAGCTTGGCGTGATCAAGGCCGAGCAGGTGCAGAATTGTCGCATGCCAGTCGTGGATGTGCATTGGGTTCAGTTCGGCCTTGTGCCCCACCTCATCCGTCGCGCCATAGGTCAGACCGCCTTTCACACCGCCGCCGGCCATCCAGATGGAGTAGCCTTTGTGATTGTGATCGCGGCCATCACCGCTCTGAGCGTAGGGCGTACGGCCAAACTCACCGGCCCACACGAGGAGGGTGTCCTTGAGCATGCCGCGTGACTTCAAATCCGTCAGTAGAGCCGCAATGGGCTGATCCGTAGAGGCACAGTTCGTGGCCAGCAATTCGCGCAAACGGTTGTGATGATCCCAGTTTCCTGGAGATGCGATTTCGATGAAACGCACCCCGGCTTCAGCCATGCGCCGTGCCAGCAGGCACTGCCGGGCGAACTGATCTTTTCCCTGCCCAATGCCGTACAGTTTCAGGATGTGCTCCGGCTCGCTGCGCAGATCGAGAACATCAGGAACTTCGCTCTGCATGCGAAAGGCGAGTTCGAAGGACTCGATAGCACCCTCGATCTCAGGATGCACCCCATCACGCTCCATCTTGCGCTCGTTCAGGCCGCGAATGAGGTCGATCTGTGCGCGCTGGAGATCACGCGGCACATTGGCGTTGGCGATGTTCTTCATTGGCGGTCCCGGAGCCGCATCCTTGTTTAACAGCGCCGCATAGAGCTCCGGCAACTGTGATCCGCCAATCCGGGTGCCCTGGCAGATCGCCGGCAGAAAGGCGCTGCCGTAGTTTTGCGCGCCGCCATTGTCTGCCGGAGGATTCAACGTGATAAAGCCCGGCAGATTTTCATTCTCGGTGCCGAGGCCATACAGCGTCCACGCGCCAATCGAAGGCCTCACAAACTGAAAACTGCCAGTGTGCATCTGCCCGAAAGCTTGCGCATGATTCGGCAGGTCCGTGTGCATGGAATTGATGATGCACAGGTCATCCGCATGCTGCGCCAGTTTGGGATACAACGTGGTCATCCACTGCCCTGATTTCCCAAACTGCTTCAGCGGATGCACGGGGCCAAACAGCTTGGCTCCCGACGAATCGCGGCCCAGGCTCGCGGTCTGGCCATCGCGCTTGATTAGTTCCGGCTTGTGATCAAACAGATCTACATGTGAGGGCCCGCCGCGCATTGTGAGGAAGATTACTCGCTTGGTTCGCGCAGGAAAATGAGGCTGCTGCGCGGTCAGACCGCTCCTGGCATGTGCCAATGCTGAAAAGGCCAGCCAGCCGATGCCAGACGACAGCGTCGTCAGCATCTCGCGTCGTGTGTGGATCGTGTTCATGGTGTTTAATCAACGAAGCGAAACTCCGCGCTCGCGAACAGCGACTGGCAGAATGCCGTCAGCAATTTCAGCTCGTCTGAGGATCGGGTGCGAAGGAATTTTTCGGCCAGCGCAATCTCGCTGACCTCTGGCAGTCGATTGAAGCAAAGCTGAAACGCCGCCTGCACGCGGTTGGGTGATGATTGAATCCGCTTTGCCAGCGCCGCCGCTTGATCCTGCACAAACGGGCCGTTGAGGAGATACAGCGCCTGGAGTGGCACGTTGGTCACATCGCGATCACCCGTGACGAGATTGGGATTTGCCACGTCAAACTGCTCCAGCACGTCAGGCAGTTGATCCCGCAGCACCGGAAGATAGACGGCGCGACGCTTCGAGCCATCGAGATCGGACGGCAGTTTTGTGTTAAAGCCGATGAGCGACACGGACTGCCCGTCAAGCTCCGCCACGAGTGAACCGGGCCTGCGCGAGGTATCCAGCACACCTGCGACCGCGAGCATTGAATCGCGAATCACTTCGGCATCCAGGCGGCGCTTGTTCGCACGCCAGAGCAGGCGGTTGTCCGGGTCTTTGTTGAAGGCCTCGATGCGATGCGCGGACGCCTGCCGGTAGGTCTCAGACATCACGATTTCCTTGATCAGTTTTTTCACCGACCAGCCGCCGTCCATGAAACGGAGGGCGAGGTGATCGAGCAGTTCCGGGTGGCTTGGGCGCTCGCCACTGAAGCCAAAGTTATCGACGGTGCGCAGGATCCCAGCGCCGAACAGATGCCGCCACACACGGTTTGCCATCACACGGGCGGTGAGCGGATTTTCACGTCTGACGAGCCACTGCGCCAGTTCAAGCCGGCCACTTTGCGCCTTTGGCAGCGCAGCCTTAATCCCCATGACCTGCGGAAAGCCACGCGGCACCGGCTTCACCGGATGCGCGATTTCTCCACGATCATAAAGCTGGGAATCCAGAATGCGTTTCGCGTCCTGCGCCCCCATGCACAAAGGCAGCGCATGGCCTTGGTCATCCACGGTCTCAAGCTGCCCCTCAATGCCGCCACGAGTCCATAGAATGCGGATGGCGGTGGTGAGGATCTTGTGGTACTCCCTGCTGATGTCACGGCCTTCGATCTTCGCTTTGACGACGTACTCGTTCTGCACAATCTCCTCTGCATTCAGCTTCGTCAGCTCGTCCTTGAGCTGCTGCACGCGGTCCGCTGTCACTGCTCGGTTCGGGATCACCTGTCCCGGCAGTTTCGGCAGGCGGATGAGGTGGCCGTGGTTGTTGTTCTCGGAGTCGATCCAGTTGCCGTAGAAGGTCTGCGTGCTTTTGAAAATGCCCGCCAGCGCGTAGTAGTCCTCCATGCTGAAGGGCTCGGTCTTGTGATCATGACAGCGGGCGCAGGCGACTGAGCTTGCGAGGACCGCACGTGTCACGGTATCGAGCTGCTCGTCGGCCACATCCGCCGCAAACTGTACCGGGTTCATCTCATTGAGCCCCTTTGGACCGAGAGCGAGAAATCCCGTGGCGATGAGCTGTCTTGCACGCTCCGCATCTCCCTTTGCGGGAAGGAGATCACCCGCGACTTGCTCGGTGATGAAGCGGTCAAAAGGGACATCCGCGTTCACTGCGTCGATCACGTAATCACGATAACGCCACGCATGCGGGAAGGTCAGATTGGATTCACGACCATTGGATTCCGCGTAGCGCGCCACATCCAGCCAGTGGCGGCCCCAGCGCTCGCCGAAGCGCGGGCTGCGCAGCAGTTCATCCACCGTGGACTCCAGCTTCCACATCGAAAATGCCGCCGCTTGTTCCTGCGTTGGTGGCAGGCCGATGAGATCGAAATACAATCTGCGCAGCACCGCCACAGGTGCCGCAGCAGGGGCGGGTTCAATCCCCTGCTCCTTCAACTTCTCTCGAATGAATCCATCGATCGTGCCAGCGACCTGTTTCGGCTTTTGATAGCTCCAGAATTTCCGTCCTGAATCCATATCCACCGGCGGACGTTCCGCAGTCTTCACTGCGGATTCACGTGGATCAGCCGCACCCGTTTTGATCCAAGTTTCAAAGTCCGCGATGACAGCCTCTGACAGCCGGGCCTTCTTCGGCGGCATTTCTAGATCAGGATCACTGTGCTTGATTGCAGTGAGCAGCAGGCTTTTTGCCGTATCTCCCGGGACCACCGCAGGCCCGGTATCGCCTCCGGTGCGAATGCCCTGTTTGGTATCCAAGGTCAGCCCTCCCTTCGATTTGCCTGACTCCACCGAGTGGCATTCGTAGCACTGTTTGACCAGCACGGGGCGGATCTTGCTTTCAAAGAAAGAGGTGTCTTCACCGGAGACCGAGCTTTGTACAAAGCTGGTTAGCAGCAGGATCTTCAATGAAGAACTCTTCATGGATTTGCCTTGGTGGCGGTGGAGGATTTGCGTTCTTTCAGCCAATCTTGGGTGGCAGCCACAGGCCACTTAGTACTCAGGCTGTGTTTGCCACCTGCTGCGGACCACAGCATCCAGCATGGCGCATGGGTCTTGTCATCCAACGCGGCAAAGGTCAACTCAGTTGCAGACTTCCATGCGGGCACGGTTTCACAGTTCCAATTTGGATGCGGCTCTGCGATGATTTCCGTTTTGCCCGTTCCGATCTCCACCACTGCCACGGCATCGGTGGCCTCTTCCACCACGGCCACTCGTTTTCCATCGGGCGAAACGACCATATAACCGAGATCCATGGGCAAGTCGCCGGGCACCGTCGGAATGGTGCTCAAAGACTGGCCGTCTGCAGCGATGAGATGCAGCAGCGGCTCCAGCTTTGGCCGTGATCCGACCGAACCGTCTGGCATCTTGTCATAGGCTGGGCGCATCAGCGCGCCTGACTCCTGCAGCACTGTGATTTGCTGAATGCTGTGCAGGCTGTCTCCAGACTGACCAAGCGAGTTGGTGAAGACCAGCGTCCTTCCGTCCCTCATCCATTGAAATCCGGCCGATGAAATCTGCTGCGCAATAACAAGGCTCGTTTTCCCATCGAGTGACATCACTATGAGATCGGGAGCATCGCTGTTTTCATGGAGTTGCAAAAAAGCGATCGCATCATGCTTGGGGGAAACCTTGGGCATAAACACAGGATCCAGCATACCCCAGGCAATGCCGACAGGCGATTCATTCGTGGATGGCCCCAGCCTGACAATGCAAAGCTCAATCACAGAGAAGTTCCCCTGCGGATCTGCCAGTTGGCCCAGAATTTCCTCCCCTTGAGGCAGTTTGCGAAATGCCTTTTCCACATCGGCACGCTGCCGTTCATAAAGAACCCGCAGCCCGGCATCAAACACTTCCTTGTCATGGCCAGGAATCAGCGCCTGAAGGCCTGTGAGGTTCCCAGGATCTTTGACCCGCGCGATTTGGAACTCCAGCGTCGGCAAAACCATGGGCAGCCAGGCTTCGATGCGCTCTGACTCCTTGGCTGGAATCAGTTTCTGCGCTTCAGCCCAGGTTCGCACATGCCGCCTGCGGGAGCACACAAAGCCTGTTCCATCAGGCAGCCAGTCGAGTGTTTTGAAAAGCCAGTCTTTGATCGGCGCCCCTCCGAGCAAGGGCTCGCCAAGACCGCCTTCCTTCGTCACAAGATGCAGTTGTTCATTCACTGCCACAATGGCCCGATCTCCTTTGGGCGACCACCAGATGCGCTCTTCTGGATAACAACCGCTGAGAGAAAAAACCACCAGCAGACATGCGCAACGAGTCAGGAATTTCATGGCCGGCCCTCCCTCTCTGCGAGGTCCACCCGCACCACCTGCATGCCGTGCCCATGCGGATCCAGCGCCATGCGATAGCGTGCCCATGGACTGTCTCTTCGTGGCTCCACGGGTGTCACATCCGCGATGGCGGACGAGGCCGCACTGAAGCGGCTTGTGCCAGCATAAAAACCTGCTGCCCCTGTGAAGGCGGAAAACACGATCACCGCCGCCGCCTTCATCCACATTGGCAGCATCATTTTTCGTCGGGGCACGCGCAGTGGCTTGATCTCATCTTGCGCCCACACGCGCACACATTCGGGATGCTCCGCCACTGTGGCATTCATGAGCAGCAGCGTTTCGGTGATGTGCTCAGCCTCTTTTCGGGCAGCAGGCTGCAAGGCCAGGTAAGCCTCCAGCAAGTCTGCAACTTCCGGCGAGAGTTCGCCGGAGTATTGGTCGATGACCAGGGCATGCAGGGATTCAGGTTTCATAAGGTTCATGGGTTGATTTCAAATACAAGCCGATGGCGCACCTCCGCGACGGCATGATGAAGCCGGGAGCGAACGGTGCCGATGGGGACGCCAAGTGTCTCGGCAATTTCGGCATAGGAAAGGTTGTGCGAGAACCGCAGTTCCAGGATCTCTCGCTGGACTGGCTCCAGCGCTGAGATCGTCTCGCGCGCTGCGCTGATGCGTTCATCCACTTCTGGCGCGGCCACTTCAGCAGCCGCAGCATCAAACGGCAGCACATTGTCCTTCGCACGATTTGCCCAGGCGGCCTGGCTCAAATTCCGTGCGATGCCAAACAAGTAGCCCCGCACGCACTTTGGAGTTTTCCCATCGCGCATTCCGCGCGCCAATTGCAGAAAAGTCTCTTGCACCAAATCCTGCGCACACGCGTCGCCACCATGGCGGCGCGCAAAGTAACGCGTCAATTCCGTCGAACTCTCCGTGAAGAGGCGTTCGAGCATGAGAGGATGATCAGCGGTTTCCACGTGCGTGAGGGTCTTGTCAGATGCCGCCAGCAAAGCGCCATCAGTCAATAAGTGCTCATTTTAGTGAAAAAGGTTCTGCGAAAGTTTCTTTTTTAATCACCCTGCAAGTAGAGCGTCAAGCTGTCCAGCTTCTGCCAGCTTCCGGCTCTGCTCAAAACTCCCAGTGGAGGCGGGCACCAAAGATGTGCACGGGACCACGGTCACGGTTGTAGGCCGGGTTCATGGCAAACTGGTAGTCAAAGGCGAGATGCAGCCACTGGTACACCCCGATGTCGTAGTAGGTTTCGATGATTTTTTCAGCCCCGTAGGACTGCGTGCCATCACCCACGAGGATGCCATTGCCGCCTTGCTGATGGTAGGCGCTGTGCACACCTGAGATGCTGTTGACGATGTAAGCGAGCGCGAGAGTGTCCCTGGGCCGGCCCCACGCTTCACCTTTCGCGCTGATGCCAAAACTCGCCGTGCTGTCCACATCTGTAAACGACCACGATTCCGCCTTGCCGTTGCTCCAGCCAAGACGCGAAAAGACGCCGATACCGCCTGCGATTTCCTGATCCAAGTTCAACCCGAAACCATACTTGATGCGGTAGGCGCGGCTGTTCGTGATGTCTGCGGGACGCATGGGATTGTCCGAGGTCTGCTGAAAGCTGCCCATGTTGGCACGATTGGCGTAGGCCAGGAAGCGGACCGCGCCGGGATGACCGTCGATCTCGTGCTTGTGCTCCAGTTCCATCACCTGTGCCCAGGCTTTCCAGATATGGGGATCCATGGCAATGCCGTTGGAGACATTCGGCACCTGGAAGAATCCGTAGCGCACCGCCCAGTCATGCAGGTACAGCTCCACCGCTCCGCCCGTGGTGAAGCCCAGACTGTCTGCCGGATAATCCCATGCGCCATTGGCCATCAAGCTCCAGTTCATGAACTGGGTGCGTGCATCGTTGGCATAGGCGTTGCCGTCAAAGATGTCCTTCGCGCCGAAGCGGCCCAGTGTGATCGTGAGACGGGACACATGCTGACGGCCCTTGAGAAAGAGTGAGCCCGAGGGGGTATCCTCCATCTCACTGCCAAAGCCAAAACTCTGGCGAATGAAAGCGCGTGAGATGTTTGCGTTAGGCTCGCTCGTCCCTTTGCGAAAGGCCTCACCGTTCGGAAAGCCCGCCATGCCCAGCGCATTGCTGATGCCAAAGCCCTCCCACATCATCCCGTCCAGATGTATCTCCGCTCCGCTCCACAACCGCAGGCCCAGCAGCAGATCAAGCGAGACCGTCTGTCGCATTTGCGGCGCCGAGTTTAGGCTGTTCTGCCCGTAGTATGGCGACCTGATGGCCGTGTGTCCCTGCAGCACATTGGTGTTCTGCATGTGCACACTCCAGTTCTCTTCGCCGACGCCCACTTCAGCACCCACGGTGGGCGCAAGCATACCCGGTGCCTGGTGCCCATGCACGTACGGGCAGCAGGCAAGCATTGCCCAGAATGGGAGAAGTTGAAAGGCATAGAGCCGGAATTTCATGCGCGCGTTCCTCCTGACGAGGAGCGCATGTTTTCTCCATCTTATAAATTTAATCCAGACTAATTTGCTGAGAATCTGGAGGAAACACACCTCAGGCCGGCAGGCAGCTCTTCACCACGCCCATACTGGCGGCAAAATTGGCCATCACCACTTCGCGCGCCTTCTCAGCTTTCGCTTTGGATCCGGCAGGATCTTGGGCCATCGCCAGCACGGTGGCGGCGACGCGCTGGAGTTCATCCTCCTTGTCGAGGTCGAAGAGCCAGTCGTTCAGGCCGATGTCACGCCACATGTAGCCCTTGCTGGTCTGCTCCGCCCAGCGGCAGACGATGGCGGGAATGCCGTTGCCGATGCACATGATCGGGCTGTGCATCTCGTGGCCAAAGAGTCCGGCACTGCGTCGGTAGGTGCTGATGGCTTCATTCGTGAGCCAGTAGTTTTCACGCCACACCACGCGCGCTTTCACATCCTCCGGCAGTTTGTCGTAGAGCATCTCTTTGCCGATCTTCATCTGCGTCTTGTCTTCCGGGCATAGCAGGATTTTGAGATCGGTGTTTTTGACCACACTCACGATGGCATCCAGCAGCGGTTTGCCGTCGTGGTCCATCATGGCTTTGTTGCGTGCGTCCTTCTTCTCATCCAGCGCTGCCTTCTTTTCCGGCAGGGTCCAGTAGGGAGTGTTGCGAAGCCGTGGGATACAGCAGAGGAATTTTCCCTCCTCGAGATTGTTGGCCTTCAGGAAGGCTTCGGCCTTCGCGTCGTCCTTCAGGTCCACCGCAAAGGCACCGTCGGGGCCGAACTCCATGCGCGGGCAGGTGCAGCCCAGCTTCTTCGCCAGCTCCAGCGATACGGAGTCGCGGAAATAGACAAACTTCGCGCCGCTGAGCACATCGATGGTTTGCACTGGCTTGACGGACTTGTCCTTGATGACCTTCGGATTCTGCTGGCCTGAGAATGTAATGCCATACACGCCATAGGGCTTGCTCGTGGCCTGGCTCCATTTCACCACGTCTGCCTGCGCCACCAGCGAGGGGCCGGAGCCGTGGAGCAGGAAGTCGCATTCCTCGAAGGACTTCTTCACGTCCTCTCCGCGAATGACCTTCACCTTGGGGAAACGCGCCGCGAGCATTTCGCCGACGCCATTTTCCAGATTGCTCGGCCACAGCCGCACCTCCACGTCTGGCAGATGTTTTTCCAGCAGCGCCAGCACGCCCGGCGTGTGGGCGATGTCGCCGATGTTCACCGTCTGCCATGAAGATCGCAGGATGAGGCGCCTGGGCTTCTCTGCAGCGATGGCGGAGATGAAGGGCAGAGCGGCGGCGGAGCGAATGAAATGGCGACGGTTCATGGGGAATGGGCTGACAATGAGGCTTGTCTGTAAACGGAACGTAAATTGACTGCCACTCATTCATGCATCTTGCCTTCGGCATTTCCGGCTGCGCATAATAAGTAAATATCATTGGAGGCCGCCATGTACCACCGAATCATCCTGTTCTTCGTTCTTGCCCAAACTTTGACGGCCACCCCGATCGATGATGCGGAGGTGCTGCTGCAACGCCAGCGCTACTCAGATGCAGCCACCACGCTGACCGATGCCGTCATCACAGCTTCTGCGGACGCGGGCTATGCCTATTATCTGCGGGGTGTTGCCCGTGCGGAATCCAAACAGCCTGCAGCAGCCATCACCGACTGCGACGCCATTCCCGCAGGCCATGCCTGGCAGCGCAAGGCGCTGTTCTTAAAAGCGCAGTGCCTCGCTGAACTCAAGCGCCATCAGGAGGCCGAAGCCATCTACAGTTCGGAAGCCACACGACTGTTTGCAACGACGCGCAAAGAAAAGCTGGCGGAGGCGCTCATTGCCTTGGCGCAGGAGATCACCAAACCGGCCGTGCCAGGCCAAAGCGTGGGCAGCGACGCACAGAACAAGGCGCTGGCGCTTTACAGAAAGGCACAGGAACTGGAGACCGGCCCAAAGATGCGCGAACAGCTCCTCTTTCATACGGTGGTCAGCGTGCGCGACTTGAACCAACGCAATGAGTTGCCGCAGGCCTGCGATGCCTACCTGCGTGAATTTGATCCCGACTGGCGCGGACTCATTGGCAGCCCACCACCGTCATCCACTACGAAGGAAACAGGCACCCACCGCTGGGAAGTGCGCCAGATGCTCATCGAAGGCATGCTGCAGGCAGGGGGGAGCGCCGACGCACGCCGCTATGCGGAGGATGTTCTGACCCATTGGAAGACCAAGGCTCCAGCCGCAGGAACGAAACCGGATCAAGGCGACATCGAATGGCAGATCTGTCGCAGCCATGGAGCACTGACCATTCAGCCTGTTCAATCTGAACAGCTGCCGCACAGCAGCAATGGCATGCAGCAAGGCACCCAGATCGTGCAGCAAAATGCGCCGGTCAGCATTATTCCGTCCGCAGATCCTGCGAAGCACATCGCCAGCTTGCGGCAGTTTTTGAAGGTTCATCCATCCCACCCTAGATCGGCGGAGGCTGCGTTCACATTGATCCAGGTGCTGGCTTCACAAAACAAAAGCGATGAGGCCCAGGAAGCCTGCAAAGCTTTGTATGACCGCTCGGACTGGCCTGCCCCTGCGGCAAACGAACAGGACAAACGCACACCGGCCGAGCGCCTTGAATCCTGGCGGCAGATGGCATTCTTCCAGATCGGCGCACTTCGCTTTGCCGCGCGGCAGTATCCGCAGGCCATCGAGCAGTGGCGCGCCTACATCTCCAAACATCCCGACGGCAGCCTGTGGCAGCAGGCGCAGGCACGCATCATGGAGGCTGAGTTTCAGCTCTGCCTCGATGCCGTGGCCACCAACAACCGCGAGGAGGCTGCTAAGCGCTTCGATGCCTTCATTGCTGCACACCCGCTGGACCCGCGCTGCGCACAGCTCCTCTTTTTAAACGGCCAGTGGCAGTTCACCGCAGCACAGGAACTCGCTAAAAAGGAGGCTGGCAAACCGCGCTCGCCTGAGCTGACCAAGCTGTTTGAAAATGCCATCACCGAGTGGGCCCGCCTGATCATCAAGCATCCGCAGAGCGAGGAGGCCTCGCTGGCGCTCTACCGCACCAGCATCATCCAGGCCGAGCACCTTGACCGGCATGAAGAAGCGCTGAACACATTCCAAAGACTCACCTGGGGCGGGTGGAAGCAGCTCGCGGCCGAACGCGCCGCCATGATGCCGCAGCGCTCTCTCGCGCTGCGTACACCGCGCACTTTCCGCAGCAACGAAACCGCCCAGGTGCGCGTGAATGTGCGCAACATCGAAAAGCTCAAGGTCTCGCGCTATATCCTCAATCTCGAAGATTTCTTCCGCAGCCGTCATCGCCTTGATGGTGAATCAGGCATCGGCTCCCTCGACATCGATTTGATCCAGCCGGACAAAACATGGGAGGTGAACATCGAAGGCTACACGCGGCTCAAGCCGATTGAGCAGACCATCGATGTGCCGTTTGATGGCACCAAGCCCGGCGTTTGCCTCATCCGTGTCGAGGGCGAGGACTGGCAGGCCAGCACGATCGTGATCCGCAGTGACATTGATCTCATCGTGCAGTCCGCGTGGACCGAAGCACTGGTGTTTGTGCAAGACCGCATCAAAGGCACGGCCGTGGCGGATGCGGAGGTGCTGCTCAGCAACGGCAAGGAAATCCTCGGCCAGGGCCGCACGGGCAAAGATGGCGTGTTCCGCTTGCGCGGTGAAATGATCCGCGCTGCAGCAGATCTCTGCGCCTACGTGCGCACGGACGCAGGCGTGGCCATTCAGCGTCTCAATCTGCGCGGCATGACGCAGGGCGGCATCATTCGGGATGTGCAGGACGGCGCTTACAGTGTTCCCGGCGGCCGCGAGTATGAGATCAGCATCACCGACGAACGTAAGCGTGTCTTGCGCCGCATGAAATCAAAGCTCAGCGACTTCGGCACCTTCACCCACAGCGTCCCCCTGCCCGCCTCCGCGCCCATAGGCAGCTACCACATCACCGCAAAAGCTGTGGAAGGAGATGAAACCCACGAAGCCTGGTTCAACGTGCATGAGTTTGAAATCGCCGAGATCACCGCCGAGATCGAGACGAAGCCCGATGCGGTGTTTCGGGGTGACCGCATCGAAGGAACCCTGCGCGTGAACTACTCATGGGGAGCTCCGCTGGTGGACGAACCCGTGCGTCTGCGTCTGCCCGACGGTCGCCTGCTTGAGGGTAAAACCGATGCTGCAGGTGCCTTCACCTTCACGCAGGAGACCACCGCCTTTCAGCCCGGTGAGTTCCTCCGCTTCGACGCCGATCTGCCTGCGCGCCGTCGCAGCGCGCATCATGCTGTGAGCCTGCTGCATTCCGGCGTTCAGCTCGTGTGGGATCGTCTGCCTGATCCGGCGCTCACCGGAGAGCCTTCCATCATTCGCATCAAGGCGCTGGATCATCACGGCAAACCCACGGCGGCTACGGTGAAGATCATGCTCTCGCGTCTCGACAATCAGCCGCAGAACCCGGTGCTCTCCGGCCTGCCCGGGCTGGTGTACATTCCCACCGCCAGCGCACCGGCACGCATCGCGGAGTTCACCGTGCAGACAGATGCCAAGACGGGGATCGGCAGCTCCAGTGTGGTGGTGCAGTCCGCGATGCGTCATCAACTCCTGGCTCAAACCACCGACGCTCGCGGCAACGTCGTCGAGAGCACAGCTCACTTCGATGTTTCCGGCCCCGAGGATACAACAAAGCTGATCCTGTTCAGCGACCAAACCGAAGTCAACGAAGGCAGCGCATTCAAAGTCGATGCCCACAGCCGCGTCACCGCACCGCTGGCGCTGGTTACCCTCGCAGGTGAACACATGATCGAACACCGCATCATCAAACTGAGCATCGGTCACAATGAACTGCCCGTCGCCGTCGCTGCGGCACACTGGCCGCAGTTCGAGGTCAGTGTGGCTTTTCTTGATGGCGACAAACTGCACAGCGCGCACAGCGGCTTTGTGGTGAAGCGCCCGCTCAAGATCGAAATCCAAACACCTGCCCAGCCCGTCAAACCCCATGAGGCCGCCGAGATCACGCTCACCACCACCGACGCGAATGGCAAACCAGTGTCCGCAGAGCTCAGCCTCGCACTCGCCAGCGCGGCGTTGTTTGCGCAATACTCTGACGACACCGAAGACATCGACGAATATTTTCACGGCAGCCTGCGTCGTTACAACAGTGTGCGCATCGGCAGCAACGCGAGCTTCCAGCACCGCGCTTCTTCCCAGCTCCTCACCAAGGATGAATCTGGCAATGTCATCGCCATTGCAGACGGCGCGCAGTCCCACATCGACCTGCTGCGTCATATGGAGCAAAGGGAACAGAGCGTGTGGTACGAGCAGGCGGCTGTACAGCAGCGGTTACGCTCAGGACCTATGAACATGAACGGGTTTTCCAACCTGGCCGAAAATGATGGGTCACAAGGGGGGCGATCGCTGAAAATCATCAGTGGCGGCATGGTTGTAGCCAGCGGCAGCTCTTTAGTGCTCGGTGGATTGAGCTCGAACACCCTCACCTTTCAAGGATCCGGCACAGTCACTGGCAACATGGGAGGCGCAATGATCGATAACCAGCAACTTCTCAACACCACCACTTCGCCGAATGCTTACTCAATGACAGGGTCTGCTCCATTTCCATATGGAGGTGGCCCGATAACGGCCGGAAATCGATCCGGAGGCTATAACATTAACAACGCCAGCATTGACATGACACTCGGCTCAGGCTTCCCGAGCGCAGGAGGACAAGCCAATGGCCAGCCCTATGCGCCAGACGCGCAGTGGCACTGCCCGCTTGTGACCGATGCCTCCGGCAAAGTGAAAGTGACTTTGACCGCACCGGCCATGGCGGGAGCATGGCGTTTGTCGAGCCGTGGCTGCACAGTGACAACGAATGTAGGACAGGCCGAGGAGGAGATGACGACCAAGGCGGAGTTCATGGCGGAAGTACGAATGCCCACCACTCTCATTTCAGGAGACACCTTCACACCACGCCTGCTGCTACACGGAGCACCCGAAAACGAGACGACCGCTCAGACCAGCTTTGAGACCGCAGGTGTCCCGAAAGAGCAAAAGCGCTCCGCAACTCTCAAACCCCAAGGCTCCACGGAAGTGGTCTTTGATCCCGTCAAAGTCCCTGAACTTCCGGGCCTGAGCATCTCCTCAGCCTCAATCAAGACGGCAAAGGACACCCGCGCTCTGCCCTCAAACTTCATGGTGTTGCCATTCGGTGAAACAACTACCAGTCATGCGCTGAAGATTGTTTCGGCTCCTGGAGAAGCAGCTTTCACGGTCGTTCCTTCCCAGCAGCTTCTGGTGTCTGCTTTCTCCTCGCCTCTGACGCTGCTGCAATCCATGGGTCACTCTTCACAGACGGCTGCCAGCAGACTGCTGAGCCATGTGTCGGCGGCACGTGCTGGCAAACCTGCGGATGAAAGCCCGATCCGCCTGCTCATCGCTGAGCTCCAGATCACTCAGCAGGATGGCGGCTGGACATGGCAGGATGTCAAATGGCAGCACGACAGCGTGGTCACGAGTCTTGGGCTGTGGGCGCTGCTGGAGGCGAGAGCGCTCGGCTTTGATGTCGAAGACAGTGCGATCAAATCAGCGACCTCTTATTTGAAGAAAGCCCTGGCGATCATTCCGCCTGATGAGCCGGACAAAGCAGCCGTCATTTTATATGCACTCGCTTGCGTGAGTGAGGCGGACTTCTCCGTGGCCAATCGCATGTATCGCGACCGCTTGAAGCTGAATGACCCAGCGCTCGCATGGCTGGCAGCCGCCTTTCAGCGCATGAACCGAACCGAGGAAGCGAAGGAACTGCTCAAGGCCCTCGAAGCAAAACCCACCTGGACCGGCAGCAAAACCACCTCGCGGCTGAGCAGCAAAGACGACACGACTGCCATCCTGCTTTACGCCGCAGCGAAGACCCAGCCCAGCTCCGCTTTGGCCAAGAAGGCGGCGGATGCGCTGCAGCAGCAGCTTGGTGTTTCACTGGGAGCTGACTCTGCCCTCCAAGGACTTTGGACAGCGGCGCTGGCGGAGCATTTCATCAGCAGCGGCATGCACCAGACGCCTCAGGCGGAGGAATTGAAACTGACGCTGAATGGTGAGCAGCATGCCGCCGGCAATGGTGGAGTCATTCGCATCCCCACCCCCAAGGCAGGTGCGAACGGCAAGTTCAATATCAGCGTGAACTACAAGACCGACAAGGCCGCGCCCATCATCATCGCGACCTTCGTCAATGAGAAGGCCATTGATCCGAAAGCAGCCACGGTGGGTTCACTGCCAACGGTGGCAAAGCGTGCATGGCTGCATGAAGGTCTGCGGCATCATGACAAGCCCTTGGAAGCGGAGAGCAGCTCGCCGGTGAACGTGGCGGCCCATGGGCAACGCCTGCGCGTGCGTTTGGAATTGAAGGCACCCAAGCAGGCGCAGAACGGCTATGTCATCATTGATGAACCGCTGCCGGGTGGCTGCATGTTTGTTCCCGGTTCTCTAGAGGCAGAGCATGCCCGTTTGGAGCAGCTCCCGGGCATGTTGCGGTTGTGGTTCATCCCGGGAACATTCACCGAAGATACGCAGATCAGCTATGAGCTGATGGCCTTGCACCCTGGCAGCTACCGCATAGTGCCCACACGCGTGCGTGATGCCTGCCAGCACGAACGCTTCAATGCCGGACCTGATGGAAAGCTGACCATCCTTGCCCCTGGCCAGCCAACCACCGACCCGTATGTGATGAACGGCTTTGAGCACCTGGAACTGGCGGAGCTGCTGTTTGATGCAGGCGAGCTTGAAGCAGCGCGCACACACCTTGAACTCCTGCGCAATGATGCCGAGGCAATGAAATACCACGAACGCGACATTGCGCGCATGCTGCTGTGGATTCACACCTCGCGTGAGGGCATGGATGCCAAGCAAATCGTGGAGTTGTTCGAAGCACTCAGTGAGAGGCATCCGGACATCGTGATTCCCTTCGACAAGATTCTGAAAGTGGCCGCCGCCTACCGGCAGATGGGAGAATTTGAACGCGCCTGGCTGGTCTATCGCGCCACCATGGAGAGCAGCTTTGTCAGTGATGCGGGTGTGAGCGCGGCGCTGGAAACCGCAGGTGATTTCCCCGGCAGCGCGGAGCATCAGATCGGCCTGTGGATGGAATACCCGAACGGCGCGGACAGCCTTCTGGCCTTCTTCAGTCTGGCGCAGCGCTTTCAAGAATTTGCCGCCAATCCCACCACTGTGCCGCTGCGCCCAGGAGCAGCCAAGTGGACAAAGAACCAGTTGCTGGAGCGCAGCCGTGATCTGCTGCGTCGTGTCCTGACCCTCTATGCCAAGGACGATCTGGCGGACGATGCCGCATTCAGTCTGGCCAATGTCTTCTTTGATCTCAAAGACTACAAGAGCGTGGTGCAGACGGCAGGAAATGCCGCGACGACCTTCACTAAAAGCAGCTTCCTGAACAACTTCCACTACATGACGGCGCTGGGCCGCTTCTGGCAGTATCAGTTTCCCGAAGCCCTCGCTGCAGCCGCACCGGTGGCCGCAGGCAGCAGCGATGACGCGCCAAATGCCCGCTACATCACCGCGCAGATTCATCACGCGCAAGGCAAGTTTGCCGAGGCGGTGCGCTGGTATGAAAAAGTGAAGGACGACTTTGAAGACGCTCGCGAGTCCATCACCATGCTGCAGGAGAAAGCCGTGAAGCTGCCCTTTGCCACGCGGACAAAGCCCGGCGAGCCGGTGAAAATCGAACTGGAGCACCGCAATGTGAAGGAGGCTGCGCTGCTCATCTACCGGGTGGATTTGATGAAGCTGCAGGAGCGGCAGAAAGATCTCAATAGCGTCGGCAGCGTGAATCTCTCCGGCATCACCCCGCAGGCTGAGATGAAGGTGCCTTTGGGAGATGGCATGGATTACGCCTGGAAAAAGCGCTCCATTGAGCTGCCACTGAAGGAAGAAGGTGCCTACCTCGTGATCTGCCGTGGCGACTCACAGATGACCAGCAGCCTCGTGCTGATCACCACTCTGGACATGGAGGTGCACGAGGACGCCGAGAACGGGGCCGTGCGCGTGCAGGTGCGCGACACTGTGCGCAATGCCTACGTGGCCGATGCCGACATCGCCGCCTATGACACCAGCGGCGCAGCGCAGCCGCAGAAGGGGCGCACTGATCCACGCGGAGCTTTCAATGCCTCCGGCATCCATGGGCAGGCCGTCGTCGTTGTGAAGCTCGGCGACTCCCGCTACGCGGTCTTTCGCAGCAGCGGCAATCTGATGCCGCTGGCTGCAGGTGGTGCTCCTAACCGGGGAGTGAACGCACCTGCTCCCGCCCAGCAGGGCCGCGTTTTCCCCGGCCACGGCCAAGTCACCGGTGACAGCAAGATGTCCAGCAAACCCGAGGGCAAGGACGCCTATCTCTTCAACGTGCGCGGCAAACTCAACCTCAACAATTCAGACAACCGCGCCGCCTGGTCTGAGAAGCTCAAAAACGAAGGCAAGGGCGTCAAGGCGGAGAAGGCCTTCAAGAAATGAGTAATTGTACCCATTGCAAGCGCATCATTCTGAGGACCTGTTCCCCCATGCACACCCATTGTTTTCCGCTTCTCTGCGTCTTTGCCCTCGCATCCTGCGCCACTCCGCCCGATTCGGAAACAAAACCGATGGGTGAGAATGTGCTGAGCAAGGAGGCGATCCATGCGGCCAAGAACGGCCCCGTCGATTTCACGGCGCATGTGAAGCCAGTGCTGGAAACGAAATGTGTGATGTGCCACAACCACAAAGCACTGCCGGGCCACGGGAGTCTCGAAAACCGCCAGGAGGCAGTGCGCTCAGGTGCATTGGGAGCCTACATCATTCCGGGGCAGCCGGAGAAGAGCCTTTTGGTGGCTAATGTGAAGACCGTACATCAAAAAGTCAGTGCCATGCCCGCCGTGGGAGAGCGTTTGACGCAGGATGAGTGCGTGATCCTGACGAAATGGGTCAAGGAAGGTGCGCAATGGCCAGCGGGCAAAGCGGGCGCACTGCATTTTCTACCATGATGTGACGTGCCTGCACAGTGCAGCAGGCCAGGATACTAACTCTCTACCACAGCTGAAGGCACTGGATCGGCAAGGATGGCCTGCTTGAGTGCAAGCATCGCCCGCCTGTCCACATGAAAACGATAGAGGCACGAGCATGCGCTTGCAAGCACCGTCCGGAACGGCTTGCCAGCATTTTGCTGGCTCGGTGGTGCCACACCAAACCACTCAATCAAAAGCGCGTCCTCCGCCTCCATGCGGCTCACCATATCCAGTGGGACAGCCTCTTCTCCTAAAGTGGCCCGGTTGATTTGAAGGGTTTGTAAAAATTGCGGTGCCACCACCATGTGCGGCAAATCCTGCCCTGGGTCAGGCAGAGTTTCAATAGCAGGTAAATCTGTGCCAAATAGCGGGCAGCAAGCGACGTCCCCAAAGGCCAGAACACCGTTCTTATAGGCAACGAGCAGCCCGCTTGTCTCCGCCTGGTCTCCGCACAGATACTGCCAGTCTGGCGGCAGTAGCGTCCACTGGTCTTCACAGCTGGGAAATTTCACCATGCAGGGTTTTGCAGGCAGGCTTGCAGACACGGCGCCCAGCTCCGATTGCACGGTGGCTTCCCGCCAGCCAAAGTGGGAAAATCGCGCCCAGTCCTGCGGCTGCGGGGAGATCTGCTCCAGCCGCTGTTCTTCCCAAACAATGCGCAGCAGTGTGCTGCCAGCAAACCAGCAGTCATCAATGACACCTGAGGCCGAGGCAATGCCTCCGCTGCAGCACACGGAGTCTGGCAGCGCATAGACGAAAGCATGACTCGAACCCGCCAGCCCGGAGGTAACATCCGCATCACTGATCCCAAACCTTTCCAGCCTTACATATTCTGCCCCGGTCTGTGCCCAAGCTGTGACAGTGACGAGCCCAGCGCCCCCACGGGTCGTGCCAGCAGTATATATTTGCACATTCGGGACTGCTGCCATGGTATGCCTGCCGGTGCGCACATCCAGCAGAGTCAGCACACTGCCTGCAGCAGCATCAGCAACAGAACCAGTCACGCCACCATTGAACTGCGACTTGCTTTGCTGCCACCTGACGACCACATGGCGGTCATCCAGCCAGTGGCTGACACAATTCACCACCCAATCACGCTCCGGCGCGACTGGCGGCGGGGGAAGTGTTTTCAGAAAGAGCCGCGCGGGGCGAAAGCCGATCTTCCAGGCATCCCAATAGTGTTGAAGAAAGCCCTCGATCGATGCCGGAGGGCCTTCCTTCAACAAGCTCCGTCCTCCCTCGGACCAGGCCCAAAGCAGTTCGAGCAGTTCAAAAGCATCGAATGGGCTGCTATCCTCAAGCCCGAGTCTCTGCTGCAATTCTTCCAGTCCAAGAAGCAGCGCATCCACACCGGGAAAAACGCCCCCGGCAGGCAGCAAAGCGCGATAGCGCCGGTCGGACACCACGTCTCCGAACTTGTCCGGCGTAAAGTCTCTGCCTTTACCCAGAGCAACACAAAGCACCTGCTTACCCAGCGCATGCGCGAGGAAAAGCTCAGGCACTGTCCAGCCAGGTGCTTCATAGCTGCTGCGGCTGACCACGAAGATTACTGCATCCGACAGCCGGAGCTGCCAATTCATCATCTCCAAAATGTCCGCAGTGCGGGACTCGGCACGATGGTGTTGATACTCAAACACTCGATGCCTGGCAAGAACCAGCGCCTCCCCCAGAGACTTGAGGGCGGCCACAGTCTCCGCAGAATCTTGATAAGCAAGGGGGCGGGCCTGGCTGTTACTGATGCAGTGACTGATGAAAAGGCGCATGAAAATGTGTGAAAAATGAAACGGATCTGACAGGGCAAGGGGTCAGCTCCGTAGGACGCGCCGCATCAAATGGCGTGATGCTGGCACTCGCCCTGGCGGGTAAAGTTCTCGATGCTCCCGTCTGCAGCGGAGATCATTTCCACCATGTTATCCGGGCTGCTGCGCGGCGTGGTAAGCACGGTGAAAGACCGGTCTGAATTGATACGCAACGACACACCTGCGTACTCACAGTGGTGGTTCAGCACCAGAGCAACACGTTTCAGCATCCTCAGTTGCTCCACCGGCTCTAGGGCGCTGATATAGGCTGCACGGCTGTGAATGAAGTCCGCGTCTCCCAGCGCCTCATTCAGCCCCTGGAGCGTGTGCATAAAATCCGCCCATTCCCAGGGCACCGGCTGGCTCAGGTAGGCCATGCGGTAGCATGCCCGCTTTTCTACAGAGCGGCAGTGGTCGGCCACAGCACAGGATGCCTCCGCCTGATCCGCCTGGCCAATGTCCCCAGGCAGGAAGACACGCCGGCCTGCATTGCTGGTATTTGCCACCAGTTCATTGTACAAGGAGTCGAGCAGTTCCTTGATAAAGAGATAGTCCATCGTGGAAAGATGCCGCTCCCAAAAGCTGCGCATCGTGTAAAATGGGCTGCGCCCATTGAAGTAAACCAGAGGTTGGTAGGCATTCAGCACCTCTGCCTCGGACATCTGCCCGGCCTGCAAGGCCTCCTGCAACAAGGGCTGCAAAAGAGTCTGGCACTTCTGCCACAAGTCTGGACGATGGCGTGAGCACAAGTCCTCAAAGCACTGGCCCAAATTCCTGCCTCCCAGCACCCGGTGTGCCGCAAGATTTGTCTCCACCAGCCCGGGAAGCTTCTCATTTCGGCACGATTGGTTCCAAATTTCAATACTGCCAAGGCTCTCCCTTTCATTCTGGCCTTTATGAAGCAGCCTGTCCCAATAGCATATGGCAACATGATCCTCCGCTGAAGCACTGCTGCTCATTCGACGCAGGAGTTGTCGAGCCTTGTCCAAAATATCGAGATCCTTCCGCGCACCCAGTTCAGCCACAAGAATGCGGCGCACGTTCTGCTCGAGCGCGTCACCCAGACAGGAGAAGTCGTATTTGGCGTTCAGAAGATTTTCCGCCAGGGACTGGGCCAGCGGCACCACCCTGCCCTGCCGAGGCTTCTGCACCACATGCAGATGATTCGTCACTCGCTCCAGCCCAAGATGGCGGATGCGATTTTCCTCCAGCAGGCGGATGATGTAAAACTGGTCTGTGCCCTGCGGCTCTGAAAGGCGAATTTCCCCCTCATGAATCACGCAGTAAATGAACTCACAGGCGAAGCGGTAGAGCTGCGAGTCTCGCAGTTCCGGCTTGAAGAGCACCGTATCGAAGGTTTCGTTGAAAATTCCAGGGCGAAACATGTCATGTGATTGTGGTTATAAAGGTATGGCCAGCCACTGGCTCAGCTCGCTCAACTGAGCAGGCCGCCAGCCAGCGCCTTCATCAAGGCTCCAAGTGTGAATGCACAGGAGATCTCATCCAGCAGGGCTGGCACTTGGGGACTTCGGGCCAGGATGCTGCTGCGGTCCACTGCGACCACGTGGCTGATGGCCTCCCCTGCCTGGGTTGCTGTATTGGCAGCAGCCTGGGGCCGATTCTTCAGTGGCACATGATAAACCCGCGCCCGCGTGGCCAGCAGCCCGGTGTTTGGCGTGATGATGCCCAACTCCACAGCACCCAGCCCCTCCACCCCCAGCTCTTCGAGTGTTTCGCGAAGGGCATTTTCCTCCGGACTCATGCCGGGCTCGGCAAACCCCCGCGGGAGTTCCAGACTCCATGCACGCACCGGATGGCGGAAGAGCCGGATGAGGAAAACTTCATTCTCAAACGTGGGAACCACCACCGTGCCGTGCTGCCCCTGCAACTCCGCACTGGCAAACACCCGTGAGTAACTCCCGCTCTTACCGTCAGGGAAAATGACCTCGTCCTCCAACACAGTGACATACCGGTTTGCAAACATTACGGGCGCGCCCTCCTGCACCAGCACAATCTCTCCTTTCTCAGACTGCCCCCGATATGCATCTTGAGCAGGCAGGTCACTGTAGGAAAGAAACAAGGCTTTGTCGGACATAGGGTGCTCTGGGGGCTGTCTTAAACAATTGGCGCCTCATTTTGGCTCTGACAACCAAAAGGTCAGCTCATGCCGGCTATAGTGGGCGATGGGCGATGGATGAATATGAGATTTCACGAAGTGGGTCAAGGAAGGCGCGCAGTGGCCGGCGGGCAAAGCGGGAACGCTTAAGATCATTCGTTGATCAGAATTTCCGATCTCCAGCATTCGCAATTCGTCTTGGCCCCTCGGCGCGGTCATGCTCTACTGGCAGGATGGCAGACCACCGCGCCCTCATTTCCAATCCTGCAGACCTGAAGCCCTCCACCGCCTGGAACGAGACGGTCTGGGCTTACACCAGCGAGGAGGAACTCGTCGATCACACCACGAAGGCCCGCCTCTGTGTGGCCACGCTGCTGCCCTTCAAGGACAAGAAGCCTGACTGGGATGGCTTCACCAAAAGCGTGCGCTGGATGCAGCAGTGCGCTGCGCATTACGGCGTGGAGATGGTCTTCGTGCTCAATGCAGACACGGGGTACATCTTTGATCTCAGCAATGAATTGTATGCCGAGGTGCTGAAGCGTTTCCGCGCGGAGTTTCCGGAGCAGCGCTTCATCGCGGGCGTGACGGCACGCGGTGCGGAGAACGACACTGCATTCAAAGCGGAGCGTTACTGGCCGCTGCTGGACATCGCGCAGGAGCATGACAACTGTGAGATGATGATCATGACCAGCAAGCTGCTCAACACGCTGGAAAACGAGCCGCGCCGTGACGCCTACTTCCAGATCGCCGAGCATCTCATCCGCCCCGGCCTCGCGCATGCACTGGAGCCTTCCTTTGTGCCATGGGCCACGCCGTTTGATCCGTGGCTGTTCCATGAGATCGCGCTGCACCCGAGCTACGTCGGCGGCAAGGTCAGCACGCTCGACGAGCCGCACTTTCATTATTGGGCTGCCATGTGCAAAGGTTTGAACCTTCCCTTCTCCCCGCACAGCGGTGATGACTACGGCATCGCCACCGCCATCAAGCTCGGCCTGCCTTTGCTGATCGGTGCCGGTGTCAGCGCCTGCCCGCTCATCTGCGCCGCCCGCGACATGTGGCTGCTCGACAGCGTGGCCGACAAGAAATTCAAGACCGGCACCGGCCGTTTTGACACGCGCGTCTATAAACTCTTCGAAGCCTTCCAGTCCTTCGAAGACCTCGTCTTCCGCCTCGACGACCGCATGAGCGCCTCGCCCTATAAACACAGCACAGCGCATGTGCTGCATCAGCTTGGCCTCATTGAATCTCCTGAAGCGCATCCGGACTGCAAGGATCTGCGCGGAGCGGATGAAGCAGCGCGAATGACCGAAGCTTTGCGGAGGCCAAAGCGTCTCGCTAAGAAGCTGGGAGTTCCTTATTTTGGCTCTTGAGTCAAAGTACTGTTTGGCTCTTGCGCAAAAGGATCGTTTGCCGGCTGAGCTGAGGCATCGTTGGGGTCTTGAGGAACCGGGGCAAAAGGATCTGTGCCCATGTAGGGCTTCCTGGTCAGCTCATCCCACCAGCTGAGGTACCGCAGAAAAGGCGGCCCCAGGTATTCGTGCTCGAAAAGCGGCTTCAGCGGACTGTAAACGATCATCACAGCGTTCGTAAGACGTGGCCGCCGCCGACACCACGTGGATGCATCAAGGAACCAGCAAATGGGTCCAACGCTCAGCACATACAGCAGAGGCAGGGCCACAAGAATCGCGGCGCTTGCCGCAGTCTTTGAAGTACTTCTGGTGGGCTCATCGTTCATGGCAGTCATTCTATTGCCAATGGACTGAGCGTGTCCTGGCTGGATTCAGACTGCCCGATGGTTCATCTGCCTCGGGCCATTTTCATCCAAAACCGTTCGTAGCTCTCGAGTGGTTGTTTCAAAAACGTATTCGCATGCAGCCAAAGAACCGGCGCGTAAAATGCCTTGAGAGGCTTTTCAATCGATGCAGAGGGGTGAAATTTTTCCGTGAAGTAAATGGCAGGCCCAATACTGAAGCCATAGAAAAGCGGTAGAGCTATCATGAGCGCCATGATGGCCGTCGAGTTCGAGCTGCGTGAGGTGTCGTCACTCATCGATTTGTATGTTAGTTCGGTTTCGCCAACCAAGGCAAGCATTGAAAACAAATGGAGTCGTCGCACATCGCGCCAGCGACTCCGAGTGCAAAGACGCAAGGAACAGCCTGTTCGTTCGGCGGCATCGCTTTCGTCAGCCGGACGGTGATGTTTTATCAAGAGAGCATTCTTCAGCCCTCGAAAGCGGCGTCGCGCCGAGGCTTGCCGCCACACTCCATGACGCTGTCGCGACTATTACGCCCCTTCCAATATCGCCTCCATCATCCGCAGTGATTCCCGATTCGGCTTCACATCATGCACGCGCACAATGCGGGCACCATGCTCGCGGGCGTAGGCGCTGAGGGCGATGGTGGGCCAGAAGCGGTCTTCCATGGCTTCGGAGTGCATGACGCGGGCGATGGTCGATTTGCGAGAAATGCCCACGAGCAGCGGACGCCGGGTGCAGAGCTGGGGAAGCTGGTGCATGAGGGTGAGGTTGTGCTCCAGGGTTTTGCCGAAACCGAAGCCGGGATCGAGCACGATGCGCTCGGAATCGATGCCTTCGTTTTGCAGCACGCGCAGGCGGCTTTCAAAGTAGTCCGCCACGGCAGCGACGACATCGTCGTACTGCGGATGGGCCTGCATGGTCTGTGGCGTGCCGGTCATGTGCATGACGACGAGCCCCGCCTTGGATTCAGCAGCGACGCGCGGCATGGCGGCATCGCCACGCAAACCGGTCACATCGTTGATGATGTCGGCCCCGGCATCCAGCGCGGCACGGGCGACGGAGGCCTTCATGGTGTCGATGGAGATGAGCGCTTTCGTTTGTGAGCGCACGGCGCGGATCACGGGCAGCACGCGGTGCAGTTCCTCGGCTTCGCTCACAGGCTCGGCCCCTGGACGGGTGGATTCGCCGCCGATGTCCAGAATGTCCGCGCCTTCCGCCAGCAGCGTGAAGGCATGCTCCACGGCACGGCCCGGATCATTGAAGCGCCCGCCGTCCGAAAAGCTGTCGGGCGTGACATTGACAATGCCCATGATGAGACCGCGATGGGTGAGATCGAGATCGTGGTTGCCAAATCGCCAGCGGAACATGGATGGTGCGGGCGGCTCAGCCCGGTACCGGGTATGTTGAGTTGGAACGGGTCTCCGCCAAGCAGAAAAGTACGCGGAAAAACAGCCCGTGATATTGCCCGCACCGTTTTCCCGCTGCATGGTTTGATGATGAAGCTCAACCCGGCCACCCTGCTGATCCTCCTCCTCGCGCTCGGAGGTGCGGCGGCATTGTTTCTGGCGGGAGTGAAACCGGAACCGCCGCCAACAGTCAGTACTCCCCCGCCGGTGGCTGCGGTGAAACAAGAAGCGGCACCGATCGATGTCACCAACAAGGCGCTGGATGATCTCAAAAAGCAGATCGTGCTGCTTGAAGGCCAGATCGAATATCTCCAGGGCCAGAATGACGCCCTGAAAGACGAGAATGCGCAGATGATTCAAAAGCTCGGCACGCTGGGCATGAAGGACGTGGCGAAGATGGTACCAAAGGGCGGTGAGGATGATGTGGCACCTGACTTTGTGGGCATGGGTTTGGAGATGATGAAAATGCGCAAGCTGCATGCGCTGCCTCTGGTGACGACGGCGGTCAGCCAGGAAGAGGTGGAAAAAGTCATCCTGGCCTGGTTGAAACGCCAGCAGCCGAACGAAGAGGGAAAGAAACTTGCGCGCGGACTTGCCGCGCTGGGCTGGATTCCTGAAGCGATTGACCCGCTGCCCATGCGCGCCGCTCTGCTGGCCCGCCAGTTGGGCGGCTGGTATGACGACGAGTCGGAGACGATGTTCACGATCGAAGCCTCCACGGCTTCCGGCCCGGCGGTGACTTCGAATGAGCCGCTGGGGATCGCCTTCGGGCAGCTGTTGCGCGAATACGGAAGCATTTTGTATCAGCCGCAACATGGCCCCATGAAGACCGACATGCGGCTGGCGCGGGATTCATTGATCGCGGGAGATGCGGCGCTCACGCGGTTCCTGCACTCACTGCAAAACCCGGCTTCTGAACTGAAGGATGATCTGCCTGCGGAAGACCCAGATCATCCGATCAACCAGGTGCCCATGCCGGCTTACCTGCGGGAGCTGGCGCTCTTCCCTTTCAATCGGGGTTTTGATTTTGCCCAGACCCTGCACAGCGCCGGCAGTTTCCCGCAGCTCAATGCCGCCTATAGCCGCCCGCCCATCAGCACGGCGGAGGTCATTGACCCGGAAACGTACCTCGATCAGGAGCGCCCTGCTCCGGTGGAAATCCAACTGGTGGAAGTGAAGCTCAAGGGCGTGCTGCCGTATCTTGATGACTGCCTTGGCAAGTTTGCCTGCGTCACAGCCCTGCGCACCTACAACAATGATGAAGACGCCGCGCTCGGCGCACGCGGGCTGGTGGCGGATCGTCTGCTGGCCTGGGTGGCGGATGGCGGAGCCAAGCGTGACCACGCCGCATGGCAGACGCTGTTCATGGACAAGTCCTCGGCCGATGCCTTTTACAAAGCGATGCTCAACTCGTTGAAACAGCGCTACGAAACCAAGGGCGAAAGTGAATTCACCGCGCAGGGCCGGTTTGTCAGCCTGCTGCGCAATCGCGAAGACGCGGGCGTGGTGTTGATTGAAGCGGCAAGCGAGGAAGCCAAGGCCGCATTGAAACTTTTGATGAAGTGATGACCGCAAAAAATGTTCTCTATTCAGGCCGCGTCCAGGGCGTGGGCTTTCGCTACAGCACGAAGCGCATCGCCTCGGGCTTTGACGTGACCGGCTGGGTCAAAAATCTGCCCGACGGCCGCGTGGAGCTCCAGGCGCAGGCGTTGGAAGCCGACGAGCTGGACGCCTTCCTCGAAGACATCCAGCAGAGCAGCCTGGGCTCGCACATCAAGCAGCGTGAGGTCAAAGCCATTGCCGCAGAGCCAAACTTGCGTGGATTCAGCATTCTGCGTGATTAACCTTTCCCTACCCGTATGAGCGCCACGCCCGCCGTTTCCGTCAACCATCTGACCAAGGTCTTCAAAGGCCACCTTGGAAAAGGTGCCTTTCGCGCCGTGCATGATGTGTCATTCACGGTGGAGGCAGGTGAAGTCTACGGCCTCATCGGGCCGAATGGATCCGGCAAATCCACCACGATGAAGGCCATCCTTGGCCTGCTCAATGCGACGGAAGGCGACACCAGCATCTTCGGCATCCCGAGCACGGAAGTGGCCAGCCGCCGCAGCGTGGGCTTCCTGCCGGAGAATCCGTATTTCTACAAGCACCTGACCGGACGCGAGACCCTGCACTTCTATGGCAAACTCTGCGGCATGAGCGGGGATCAATTGAAATCACGTGCGGAAGAAATGCTGGCGCTGACCGGGCGCCTCGGCCTGGCGCAGGCACTGATCCATGAGCCGCAGCTCCTCGTGCTGGACGAACCCACCGCCGGTGTGGACCCCTCCGGCTCGCGCATTATCCGGGATCTGATCATCGAATTTCGCACGCGAGGCATTACTGTGCTGGTCACTTCACACCTGCTGGAGCAGATGCAGGAGGTGTGCGACCGCGTGGGCATCATGGCGCACGGACGCATGGTGCGCGAGGGACGGCTGGACGAGCTGATCGCCGTGGAAAATCAAACCGAGCTGGTTCTTGAAAATGCCTCCCCTGACCTGCTGGCGAAGATTGATGCGCTGGTGAAGGCCGAAGGCGGTGGCACGCGCCTGCTGCGCAGCGGCCACCCGCGCACGACGCTGGAGCGCCTGTTCATCGAAGCAACCACCGAACCGAAAAAACCATGAGCCAAGCCTCCCCAAGTTCTGCCGCCGCCTCCGTGGCTCCGGTGCGCTTCTCCCCCCGGCGAGTGTGGACGCTGGCCTATGCGACGATGACGCAGCTGATGCGGATGAAGATCCTGCCCTTCCTGCTGCTGTTTTGCGCGCTGGTGGCGGCAATGGGCTTCGGATTTTCCACCATCAATCCCGAGCAGCAGCTCAGCCAGTTCAAGACCATGTCGCTGGGCGTGCTGCAGGTGTTTAGCATCGTCTTCGGCATTGTCGCCACTGCCCTGCTGCTGCCGAAAGACCTGGAGGACCGCACCCTCTACACCAGCCTGTCAAAGCCAGTGCCGCGCTTTGACTACCTGCTCGGCAAGCTGCTCGGAGTGCTGATGCTCATCGCATCAGGCCTCGTCATCATTGATGCCGTGCTGAGCCTGATCTTGTGGTTGCAGCAGTCCATGCTGTTCGCCTCCGCCGTGTCCCAGCTGCATTCGGAAAACCAGGATTCACCCGAGGCGGTGGCGCAGATCCACGAAATCGTGGCCAGACAGGGGCTCACCTGGAACCTGCACTGGGCGGTGTGGGCCATCTTCCTGAAGGCCGCCGTGGTGACCACCGTGGCCCTGCTGCTTTCCTGCATCGCTAGTTCAACGCTCTTCACCATCGTCATCACCTTTTGCATCACCATCATCGGCCATGGTCATGCGATGATCCGCGAGTTCATCTTGCAGCCCAATCTCGGCAGCACCGCCACGCGCATCGCCACCTTTCTGTTGGCCACGATCTGCCCCGACCTGGCGCAGTTCGATGTCGTGGACAGCGTGGCGAATGGCGAGATCGTGCCTTGGGCAGCGGTCTATGAAATGACCGGCATCGCGGCGCTCTACATGACGGTTTACCTCTTCGTCACTCACCTGGTCTTTGTGGAGAAGGAACTATGAAACGAAAACTCCAGGCTGCCGCCGTGCTGCTGATTTTTGGTGTGCTGAAACTGCCGCTGGAGCAGCGGGTGACGCATGACCTGCGCACGATGCATCTGGTGGATGAACCGCTGCATCTGGGTGTGAAGGGCAACATGGGCCAGATGGGCCTTGCTGCAGCGTTCGGCGGTTTGCGCGGGCTCATTGCCACTGTTTTCCAGCTGCGCGCCCACGTGGAGTTCACGCGGGTGAACTGGGCGCAGGTGGACAAATACTATGGGTTTGTGACGCAGCTCCAGCCGCGCAATGCGCGCTACTGGGAGGAGGCCTCATGGCACATGGCTTACAATGCGGCCTCGTATTACCTCTACAACAAGGAGCTAAAGTCAGGCCTGCGTGGCACCTTGTTCCATGACTATGTGAAGCGTGGCCTCGACATTCTGGAGGAAGGTTTGAAGCTCATGCCGGACAATCCTCGGCTGTGGCAAAAGCTGGGAGACCTGCACTGGAACCGCAGCAAGGACTTCAAAGCCTCTGGCGACGCCTACCTGAGCTCCTTCCAGCACGGTGGACTTAATTTCACCGAGCGCTTCGCTGGCTTTGCTTATGCGCAGGCAAACGATCCCGACTCATGGGCCAAGGGTTACGCCATTTTGAAAAAGCTCTACGATGAGAAAAAGGCCACTCCCGGGCTGATCGAATTCCTGAAAATGCTGGAACAAAATCTCCACATCCCTGCGGCTCAGCGCATTCCTGATGCAGGTCCGGTAAGAACGATCCCAAAACCTCAGTCCGGCCCCCTACGGCCATAGGCTGGCAACCTAGCCCGGTTGACATCCGATACTTTCGGGTGAATTTTCACATTGTTCCAACCAATGCCTGCCAAAATAGACATTCCCCGCAAGTCGATCTACCGCCTGTCGATCTACCAGCGCTGCCTGCAGCGTCTGCGTGAGAACCAGGTGGACACCGTGTCGTCTGCCGCATTGGCAAAAGCGGCCGGGGTGAAGTCCACGCAGTTGCGCAAAGACCTGGCGTATTTCGGCCAGCTCGGCACCCGGGGTCTGGGCTACAATGTGGACGCCCTCAGCGGCACAATCGGGGAGGTGCTGGGTCAGAACAAACTGCAGCCCGTCATCTTGGTTGGCGTCGGCAATCTCGGCTCTGCGCTGCTGCGCTACGGCGGCTTCCGCAAGGAGGGCTTTGAAGTCGCGGCTGCGTTTGATCTCGCACCCCGCAAACAGCCGCAGGTCACTGTGCCCGTGCTGCCGATGACTGACATGGCCGAATTCATCCGCCGCCAGAATGTGAAAATGGCCATCCTCACGGTGCCCGCCAGCAATGCCCAGTCCGTGGTCAATGATCTGGTGCAGCACGGCATCCAGGCCATCTTGAATTTCTCGCCCACCGTGCTCGATGTCCCGGAGAACGTCGTGGTGAACAGCGTGGATCTGGCCGTGGAACTGGAGAATCTGAGCTACTTCATCCGCTGATTCTTTGGCGTGCTGGCGCTGAGAATGAGTTGAAGCAAAGGCACTGCATCATGCGTTGATGTCGGACTCACCATCCGTCCACCATCATGCTCCGACTCCTCGCCGCCCTCTTCATCCTCGTCTCCACTGCCGCTGCAGCACATCCATTTCTCTGCTGCGACTACGGCGGCGGCAAGGTCTGCGTGGTTTCCGCCGAGGGGAAAATCGAATGGCAGTGGGACTGCAAAAGCCCGCAGGACTGCTGGAAGCTGCCGAATGGAAACTACCTCTTCTGCTTTGTCAGCGGTGCCCTGGAGGTGACTCCTGACAAGAAAATCGTGTGGGAGTACAAGGCGCCGACGGATGTGAAAGTCGAAGTCCATTCCTGCCAGCCGCTGCCGGATGGGAATGTGATGATCGTGGAATGTGGCACCAGCCGCATCATTGAGGTGGATCGCGCTGGCAAGATCGCCAAGGAGATCAAGCTCACCGCGGCTCCTGAGATCAAGCTGCACAACCAGTTTCGCGGCACGCGCAAACTCGCCAACGGCCACTACCTCGTCTGCTTCAAAGGCGAAGGCAAAATCGTCGAACTCGATGCCGACGGCAAAGTGCTGCGCCAGATCAAAGTTCCTGGAGATCCCCATGAAGTCGTGCCGCTGCCTGAAGGCCACCTGCTCATTACCTGCGGCGACGGCCATCAGGTGCGCGAACTCGACGCCAAAGAAAACATCGTCTGGGAACTCGCTGAAAACGACATCCCCGGCTACACCTTGCGCCTCATGGCCGGCTGCCAGCGCCTGCCGAACGGGAACACCGTCTTCTGCGTCTATCTCGGCCACGGCCACATCGGCGAGCAGGCCCAGGTCATCGAAGTCACCCGTGACAAGAAGATCGTCTGGAACGTGGCCGACCACGCCCAGTTCAAGACGATCAATCAGATCATGCTGCTGGACGTGCCCGGAGACGTGACGAAGGGCGAGGTGCTGCGTTAAAGCATGGGCTGTTGCAGCGACTCAGGAAACTTGAGTGCATGCCATTTTTCCAATCACCACCACCATTCGGCATCGATACCAAGTTTTTTGAGAATGCTTTCCGCGAGGTTTTCGAAATCCTTATGCGCCCCCTGCACTGCATATGTATGTGCTCCAATGGCTCCATCCGCTGCTTTAAGATCAAAAATCGGCTTGTGAGCCTCCATCGCCATCGGCACCAAGGAGCGATAATTTTTCAGCATGGCAAGTCGGTGATCATCCACTTCATCCCAGACTTGCTGCAAACCTTTCTGCCCCAAAATGAAGTCAGCATATACCGCAGGTATTTTCTTCGCCCATCGGTCATAGGCTTTCACCAAACCTGAATCCCGTTGTCCAAACTGCATAACCACGTAACCCAGTGCGGCTAGGTCACCTGAGGGAAGATTGAGTTCAGCGGCGGGGTTGTGCTGCAACCTTGTCTTCCATTCACCCCTCCAACGCTTGAGCGTCGGACCAAGATTGCGCAAGCCTTGGATAGAGAAAAGATCCGGAGCCAGCGGAAGCACAATAGCATCAGCGCAGATCAGGGCCGCACGATTGATCGCGCCGAGATTCGGCCCAACATCGATCAAGATGATGTCCGCTTTGGCATCCATACCCGCAGCCTGAACAATGCGATAAAACGAACTAGTGGTTCGAAACGCAGGCTCCTTTCCATCAAGGCACTTGCCCCATGCTTCGGACAGTTCACCCTCAAACTGCGCCAGACCAAGATCACCCGGGACCAGCCACAAGTTGTGGCTTAGATGTTGCACCGGCGCGGTATCGATATCACCCGTCCCTTTGATTATTGGCTGCAGAGCTCTCATAATACTAAGGCTCGGGCCCGTTTCGCTCCAGATCTCCTCCAGCTTTGCCTCAGGCAGAAACATGGAGGTTAGATTTGCCTGCGGATCAAGATCCGCCACCACCACACGCCTTCCCATCTTCGAAAACATCCAAGCAAGGTGATAAACGAGGGTTGTCTTGCCCACGCCACCTTTGTTATTGAAGAATGCCAGTGTTCTCATCGAAGCGGGTGCTTGGACACTATCGCGAGGAAATGGGTGGTTTCCCACAAAAACTGCACCGGAGGACTGCCATTCTCCGCGAGCAAAGCCTGTGCCCGGGCAACTCCTCTACCGAAACGGTTGGCGTAGCCCAATGAGACCAACGCCTCAGCCAGAATCGGATTACGATAGTCATTTACTGCAGGGAAGTTCTGCGCATTCGCCTCGCCATAGAGCCCGCCTGCGTTTTGTATTTCGATGCGGTTTGAAAAGAAATAAAGCCGGGTCGGATGATTCGACTGATAATCGCGATGCAGGATCGCATTCATCAGCAGCTCACGAACCGCCTTTTCGGGATAATCCCATACTAGGCGCTCGCGCAGAGCCGACTCCGCAACAGGTTTTTGGGTAAACCTAGCGTTCACAAAGAAATCAATCTCTCGCAACACTGCCATCAAGCTTCCTGAGAATTGCTTCTGCTCAACAGGCTCATCAGCAAGAGTTTCTCCGTCATAGCGCACAAACTGCACGTAGGCTCCGGGAAAAAAGTTCAGCGGATCTTTGCCAAACATAATCACCCCTGCGTTCGTTGGGCACCTTTTACCCAAGTTGTAAAAACGCAAAGCTGCCAGTTGGGCTTCAATTTCGCGGCCATTTTCGCGAATCACCTCAGGATCCACAGCCTGACGCCTGTATGTGTTTTGAAAAGCGTCCAAATCCAGATCTTCAAGCGTGGCTCCAAGACAAGGCCCAGCATCAAAAGTGCGGAAATGTACACTCCGCCGCTCGCTAAGCCGTCGCTCCTCTGATTCACTGGCAATCGCTTTGCGAGGACCGACACGGATATGGATGCGCCCACGATAACGCACAGGCGTCAGATCACTGGGATGCACTTCTACCACCAGGAATTCTCCACCCGCCGGATGCACCTGCCTGAACACAGACATTACTGGCTGTGGCAATATTTGGCCATCATCACGATATGAGGCGAATTGTTTTTGCAGTTCATCCGTGATGCTCATGCCTGGAGAAAGGGATCCGTCGTCCTCCACTCCAATCAGTAGATAGCCGGGCTTTCCATGCCCAGGCATGTCATTGGAAAAAGCGCAAATAGCCTCCCTGAACTTATCCGTGTTTGTAATCGAACGAGTACGCTCGATCCGATCAGCCTCAGTTGAGGTGATCAGCTCT
>JAPLUN010000601.1 GCA_026397715.1 Verrucomicrobiota bacterium
CGAAGGGTGAGCGAAGCGAGGCAATCCCGCGCGCCAGGAGCGTTTTCTTCAGCAGAGTCTCATGAGCCTTGCGGGAGGTGTGAAGAATAGCAGTACATCATCTTGCCTGAATGCCATTCAAGTCAGGCATTGAGCCTTGACCTCTTGACGGCGAAGCCACCTTGATACCTTTTCATCTTCCCCATGTCCCGACTGCGCCGAATCTGTGTTTACTGTGGCTCCTCCTCTGGCAGCGATCCTGCCCATCGCGCCGCGGCGCACGGTCTGGGCGCGTTTCTCGCGCAGAACGGCATCGGACTCGTCTATGGCGGGGGCAATGTGGGCCTGATGGGAGCCATTGCGGACGGGGCGCTGTCGCAAAAGGGAGAGGTCATCGGCGTGATCCCAAAGTCCCTCATGGAAAAGGAGCTCGGCCACGGCGGCGTGACGCAGCTCCACGTCGTCGGCAGCATGCACGAGCGCAAGCAGCTGATGGTGGACCTTAGCGATGGCTTCATCGCCCTGCCCGGCGGTTTTGGCACGCTGGATGAGCTGTTCGAGACCCTCACCTGGCTGCAGCTCTCCTTTCACGACAAACCCGTGGGCATCCTCAATGTGGGGGGCTTTTTCGACGGCCTGATCGAATTCATCACCCACATGAGCCAGAGCGGCTTCCTCAAGCCTGAGCACGCCGCCTGCGTCCTGGTTGAGACTCAACCTGCCGCCCTGCTGGCCCGCATGGAGGCCTTCCGGCCGCCGGATTTGGGCAAATGGATCGAGAAGCTGGCCGCTGAGGCGCGCTGATTTGAGCCTCAAGAATGCAGCTTCGCGAGGCGACTCCTCTCCGCCCCTGCGCACGGATGGCTTGTTCGCAGGATTTACCTTCGTAAACTGGAGTTCTTGACAGGTTATTCACACCGCTTTGGGAATTCTCAATTCTGGGTTTGGCAGAATCATCTTCTAAAGGATCGGCACGAATCATCCTCGGCCCTTCGCCTGCAAATGGTAGGACGTGGAACCCTTGTTTTTGAATCGTGGAACGCGCAAAGAGAGCTTCGAAATGCAACAGTTTCGACACGCGCCGAGCCTAAATCAGGTTAAAAATCGCGGCTTAAAGAAGACTTCTAAAGACCTGTTAACTAATAATTTAGTAGTATGATTATCAACCATTTATACACTCTTTTCATCAATCACCCTCACTGAGTTCCGCCTCATTTTTGAGGGTGGCAAAGCACGGGAAATCGGTGTGAACATGTGACCAACTCGTGATTCAAGGCAGGGCCGTTCAACCGGCCTCTCAGCCCCTCTTTTTCAGGGTCTGTCAATGTTCCCGCTTGCGTTTCCAAACCTTTCATTTTTGACAATCCAGAGTCACCCCTGCCCAGAGAGCGCTGTTTTTGTGTGAATCATTCACGAATTGTTCACACCTCATGTTGAAAAGCCTTTTCGCACGCCCCGAGCCCACCTAAATCATTGATTCTGGGAGGTAAGAGGCCGCACTTCGCTCTTGTTGCAGAGGAGAGTTCCGGTAGCCTCGGTGAACCCTATCCCAATATGCACGCCTATCAAATCTCCGGAACCACCGGTCTCGACTCCCTGCGGGCCGTGACCCTTCCAGATCCCACGCCCGGCCCTGGGGAAGTATTGGTCCGCATCCGGGCCACCTGCCTGAACTACCGGGACTACATGAACGTCATGGGCATCCGTGGCGTCACCGGCCCAGTGCCACGCATTCCCTGCTCCGATGGCGCAGGAGAGGTCTTGGCCGTGGGCTCAGGCGTTTCCCTGTTCAAGCCCGGCAACCGGGTCGTCTGCCCCTTCATGCCCACCTGGCTGGAGGGGGAATTCAGCCAGGCTCATGCCTCCGGGGCGCTCGGCGGTGCCGTGGACGGCCTTTTGCGCGAGCTGGCGGTCATCCGCGCCGAGAGCCTGCTGCCCATCCCAGACTACCTTTCCACCGAAGCCGCCGCCACCCTGCCCTGCGCCGCCGTCACCGCCTGGGATGCCCTGCACTGCCGTGGCGGATTGAAGGCTGGAGAAACCGTCCTCATCCTCGGCACCGGCGGCGTCTCGGTCTTCGCCCTGCAGTTTGCCAAGCTGGCCGGCGCACGCGTGCTGGCCACCACGAGCTGCGACATCAAAGCCAAGCACCTCCTCCAGCTCGGCGCTGATGCTGTGCACAACTACAAGACCGATCCCGACTGGGACACGTGGGCCGTCAAGCAAACCGGTGGCCTAGGTGTGGACAAGGTGGTCGAGATTGGCGGCGCGGAAACGCTCAACCGCTCCCTCAAAGCCACGCGCTTTGGCGGCCACATCGCCCTCATCGGCGTGCTCACCGGCACCAGCGCGGAAGTGCAGACCGTGCAGATCCTGCGCAAAGGCATCCGCCTGGACGGCATCTACGTCGGCTCACGCGAGATGTTTGCCCAGATGCTCGCCGAGATGGAACGCGTGAAACTGCAGCCCGTGATCGACTCCACCTTCGAGTTCAAAGACGCCCCGGCAGCCTTCCAGCGCATCGCCAGCGGGAAGCACTTTGGGAAGATTGTGATCCGGGTGTGAGCCGCCGTAGGATGGGTGTGGCGACAGCCCGCCCGTCTGTGAGCGTGTGAAGACGCCACATGACTCGGTGCAGCCAGAGTCGGCCGGTTTGGCGAAGCGGGCTTTGATTGATGGGAAAGCGCTACGCGCCAAACACACCCAACCTACGACAAGACTCGTGAGGCAATTGGCGTCAGCGTTCAAAAAACTAACGCCACAACAACCCCGAAAACTTCTTCGCCACGGCCTGCCGATGCTTCGGCCATTCACGAATGACAAAGGCAGGCCAGTCCTTCGTGGTGGCCAGCTTCTTCCCATCTGGCGTGCAGAGAATGAGCAGCACCGGCAGCCGACCTTCACACAGCGTGGGATGCTCCGTGAGCGCGAAGCATTCGTGCAGTTTCACCTGCACTTCCGGTGATTCGCCCGCGTAGGAAATCTTCAAGCTGCCGCCTGCGGGCCATGGGATGGAGAGAGGCACCAGTTCATCCAGCCAACTCACCTGCCCCTGGGCCAGATGCTGATGGAAGGCAGCCATCAGCGGCGCGGCCTGGGCTTCCTTCACCAAAGATAGCCCCTTGAACGCACGGCCGAGGCAAGCAGTGACGGCCTCCGCATCAAAGCGCGGAAACTCCAGTTCAGGCAACGTGGCGTGAACGAGATCCACCCGGGCTATGAACTGTTTCAGGCGATGATCCATCAGCGGCAGATCAAAGGCTCCCGCACGCTGCGCCTCCGCGAGGCAGCGCCCGCTGGCGATGGGATCAAGGTCGCGCTGCTGCGCCTTCTGCTCAATCACGAGGTCGCGGTAGCGCACCACTTTCATCGCGGCCACACGCTTGTTTTGCGTATCAAACAGATGCCAGCCACGAAAAACGCCGCCTCCTGCACCACGCTCTCACGCACGAGCTGGCCTTGGCGCTGCTCGGTGAGATCGCACTCCGGCTTGCCGGGCACGCGGCGTTTGGCCAGTTGATCCACGAATCCGGCCATGAGGCAGCGCAGCAGGGCTTCGTCACCTTTGGCCGTGGTCCCGCCATCGCGATCATACAGCCGCTGCTGCTGCGCAGCGTGCAGGATCTGCTGGCAGGTCTGCTCCACCTGCCGGGCCACCTGCGCATTGATGCCGTGGCTGCGGCAGCGCTCAAAGCTGAAGCCGTTCTCTTTGGCGAAGTCGTAGGCCCGCATCAGCGTGATGAAGTCGGAGTCTCCGCTGTCCTCAAACATCTCGCGCAAGCCTTTCATTTGCGCATCGTCACGATCCAATCGCGCCAGCAAATCGCGCCCACTGACGAGAGCAGCGCATAGGGCCGCATCCGGCACGCAGCCGCGCTGGCTGGCCTCGATCACCATCCGCGAGTAACGCGGGTGCATCGGCAGGCGCAGCATCTGGCGGCCCACCGGAGTGAGCTCAGCCCTGCCTTCGTGCAGGGCACCCAGCATGGTCAGCAGTTTCTCCGCACGCACCACGGCCTGTGGGTCGGGTTTGTCCAGCCAGTCAAACGTGGCCGCTTCCTGAATGCCGAGCGAGTGCAGCAGCAGCACGACCTCCGCAAGGTCGCTCCGCTGAATCTCGGGCGTGTTGCGTTCTTCGCGGGTCTGGTGGCCGATGGAGGTCCACAAGCGATGGCAGGTGCCCGGCGCAGTACGGCCCGCACGGCCTTTGCGCTGATCTGCACTGGCACGGCTGATTGGCTCCAGCAACAGCGTGCCGATGCCACGTTCTGCATCATAACGAGCCACACGCGCCACGCCGCTGTCCACCACGTGGCGGATGCCATCGATGGTGATGCTGGTCTCCGCCACGTTCGTCGCCACGATGACTTTGCGCAGCGAGTTCGGAGCAAAGGCGCGGTCCTGCTCCTGCGGCTCCAGTTCGCCATGCAAAGGAATGCAGGCCACGCGCTCCTGCGTTCGCAGTCCTCTCAAGGCATCCAGTGTGCCATTGATTTCCCCGCGCCCTGGCATGAAAACGAGAATGTCGCCGGGCTCGCCCTCATACAGGATTCGCTCCACCGCCTCCGCGGCCTGCACCGTGAACGGACGCTGATCAGGCACCGGCAGATAGCCCACCTCCACGGGAAAGCTCTGTCCTTCGGAGACAAGGATGGGGCACTGGTTCAAATACGCCGCCACCGGCTCCGCATCCAGCGTGGCGGACATCACCAGCATCACCAGATCGGGCCGCTGGCTCTGCTGCAAATCCTTCACCAGTGCCAGAGCCACATCGCTGAGCAGATTGCGCTCATGGAACTCATCAAACACCACCGCACCGATCTTCGACAGGGAGCGATCATCCTGCAGCCAGCGCAATAGGATGCCCTCCGTGACAAAGCAGATGCGCGTACCCACGCTGGTGTGGTCATCAAAGCGAATCTGATAACCCACCTCCGCGCCGAGCTTCCCTCCGCGCTCCGAGGCCACGCGTGCCGCCACGGTGCGTGCGGCCACACGGCGCGGCTGCAGCACCACGATCATCTTGTCTCCCGCCACGCCCGCATCCAGCAGCATCTGCGGCACCTGCGTCGTCTTGCCCGAGCCCGTCGGCGCCACCAGCACCAAGCGATTGCCGCCTTGCAGCGTGCGCAGGATGTCGGTGTGAATTTTCCAGATGGGGAGCGCGGTGGGGGCAGGCATGAAGTGGGGCGTTCGCTATAAACCAGAACTTCATCTTTTTCGACGAACGATGGTGGATTCCATCCACGGGCTGCGTTTCGTCGGTTCACCCAACCCACCAACCATGCACCGCCTTTCCGCCCTCTTCCTCGCCATCTCCCTCTGCGTCGCTCCAGCTTCTCAAGCGGAGGATTTGAAAGCTGTCGCAGCCAGTCTCGACGGTTATCGTTTCGAAGTCGCCTGCAAGGACCCCATGCCGGAAAACCCCAAGCCCGGCGCTGACGGCATCTCCGCGCGTGCGACGAACGATCCAGCGACCAACGACAAGTTCACCGACGTGCGCAAGTTTGGCGGCGAGTCCGGCAAGCGCTACAAGGTCACCCTCCGTGTGCGCGGCGTGGTGGAGCCGATGATGTACAAAGACGGCCAGCAGGTGGGCGAATACTTCTACATCGGCGGCGCTCCGAACAACGCCACCTACAACATCTACCAGCTCACCGTCTCCGCCCCGGCGCAGCATTTCTTCTTCAACCGCCAGGACAAGGTGGGGCACAAGATCTTCACCATCGACTACACCGCCACCATCGAAGTCGAAGGCGGCGCCACGCTCACCCTCCACGGCAACGGCCAGAACGGCCACATGATCACCAACTTCGCCAAACTCGTCGTCCCCGAAATCTCCCCTGCCCCGCAGCCCTTCAACGGCCAGTTCATTCAGCTCAACGTGGTGGACGTGGCGGAGGTGAAGTGAGTTCAGCAGCTTTGTGTTTCCTGCCATGTACACCCGCTTTTTGCTTCCCCTCGCGTCCCTGTTGCTGACGGCTGCCTCCTTGGGTGCGGCCCAGCCGAACATCATCCTCATCATGTCGGATGACATGGGTTTCTCGGACCTCGGTTGTTACGGCGGAGAAATTCAAACACCGAATCTCGACCGTCTCGCGAAGGGCGGCGTGCGGCTCAGCCAGTTCTACAACGCCGGGCGCTGCTGCCCCACGCGCGCGTCGTTGTTGACCGGGCTGTATCCGCATCAGCACCGCTACTGGGAAAATTCGATCGCCCTCGACGGCCGCACCCCGACCTGGATGAAGCGCCTGCGCGATGCCG
>JAPLUN010000685.1 GCA_026397715.1 Verrucomicrobiota bacterium
AGGCATGGTGGAAATTAGCGTTCTAGCTGGGCAGGTCAACAGTCATATCAACGCATCATGATTTGAGCATGTGACTATTATTTCTAATTTACAAGAGAACCATCCGTTATACCGACACTCATGCCCCCCAAACCCAAAGCCGCCCCCTCTATTGAATCCAGCCCTGAGGCCATCAATGAGAATCTGGGGAAACGGGTGAAAAAACTGCGAGGGGACCGCGGCTGGTCGCTCGAAGAACTCGCCACAGCGAGCGGTGTGAGCCGCTCCATGCTCAGCGAAATCGAGCGTGAAAAGGCCAATCCGACGCTGACAGTCACCTTCCGCATCGCCCGGGCCTTTGGACTGACCTTGCAGGAACTGATCGAAAGCGCCGAGGCCAGCGCTTCGAAAATCCTGGTCATCCGGGCCAGCGACCGCGCCCAGGTCTATCGCAGCGACAAACAGTGCGAAATCCGCACGCTTTCACCCATCAATCTCGAAAAGGACGTGGAGTTTTACGAGATGACGCTGCGCCCCGGCGGCACGCTGCGCAGCCAGGCTCACTTTGAAGGCACCCGCGAGTTCCTGACCGTGGAGGATGGAAGCGTGCGCATCGAATCTGACCAAAACAGCGAAGAACTCGGCAAAGGTGACTCTGGCACCTACCGCGCCGACGTGCCGCACGCCATCGTCAACACCGGCAAAGGGGACGCGCTGGTGTTCCTCGTCGTGATCTACCGCTAATCCAGCCATGAACCATTCATTGCTCGCTGTCATTCTCGTCTCGCTGATTCCGAGTTGCGTGATCTTTCCACACTCTGACCGTCTTGCTGGTAAGGTTTCAGGAAGTGTGGTAGATATTCATGGCCGACCGGTTTCAGGAGCAAAGGTAGAGTTTCTTTTTCGCAGCAGGCGAGTGCTTGGATCAACTGAAACCAGTCGCCTTGGACTCTTCGAGTTGGGACCATTCAGGCAGTGGTTTTATGTCATCTATATCGGCTCTCCTGGCGTCTTGTCCTTTTCCCTACATGCTGGAGAACTATGGATTGCCCAACGTCCTTCGTGTTCGCCACGGTTCGAGTACAGCCATCTATATGCTAGGAAACGAGTCTGATTTTCGAAAGCGGCAATCCGCAGATTATCCTGGAATTCGAATCGAGCTGCCCAATGGCGGACGATGGGCAGGCAGCACGAGACCGGTCAAATTAATTATCTCCCCTGAGATGCAGGATAGTGTCCTGCCAATGCATTCGCATCGCGATCCTCCCAAACCGTTCATTTTCCCAACCCAACCATGAAATCAGCCACCACACTCGTCCTCCTCGCTTTTGTCGGGGTCTTGCATGCCCAGATGCCGCCTGCGCTCGTGAATGCCGAACGCGGCAAAATCCTCAGCGGCGTCAAATCGGTGCCGAAGGCAGGGGCGCCGGGCCCCATCGGTATCTGGGGAAACATGGCGTTTCCCATTCTCTCCGCGCCTGACAAGGATGGGGTCGAGATCGCCGTCGCAGCGGCGGCAGGTTATGCCAAGGGGCGCGTCATTCTCTTTGGTCACAACAGCTACCTCGCCGGGGGGGAAGGCGGAGATCACGCGAAGCTCATGGAGAACTGCGTGAATTGGGCGGCTAACAAAGAAAAGCCTCGTTTGGGCCTCAAAGGCGTGAATGCGGTCAATTTGTACAAGCAGCACGAATTCAAAGTGGAGACCTTTGACAAGATCGACAAGAGAAGTCTGAGCGACTTCGATGTCGTCATCGTGAACATGCAGGGCATCATCAGCGCCGAGGAAGGCGCGGTGGTGGCGGAGTATGTCAAAGGCGGCGGTGGCTTCATCGGCGGCATGACGGGCTGGGCTTTCGGCCAGACAAGCGGCGGCAAAGACTTGGCGGTGTCACACGGCCTCAACCAGGCGCTGATGCCCGCAGGCATCGCGATCACGGACATGAGCGCGTTTGACCAGCTGCGCAGCTTTGAAGCACGTGTGGAACTGCCCCAAATGATGAACGCCTCAGAGGCCATCAGTGCGATCAAAAAGCAGCGCGATGGCGGCCCCGCGCTAACGGCGGAGCAAATGAAGCAGGGCACGAATGCTATTCAAATCGCCATGGCGGCCCAGCCACCCGACCGCAGCAATCTGAAGACCGCCGTACTAGCCGCACTGGGCACTGCCGGCGCTGATGCCGTGGTGCCGACGGCCCAAGCACCACTCACCGCCGACAAGCATGCAGCGCAACGCCTGCGCCTCGGCATGGAAACACGCGTGCTGCGTCTTGCCGCAGGTGAGGGAGTGGCCGCACATCCCGCGCATGAATCCTTCCCCGGCAAAGTGCCTGAGGGAGCACCACGCGTCACGGGTGAGGTCAAAGTGACACCCAGCATCCCCGGCTGGACCAGCACCGGCCTCTACGCAGCCGCAGGCGACACCATCAGCGTCACATTGCCGGAAAAACTCGCCGACAAAGGCTACGCCGTGCGCATCGGCTGCCATAGCGACACGCTGTACCATCTGGACAAATGGGAACGTGCGCCGGACATCACCCGCAGCGTTGGATTGGCCACCGCCACCACGAAAACCGCCAGCGCCTTTGGCGGGCTCATCTACATCGAAGTTCCTGGCCGCGCCAAAGACGACGAACCCTTCACTGCCACGATTCAAAATGCCGTGCCCGCACCGCTGTTCGTTCTCGGCCAGGATGACGATGCCAAATGGAGCGAGATCAAAAAGCGCCCAGCACCCTGGGCCGAACTCGCCTGCGACAAGATGATCGTGAGCTGCCCCACCGAGGTCGCGCGCGCCATTAACAATCCCACCCAGCTCATGGAGTTCTGGAAGAAGGTGGTCGAAGCGCAGGACGACATCACCAATCAAACCGCTGAACGCAAACGCCCCGAACGCATCGTGGCGGATGTACAGATCAGCGCCGGCTACATGCACAGCGGTTATCCCATCATGATTCCGACGAGCGCCGCGCCGGAGATGACGACCTTTGGCAAACTGAAGTTCCCCGGCTGGGGGTTCTACCACGAAATCGGCCACAACCATCAGCGTGGCGATTTCACCTTCGATGGCACCGGCGAGGTCACCAACAACGTCATCGGCATGTATTGCTATGACGCCGTCTTGAAGAAAGACTGGCTCATCGGCCACACCGCCATCACTGAAGAGGCACGCAAGGAGAACATCCAAAAGATCAAGAAGGCGTCCAACAAGTGGCAGGTCTGGAAAAGCGAGCCCTTCACCGCGCTGACGACTTACATTCAGCTCATGCAGGAGTTCGGCTGGGAGAGCTGGCGCAAATATCTCTACAGCTTCGACGACTCTTCATTCGGCCCCGCCCCGAAGGGCGATGACGAGCGCCGTGACCAGTTCCTCGTGCGCTACTCCAAGATCACGAACAAGAACCTTGGCCCCTTCTTCGATGCCTGGGGCATCCCTGTCAGCTCAGCCGCGAAGGCGGAAGTGAGCAAGCTGGATCCTTGGATGCCGAAGGGGATGTGAGGCTCTTTACCACCCATCATTCGGCATCGGCTTCCCTCAACTTCCGGCTCTTGATCTGCCCCCTCCGGCAATAGGGGCAGCCGCAAGGCTTCCTCCCATCTGAATGGGATTCAGGATAGTACCGCCAACCGGTCACCTGGTCGGGAGTGTAGATCCGGGTGATGTTTTTGGCGGGAATTGAACAGGAGAAAATGACTTCCAGACCGAGACCGGTGGTGTGATCCATGAAGATTTTCACCGCCTCTGCCGCCGTGGTTGCAATGTGCTCTTCATTGTAGCGCCCCACCGAAACTGGCATGTCATCGTCCACGCGAAATTGAACGGCAGAGATGGTTCGAATACCCTGCCGCTTCAGTTCGCGCAGCCACTGATGGGACTGATAATAATTTTGCAGCACCGGCGTGGCAAAGACGACTTTTTCGGGTCTGCCAAAGAGTGCAACAGCCTTCATTCCGCCCTTCCGGATCATGCTGATGTCACGGTCATCGGCGAGGTGTATGAATTGTGGCATGCGTTTGAATGAATCATCGCTTCGCCGGCGACGCACACACAATTTTCCTCGTCATTCCGCATGAAGACACACTGGTGGGCAGACGGGATATGAGGATCACATGCTGCGCCCCCACCCTGCATCCTCACACCTACACTCGAATCAATTCCCGGATAGGTGTCCCGTTTGGCACAATGGGGGTGGGACGGCCGCTGAAGTCATTGATCGTTTCTTTGGCGGAGTCGATCCCCAGATGGTGGTAAATCGTGCGGCGAGCAGGCGTGCTCGACCACGTCTTCACCGCGTTTGTCGCTAGCACCAATGATGCCGCCGGTTTGCAGACCGCCACCAGCCCAGAGGTTGGTAAAGGCACGCGGCCAGTGGTCGCGACCCGGCTGCACGACACCCGCCGCTGCACTGGCCTCGCCGGCGCCGGAACTGGCGACGTGGCTGATTTTGGGTGTTCGCCCAAACTCACCACTGACCACGACAAGCACGCGTTTGTCGAGGCCGCGCGCATACACATCCTCAATCAACGCTGAAACGGCCTGATCGAAGGCTCCGGCGCGGAAGCGCAGCGCATCAAAGACATGGTGGTTGACGGCGTGATCGTCCCAGTTGCCCACACGACCGCATTGCGGGCCATCGAGGCAGCTCGTGATGATTTCCACACCCGATTCAACAAGACGGCGCGCCAGCAGCAGTTGCTGCCCCCAGCGATGCATGCCGTAGCGTTCGCGGGTGCGCTTGTCTTCTTTGGAGAGATCAAATGCATGGCGCGTCTGCGGATTGGTGAGCAGCGTCATCGCCTGCGCTTCGAACTGATCCATCGCGCCCATTTCACCTGCGGCATCGACGTTGCGTTCCAGATTGTCGAGACTGTGCAGCAAGGCCATGCGGTCATTCAGACGGGCCAGCTTGGATGGGTCGGACAGGCCAACGTTTGGCACGGCGAAATCCGGACGGCTGGGATCATTCAGCACCGCCAGCGGCGAATAGGCGGCATTCACAAACCCCGGTCCGGCGATGGTGAAGCTGTCGTAATTGATGATCGGGTTCACGCCGATGTAGTTCGGCAACGGACTGCCGCGCTTGTTTTTCGAGCGCATGAAATTCGCCACGGTCATCCAGTCCGGCAGCAAGGGCTTGGGTTTGTCACGCGCATCCGTATCGCCACTCAGCATTTGCAGTGATCCAGCCGGATGTCCGCCGCCGGTGTGCGTCATCGAGCGCAGCAGGGTGAATTTGTCGGCGATCTTTGCCTGCAATGGAATCAACTCGGTGAGCTGCATTCCGGGCACCTTGGTTTTGATGGTCTTAAATGGGCCACGATACTCGCTGCCGATGTCCGGTTTGGGGTCATAGGTGTCGAGATGTGAGCACCCGCCGCGCAACCACACCAAAATGACAGCGGTGCGTTCACGCACAGGCTTTGCGGCATTCTCAGCGCGAAGCTTGAGCAATCCCGGCCAGCCCAGGCTCGCAAATCCCGTGAGACCTAAGCGCATGAAGCCACGTCGGTCCAAGGGACCGGAACAAACAGGCTGGGGCGAGGCAGAAGGCATGTGCAAGCATACGGCTGCCAGCCGGGAATTCTTCGGGGCAGAGGATCACTTCGCCAGCGACGCGCACACAATCTCTTCATCATTCCGCATGAAGACGCACTGATTGGCGAAGGCTGGGTGTGACCACACCACAGCCCGGCGAGGATCGGTGGTGGTGGGTTTCAGGAGCTTGGCGCGACTGATCTCCTCGTAGCCTTTCGGCGTGAGATTGGCGATGATGAGATCCCCCTGCTCGTTGGCGAGGAAGAATCGGTTTTCGTGTTTGATGATGAAGGCGTTCGCCCAGCGCACGGGTGGCCCGCCGGTGGTCGCAGCAAAAGTTTCCCAGAGACGCTCGCCGGTATCGAACTTCAGGCAGCGGAGCTGACCGTAGCTGCACACGCCGTAGATGTGGCCGTTCTCGATGAACGGAGTGCTGATGAGGCTGTGCAGTGTGTCAGTGTTCTTTTCGCTGAAGCTTTTGCCCTCCCACTGCAACGATGCTGCTGGCTTGGCGGCGTCCAGCTTGAAGCATTTCGAACTGGTGTAGAACGAGCTGAAGAGGAGCAGATCTCCCGCAAGCCTTGGAGTGGCTACGGTGAGGCCAAAACGCACATCCCATGGATAAGACCAGAGCACTTTGCCCGTGGCGGGATCGAGCGAATTCACCGCCTGCGGATGCCAGAGGATGAGTTGCTTCGAGCCTCCAGCCTCAATCATTGTGGGCGGGCAGTAGCCGGGCTCGCGCGCATCCAGCGCACGCCAGATTTCTTTACCACTGTCCTTTTCAAAAGCGATCGCCACGCTGCCCGGACCACCGCAGAGGCAGATCAGGCGCTGACCATCGAGCAACGGATGTCCGGCAAAGCCCCACATCGGTGTCTTCGCTCCATATTCGACTTTGAAGTCGTGCGACCAGAGCACCTTGCCGTTTGCGGCATCAAGGCACAGGATGTTTCCCTCCGCGCCGAGAGTCCATACTTTGCCACCGCTCACCACCGGAGTGCAACGCGGGCCGGTGGAATAGCTTATGGTGTAGGTGCATTCGTAGCGATGCTCCCAAACGAGCGCACCCGACTTTGCATCCAGACAAAACACGCGCTCAGTGCCGGGAACGATGCCCCGCGCGAAGGCGTTGCCAGGCACGCTGCTCTTTTCGGCCACTTGGCGGTCCATGAGATAAACCCGGCCTTCTGCGACGGCCGGACCGGTGTACCCGCCGCCGATCTTTACCCGCCAAAGAACTTTGGGACCACCTGCTGGAAAGGTGTCGATGATGCCGGACTCGCGCCAGACGCTGTCGCTTTGAGGACCAAGCCACTGCGGCCAGTAGTCTGCACGGAGCATGGCGGACAGCAGCAGAAATATGAAAAAGGCGGAGTGCATGGACAAACAAACTCACCACCATGAATCATGTTGCAGAGGATTTCGTGTATCGCAGGTTTGGAGCATTATGCTGAACCTGCCCGACTCCCAACGCCTGCACAGCCTGGTCACGGCCACCCACACGCCATTTCATGCGGATGGCTCGCTCAATCTCAACGTGGTGGAAAAACAAACGGAGTTCCTGCTCTCAAAAGGAGTAAACACCGTTTTCATCGGTGGCAGCACCGGCGAAAGCCACTCGCTCACCTATGAAGAGCGCCATCTCCTGGCCAAATTCTGGATGGCGGTTACGAAGGGCACCGCCATGCGTGTTGTGGTGCATGTGGGGGCAAACTGCGTTGCCGATGCGAAAGCGCTGGCGGAGCAGGCCGAGGACTTGGGCGCAGCAGCCATCGCGGCTTTGGCGCCGATGTACTTCAAACCAAAGAACGTCGAGGTGCTGGTGGAGACGATGGCCCAGATCGCCGCAGCAGCGCCGGACACCCCCTTCTACTACTATGACATTCCTTCAATGACCGGCGTGAATCTCTCGGTGCCTGATTTCTTGCAGCAGGCAGGCAAGCGCATCCCGAATCTGGCCGGCGTCAAATTCACCAATCCCGACCTCATGGCCTACCAGTACTGCCTGCGTGCCGACAATGGCTCCTGGGATGTGCCTTTTGGCTGTGATGAGCACATGCTCGGCGCTTTGGCGATGGGTGCGAAAGGAGCAGCCGGCAGCGGATTCAATTTCGCCGCTCCCATTTACCTGCGCCTGCTGGCCGCGTTTGCCCAGAACGATTTTGCCGCTGCACAGCGGGAGCAGTTTCGCGGGGTGCAGATCATCAGCACCCTCGTCAGCTACGGTTATATGGGTGCGGCAAAAGCTGTGATGGCGATGCTGGGTGTCGATGTCGGCCCGGCCCGTCTTCCCAACACCACGCTCACCCCTGCACAAAAGGACAGGCTGCACGGTGAACTCGAAGCCATGGGCTTCTTCGAGTGGGTCAAATAAGTGGATCAGCGTTTGATCCGAATCAGAGGCGTTGGCAGGTGTTCGCTGGTAATCCACAGCGTGCGGCTGTCGCTGTCATAGCAGACACCTTCAAGTTGCCGCAGGAGTTCGGGCTCGATGCGCACCGGCACTTCTTTCAGGGCTTCGGCGAGTGATTTTTCCTTGGGCAGCAGCCATTCATACAGGCTGCTGTAGGTGGAGACGACCATCCGAGATCCATCCGGTGCAAAGCATGCCGCCGTGGTCATGCAGTTGTCATGCGGGCGCTTGCCGGCACGAATTAACTTCGGGAAAGTCAGATCGGCCACTTTTTCGAGCACCATGCTCACCTTCGGCTGCAACGTCTGTGGAAAAGCATAGAGCGCGCACCTGCCGTCATCACTCTTGGTCAGGATGTAAAGGCGACGGGTCTGGGGATGCACGAGCAGGCTTTCGGCGTTGTATTTCCCATCCGGGTAGTTCGCACGCCAGATCTGCGGCGCGGTGGTTTCAGTTTCCGCAACAGGCTGGCCTGCGGCACTGATTTCAGGCTCGGAGATTTGATAGACCTGAATCGACGCGCGGATGAAAAGATTGTCGCCGATGTCCCCAATGAAGAGCGTCGGAGTTCCTTGCTCATCTTTGCCAGAGGCGATGTCCTCCCAGTCAAAGTTCGCCGCATCTCGCACACGCACCTTGGCGCGCGTTTTACCACTGCGGTCGATGGCAAAGACACAAGGCTCCCCGCCGGAATCGTTCGAGGTCCAGAAAATCGAGGGATCACGGACACCCAGTGCCAGACCGGAGCTTTCATTGAGGCGCTTGTCTTCCAGGATGGCGACCTGCTTGCTCGTGCTGGGCACCGGCTTTTCCGGCCAAGCGTCCGTGCTCTGCCCGCAGCAGACATAAACTGCCGTGAGAGCGAACACAAACTGGAGCAGAAACGCCTTCATTTTTTTCAACCCAGCGGCGTTGCCGGACCTTGCAGCATGCGGTTGTAGTGAAACTGCACACGCCCCTGAAACCACCGCCAGGTCTGGCCCGGGCGGCCATGTTCCAGCAGGAAATGCGGGCAGTCTTTGTGCAGCGGACTGACACCGACACGCGGCCAGTGATAGTGCGGCACCACGTGATCCAGTGGAATGTTATAAGCACGCATCAGATACGCGGCCAGCCGGGCTGTACGGTCAATGGTTTGGCCAAGGTCATTGCCATGGTGCTCACACATTTCGATGCCGATGCTGTAATTATTGCCGACGCCGTCGAAATCAGCGTGCTCGCCCTGCTCACGGCAGGGCAGGTGCTGGATCGCGATGTCATCCTGCACGGTGAAGTGCCAGGTGAGAAAGCCGATGCGGTTGCCCCCCTTGCGTTTCGTCGCGCGCAGGGCGCCACGCTTCAGCGCCAGCGCGTGCTGGTAGGCATTGCCGGTGTAGTTCTGCGTGCTGTGAATGGTGATGTAGCGCGGCTGCATCGGCCGATAGTAGCGGCGGCCCACCGTGCCAGAGGGGATGATGTCGAGTTTGATGTGCGCCTCGGCGAGCAACTGGTCAGGTGTCATCGCCCCGGCAGGCACCGGCGCAAAGCGCGACTCCCAGCGTGCAATGCGGGAGCCGTCATAGGTGGCGCAGGCCGCGACGATGAAGGCAAGCGTCAGTGGTAGGAGGATTGCGACGTTTTTGCGCATGAGAGTGTTTAAAGGCCAATGGTCAAAATTCAATGCGCTTGTTCAAGCAAGTTCATGCAGAACGTACCTGCCGCGCTTTCCGGTCTCATAAACTTCTCCGGCCGATCACGAATAGGTGAAAGAAACGGCACCCTTGCTGCGGCATGATTCCTTTGATTTCGGGATTGTCATCCTCCTCCACGTCATTCAACATCCGCGCTTCTCATGAGCACCCCGTCCTTTCCCGATTCCAATGCACCTTGGTACAAACAGCTGACTGGCTACCACTGGTTTGTGCTGATCGTCGCGTCTGCCGCATGGTTCTTTGACTGCCTGGACCAGCGCCTGTTTTCACTCGCCCGTGTGCCAGCCTTGGTGGAACTGATGAAGCTGCCGCCGACGAATCCTGATTTGCAGGCCTTCGGCAAGGTCGTCACCGCCTGTTTCCTCATCGGCTGGGGGGTCGGCGGACTGACCTTCGGCGCCTTGGGAGATAAATTTGGTCGCGCCAAAATGCTGACGCTGACAATCCTGATCTACTCCGCCTTTACCGGCCTGAGCTATTTCAGCCGCACCCAGCTCGACTTCACCATCTTCCGCTTCCTCACCGGCGTGGGTGTTGGCGGTGTGTTTGGCCTTGCCGTGGCATTGATCGCTGAAACCGTTCCCAATGGAGCACGCACCCAGTGCCTTGGACTGCTGCAGATTCTCTCCACCATCGGGAATATCACCGCAGGCTTTGCTAAGATCGGCATTGATGCCTTGGAGGCGAACCACACCATCACGGCCGGATCGGGCTGGCGCTGGATGTTCCTCATCGGCGCGGCCCCTGCGCTAATGATCATTTTCACCCGCGGTTACCTCAAGGAGCCCGCCTCATGGCAGCACCTCAAGGATACCAACCAGCTGCCGAAAGGCAGCATCTTCGCACCATATGCCAGCCTGCTGGCCAGCGCCCGTTGGCGCAAAAACTTGTTCGTGGGCGCTGTCATCGCCAGCACGGGCGTGATCGGCCTTTGGGCCATCGGCGAGTATGCCGTCGATTTGCAGAAGGTGGTGTTCAAACAGTACTTTGAAAAGGCGGGCGTCGCCCCTGACAAGGTGGCCGCCGAAGTGAACAATGCCATCTCCGTGGCCTATCTCTGGAACATGATGGGAGCCGCCGTGGGCATGACCTTGTTCACCAACGTGGCCAAGCTGGGCCGTCGCCTGGCCTTCTTCCTGGGCTTCAGCGCCGCACTCGTTGCCACATTCCTCGTTTACTGGAAAATGAGCGACCCGATCTCCGCGCGCTGGATGATGTTCCTCATGGGCACCGCACAGCTGAGTGTCTTCGCCGGCTTCGCCATTTATCTGCCTGAGCTGTTCCCGAACAAGCTGCGCAGCACAGGCACCAGCTTTTGCTACAACTTGGGCCGTTTCGCCGCCGCCGGTGGCAGCTTCTTCTCCGCCACGCTCACTTCCGGCATCTATGGCAAGTTCGCAGCTCAGGATCCGGCTCTGCCGCTGCGCTACGCGGCGATGACCATGTGCGCCATCTTCCTCATGGGTATCATCATTCTGCCGTTCGCCCCTGAAACCAAAGGTAAGCCGCTGCCAGAAGACGATTGAAATGACCGCCGCTGAACTCAAGACCACCACGCAGGCTCAGGCTGAGGCTGTTTCCCCTGAAGCGCTCGCCCTCTGGCATGCAAAGCAGGGAAACTGGGACGCCGCACACAACATCGCTCAGGACATCCACACGAAGATGGGTTCCTGGATTCATGCGCTGCTCCATGTGATCGAAGGCGACCAGTGGAACGCGGACTACTGGTTCTCGAAAGCCGGCAGGCCTTCGCACAGCCCCAAGGAGATCGACAAACTTTGGGACGAAATTGCTGCGGTTGTGCTATCTTGATCACTCCAACAGTGAACAACGACCCCGCCAAACCCCAGCAGCGCTTCGAAGACTTGCGCGGCATCCTGCGCTACGTGCCGCAATTCCGGCAGCGCGTTTTTGTGATTGCCTTTGATGGCGCGCTGATGATGCAGCCGGGCTTTGCCAGCCTGCTCCAGGACGTGGCGGTGCTGCAATCTCTGAACATCGAGGTCGTGCTCGTCTTTGGCGCACGTGCGCAGGTGCGCATGCTGGCCGAGAAGCGTGGCATCTCTCTCTACAATGACGACGGCATGGGCCGGACCGACGCCGCAGGCATCGCGCTGGAGATGCCGGTGGCTGTTTCCAATGCGCTCGCAGTTCATCCGGCAGGGGTGATCGACGGTATTGATCTCGAATTCACCGGCCGCATCGAGCGCGTCGATGAAGAATCACTTCGGGCACTGCTGAAGGCTGACATCATCCCCATTCTGCCACCGCTTGGTTATGACGGCAAAGGCGCCACGCTGAGGTTGAACTCGGATGCGGTGGCCGTGGAGGTCGCCATCGCCCTGCAGGCGGCGAAAGTCATCTTCGTGGCCGAATCCGGCATCACCGCCGCCGATGGCACACGTCTGGAGCAGCTTTCCGTCGCGGAAGCGAAGGAGATGCACAAGCGCAAGGATTCCAAGCATGACGTGAGCATGCTCTCGAAGCTGCGCTATGCAGCACTGGCCTGCCAGGAAGGTGTTCCGCGGGTTCATATCGTGGATGGCACGCAGGATGAAGCGCTGCTGGCCGAACTCTTCTCCAACGAAGGCGTCGGCACGATGATCCATGCCGATGACTACCAGCAGATCCGCAAGGCCCGCGCCTCCGACGTCCCTGCCCTGCTCTCCATGATGCAGCAAAGCGTGGACGATGCCGCGCTGGTGCCCCGCACACGCGACCAGATTCAATCCAAGATCAAAGACTTCTTCGTGCTCGAACTCGATGGCAACCCCATTGGCTCTGTGGCCGTGCATGCCTATGAGGAGGACGGCAGAAAAATCGCCGAACTGGCCTGTCTCTTTGTGCGTCGCTCGCACAAAAACAAGAACCATGGACGCAAGCTCGTGGCTTTTGCCGAAGAGCAGGCACGGCAGCGGAACTGCGAGATCATCGTGGCGCTCAGCACGCAGGCATTCCGCTTCTTCGAGGAGAAAATGGGCTACACCGTCACGGACCCTGATGCCCTGCCGCTCAGCCGTCGCGAAAAGTACGACAAGAGCGGACGAAACTCAAAGGTGCTGGTCAAGGCGCTGAAATAGAACTGCCGTCCGGCTTGAGACGTGGCACCTTGGAATAAGCCAGCGCCTGCTCGACAATCGCGATAGCCTTGTCTTGGAGTTTTTCGCCGATGTAGCGCTGCTGAAAAGCCACGCGGCACTTGCGACCATCCTTGGCGAAGGCCACCCAGAAATCCGTCGATTTGATGCGCTCGGCAGCGCTCGTCGCATCGGACCATTCATATCGAATGGACTGGCTGCGCGTCACCTCATGCAGCCCTTGGGCGCTGAGAGTCACGGAATAGCCCATGCTCTGCCATCCCAGCCAAGTCGCCCCCCCACCGAGTAAAAACAGCGCCACGCCCAAGACGATGGACGGCCCGATGATCTTGAGGCGGCCAAAAAAACCGCCGTTGCCGTATTCCAGCGCAAAGAATTTCACCCGCCCATACATGACCTTCACCAGCACTAAAGCGGCGATGACCAGCAGAGGCCCGCTGCCGAGCAGGAGGTAGGTGTACGCGTCCCCAATCATGAGCGTCAAACCATTGCCCGCATCCGTCCCCTTGGTCAGGTAGGGGGAAAAGTCCGTTGATTTGATCAAGTCGAAGGAAAGGGACGGTAGTTTCATGAGGGACCTTTTGGGTATTAAACCAAGCAGCCGCCTCGCACGTCAAGCCTAGCTTCCGTAACTTGTTCGTTGCCGGATGAAGTCCTGCACCGTCGCCACATCCGCCGCCATCGGCCAGGTTTGCAGCGGTTTCGACTTCAGTGCTTCGAGAGTCGGATGCGTGGGCTCGTTGCCAGTGGCCTGCTGCACGACCTCGGGAAACTTCGCCGGACTCGCGGTGGCCAGGACTACACTGACGCGGTCCTGCGCCATGTCGGTAAAGGCGCAGGCGGTGTGTGGATCCAGGACATACTGCCAGTCCTTCCACATCTGCGCGATGACGCGGACGATCTGATCGTCGTCCATGCGTGTGGAGCGCAAGGAGGTCTTGGGCAGTTCGATCTTGAATGGAGCGCCCGACTTGATCTGCGCCATCACCTCACGCACGCGCTCGGAGCTTTGACCCAGGATGTAATAGAGGAAGCGCTCAAAGTTGGACGCGGCCTGGATGTCCATGCTCGGCGCATGGCTGGGGTGCACGTCGCTCTGGCTGTACTCACCACTGGTGAAAAAACGGTGGAGGATGTCGTTTTGATTCGTCGCCACGCGGAAGCCGCCTGCAGGCATGCCCATTTGCTGCGCCATCCATCCGGCCATCACGTTGCCAAAATTTCCGGTGGGCACAACGTACTCTGCAGAGGCACGAGCACTCTCCGGCAGCTTCAAAGAAGCCCAGATGTAATAAACACACTGCGCCAGCACACGGGCAATGTTGATCGAGTTCACAGCAGAGAGGTTCACCGAGTTCGCGAAAGCGGTGTCGCCAAACGTCTCCTTCACCACGCGCTGCGCGTCGTCAAACGTGCCGGGCACGGGAATGGCGAAGACGTTGTCCGCCCCAGTGCAGGCCATCTGACGCTCTTGCAATGGCGCGACGCGGCCATTTGGATAGAGAATAAAAATCGTGATGCCATCGCGCCCCAGGCAGCCGTGGATTGCCGCCGAGCCTGTGTCCCCCGAAGTCGCTCCGAGCACGGACAGACGTTTACCCGTTTTTTCGACCTGGCGTTTGTAGAGCAGTCCCAGGAGTTGCAGAGCGAAGTCCTTGAAGGCCAGTGTCGGACCGTGAAACAGCTCCAGCACGTAAGTCTTGTCCGTGATCTTCTTCAGCGGAGCCACGTCCGGTGAATCAAAGCGCCGATACGCCTCCGCCGTGAGCTGATGCCACTCGGCATTGCTGATCTCCGGCGCGAACAACGTGAAAAACTCCGCCGCAAGCTGAGGATAGGTCAGCTTCGACCACGCCGGCAGCTTGTCAGCGATGTTCGGCAGCTTCTCTGGCAGAAACAGTCCGCCATCCGGTGCCAGCCCGGCTTCAACGGCTTCAGAAAAAGTATGCGGCTTCGTCTGGCCGCGTGTGGAAAGGTAATGCATGCGAATGATTGAGGGGAGTATTCATGCGTGGAAATCGGGGAGACTCAACGAGTCTCTGCGGACATCATGCGAGGTCTCCCCCCCTTAGGCTCGTCTCAGGGCAAGGACTCACTTCTTCCGTGCAATGAACACATCCACCTGCTGCCCCACGTAGAGGGGCTGGTCCTTGGGTTTGTCGAGTTTGTAGATGACCTGCAGGACACGGGTGTCCACGCGTTCAGTGCTGGCGCCGGTGAGGGAGACCTTGGGGATGACGTAGGGCTCGATGCGGACGAACTGTACTTTGAACTTTTTCGAAGAGTCGCTCTTCAGCGAGAAGATAGCGTCGAGGTCAGAAGCCACTTCCATGGCGTTTTGTTCATCCACATCCGCACGCACATGCAGCGTGGAGATGTCTCCCAGCACAAGCGCTGGCTCCTTGTTCGCCGGGGAGGCGTATTCGCCGGCACGAATATTGACCTGGAGGATGGTGCCGGCCTTCGGTGCTTTGACGGTGAGTCGGTCGATGAGCAGTTCGGTCTGCTGCACGTCGGCCTTGGCGGAGGAGAGCTGCGCTTCAGCGGCCTGCATCTGCGCCTTGGCCACGAGTACGTCGTTGGTGCGATTGCGCAGGTCGTCCTGGCTGATGGCACGCTGATCAGTGATGGACGTCATGCGGTCGAGCATGTCCTGCACTTTCGCCAACTGGGCGCGGTTGATGGCAATGTTCGCCTGCGCGATGGAGATGGCAGCCTGCTGCTTGAGCAGCGAGGCGCGCAGTTCGCGATCATCCAGGATGAGCAGGGCATCGCCCTCCTTCACGACTTGATTGACCGTGACTTTGACCGCCTCAACCAGACCCGGCGCCGGCACGCCGATGTCGACGTTTTCGTCCTTGGCTTCGAGGATGCCGGTGGCCGCGATGTCATCGGGCGCGTTCTTCTGGGGCGGCAGGACAGGCGGTGGCGGTATCTTGGTCTCCTGGCTGCGGATGGTCTGAAGCACAAACCCCATGCCGATCACGCCCGCAACGGCAAGCAAGTAGGTGGAGTAGCGGATGGTGGTGGAGACGAGATTCATGGGCGGAAGTTAAATGAGGAATCGGAAAGGCGAATGACGAATGCCAGACGAAATTACGCTCGACGAGGGGGGCAAGAAAGTCTCAAATCCGTGCAATGAAAAATGAACCGGGCATTGCAAGGCAGGTCATCCGCCAGGGCGGTGAGGTCGTGGTCATTGTTCTGGTGGCCGCGGGGTTGCAGGCACTGTGGGGGGCGCACTGGTTGAGTGCTCGCACGTTCTGCCTGGTGGTGCTGGCGGCTGCATTCGCCAAGACGGTCTTCTTTTTCGTGGAGAACCTCCACCACATCCTGATTGCCACCCGGGACAACATGCCCTACCACCGCGTTCTCGGCCTCATGGGAGTGAACATGGCGCAAATCACGCTGGCCTTTGCGCTCGACTACTGGTGCTTGGAAACGGCGGAACCGGCGAGTTTCAGCTCGATCGACGCCGCGTGGAACCAGAGTGAGCAGCTCTTTGAGTTCTTCTTTTTCAGCGTGTTGAATTTCTCCTTCTTCGGCTTTGGCGATGTCACGCCACTGACCGTTCCGGCCAAGCTGGTCACGATGATGGAGGTGCTGCTGGCCTTTTTCACTGTGATCTTCCTGCTTTCGGACTTTGTCAGCCTCAAGGACTCGCTTCGGAAGCCACGCGAAGACTGATCCGCATCTTGCACGGGCGGGCGGGCGCTCTACGCTGACGGCATGGACAGACCCGCCGCCATCGCTCAAATCCGCGAAGCCTGCAAAAACATCGCGCTGCAATTCATGAAGATTCACCCCGCCGTGCCCGGGCTGGCGGATGAGGAGACGCAGAAAGAGTGCTTCCGCAGCGTACATGAAATGACCGTGCTGCTGGAGACCATCAAAAAGAAGATCGGCCGCCTGGAGCGCTCCGATGACAGCACCCTTCTCTGACATTTGGCTTACTTGCCCCGACCCGCCTCTCATACGATAATTCACCATGAAATTCGCCATTCTCAGTCTCCTCCTGCTGGCAACCAGCCTGCAGGCCGAGGTCAAACTGCCAGCCATTTTCTCCGACGGCATGGTTCTGCAGCAGTCACAGCTCGTTCGCATCTGGGGCACAGCTGAAGTCGGCGAAGACGTGAAGGTCACCTTTGGTGATCAGTCGCACAGTTCGCTCACGGATCAGACCGGCAAATGGTCGCTCACGCTGAACCCCATGAACGCCAATGCCCAGCCCGCCGATCTTGTCGTGGCAGGGAAAAACACGATCACGCTGAAAAACGTCCTCGTTGGCGAAGTGTGGGTCTGCTCAGGCCAGTCGAACATGCAGTGGACCGTTCAGCAGGCCGGCAAGGCCCAGGAGGAAATCGCCGCCGCCAATCATCCACAGATTCGCATGTTCAATGTCGAACGCAGCCCGAGCATGACGCCACAGTCCGACTGCAAAGGCGCGTGGAAAGAGGCCACCAGCACCAATGTGGGTAATTTCTCCGCCGTGGGTTATTTCTTTGGCAGACACCTGCATCAGGTGCTGAAAGTGCCGGTCGGCTTGATCAACACCTCCTGGGGCGGCACACGCGTCGAAGCCTGGACAAGCCGCGAGGCGCTCGAAGAACGCCCCTGCGCCGCCGAAATGCTCACCGACTGGAAAGATGCCGTCGCCAAATGGGATGGCCCCAAGGAACTGGCCGCTTTTGACAAAGTTAAAGCCGACTGGCAGGCGCAGGTGCAGAAGATCGACACCGAAAACGCCAAGCTGCTCGCCAATCAAAAGAAGCCCAAGCCCCAGGCACCGCGCCCGCCGGAAGATCCCACCAAGACACCGCACCACCCTGCTGTACTCTTCAACGGCATGGTGGCCCCGTTGATTCCCTACGCCATCAAAGGCGTCATCTGGTATCAGGGCGAGTCGAACCAGCGCCGCGCCTTCCAGTATCAGGAACTCCTGCCCACCATGATCAATGACTGGCGCAAGCAGTGGGTGGACGCGTTCTCATTTTACATCGTTCAGCTGGCAAACTTCGGCAACGGCAAGCCAGTGACCACGGAACCTGGCGTCCCCGACACCTGGGCCGAACTGCAGGAAGCACAAACGCTCACAGCGCAGACTCTCGACAAATGCGGCATCGCCATCATCAACGACATCGGCGAGCAAAACGACATTCATCCCAAGAACAAACAGGAGGTCGGCCGCCGTCTCGCACTCTGGGCCCTGGCTCAGGACTACGGCAAGTCCGGTGCCGAATACTGCGGCCCGCTTTACCTTTCCTCCGTCGTTCAGGCAGACAAGATTCGCATTCAGTTCACCCACACCGGCTCGGGTCTGAAAACCCGTGATGGCGGTGAACCGAAAAGTTTCCAGATCGCCGGAGCTGATCAGAAGTGGGTATGGGCCAAAGCCAAGATCGAAGGCAGCGAAGTCGTTGTCTGGAGCGAAGCCGTGCCGCAGCCGATCGGTGTGCGCTATGCCTGGGCCAGCTGGCCGGAAGGTGCCAATCTCATGAATGCCGAGGGCCTGCCTGCCTCCTGCTTCCGCACCGATGACTTCCTGCCGTCCACACTCGGTGTCGTGTCTCCCTTCAAAGAGGCGGCACCGGCAAAGCCAGCGCCAGCCAAACCATGATCGTTCGAGCCTAGCGTGCATCTTTTCCTCGCTGAACCTGATACATCGCCGTTCCTCGCCGATGAACTGCGCCGCGCCGTACCGGATGCTGCACAACGTGAAATCGAAGGCCTCGGCATCGCTGCGGATCTGAAGCTGGAAGGACTGCTGCTCGCCTTCGCGCGCCAGACACTGCCTGACGCCGTTGAAGTCCATGCCGCTTCCATCAATGCGTGGGCTGACCGCATCATCGAAGCCACCGCCGGCGTGTTTCCCGATGACCAGCCGTGGCGATTACATCTCTGGCCGCAGTATGGCGAAGGCAAAGCCGGGCAGCATCGCTGTGAATTGATCCATGCCAGCCTGGTGGAGCGCCTGAAAAAGCGGCGCAGAAAGCTGCTGCGTTCACTGCTCGATTCGGATGCTGTCTTTGATGCGCAAACCTCCTTGGCGCAGTGCATTCTCACCTCCCCCGAAACCGGCTGGCTTTCCACCTCGCTCGCACCGCAGCCTTATGCTCTGCGCAGTTTGATTTCGAGCTTCCCACGCGGTGAAGTGCCACTGGCCGATGACAAAAGCGCGCCCTCGCGCGCCTTCACGAAACTGGTGGAGTCCGAGCAGCGTCTGGGTCGCCAGATTGAGAGCGGGCAGACCTGCGTTGACTTGGGTGCTTCACCGGGCAGCTGGAGCTATGTGCCCATCCAGCGCGGAGCGAACGTCATTGCCATCGACCGCTCAGAACTGCGCGAGGATTTGATGCGCAATCCGCGCCTGCATTTTCAAGTTGCCGACGCCTTCAAATACAAGCCACCGCAAACCGTGGACTGGCTCGTCTGCGATGTCATCGCGGCACCGCAACGCAGCATCGATCTGCTGCTCGAATGGCTGCGCGAGAAGCGCATGCGCAACTTCATCGTCACGATCAAATTCAAAGGCCACGATGAGTATCCGCTGCTCGACATCCTCAAACGCGAAGCTCCGCCACTCTGCGCCGAGTTTCACCTCACACGACTCTGCGCTAACAAGAATGAGGTGTGCGCGTTTGGTGTGGTTTGAAAAACGAGCGAATGGCCCGACATAAGATTCCGTCTGATCCCCGCATGGTGATTTAGTCTTGCGACGAAATCTCCGTCCATGCTATCCAGCCTCCCACAACCATGAAGCTTTTCATTACTTTCATCCTTGGTGCCATCGCCGGTGCATCTCTGTTGTGGTTTGGATTCAGCAAAACAATCGTGCCCATCGACAGACGTCTCGTTGCGGTAAATCGCTTCAACGGCTCGGCCAAAGAAGTCTTCATCTCCTCCACGGAAGCCGAAAGACTCCGCCAGGACGAAGTCAAAAGAACCGCAGCACCAAAACCGCTGCAGGTGCCAAAACGCAGAGATATGACCGAAGCTGAGATCACAAAACTTGGATTCAAATGGGATGCGACGCACAACTCCATCCGTCTCTGCTTCCATAACCCATTCAATTCAGAAGTCACTCTTGATCGCGTACGCGTGAGGATTCCTCAGCGCGGCGACCGTGCGGCGCTTGATCGTGAATACAACACGCAGGTACATTGCTGGCCTCTGGCAGACAGCGAGACACACCTTGATATGAAAGACGTACCGGCCAGCGACCTCCTAGAGGCGCAAATCACCCCCATCCGAGTGTCCATTTACGATTAACCACCGCCTTAGTGCCCCAAAGACTTACAGCAGCGCCTCATGCGCACGGCCATCCTTGGCTTCGCAGTAAAGGATGAAGGACTGGTTCACCACTGAATAGCCCCCGGGAGTCGGATAGTCACCGCTGAAGTACCAGTCGCCGTACTCGGCACCGAGAGCGGTGTGGAGGTCGGGAATGGTCTGGTAGATGACTTCGACGGTGCCATGCCACGGCGTGTCCTCAGGACTGATCATCTGGGCGATGCGTGCGGAGATTTCCTCGTCGGTGAATGGCGCGTAGATGGCCTTCACGGCATTGCGCATCTCTTCCTTTGGCTTCTTCATCTCGGCTTTGCAGGCCAGATAAGTCTCATGCACGATGTGCGACATCCCACGCGTACGCAGGAGTGAAATGGCAGCCTGGAAGGCGATGAACTTGCCGAGTTCGGCCATGTCGATGCCGTAGCAGTCAGGGTAGCGAATCTGCGGCGCAGTGGAGCACACGATGATACGCTTCGGATTGGTGCGGGCCAGAATGCGCAGCAGGCTTTTCTTCAGCGTGGTACCACGGACGATGGAGTCGTCGATGACCACCAGATTGTCCTTGGAGGTCACAACTCCATAGGTGATGTCGTAGCTGCCGGACACGAGGGCATCACGCCCCGTCTCCTGGGCGATGAAGGTGCGCATCTTGATGTCCTTGAGGGCGATTTTTTCGGCTCGCGGCCAGTTGCGCAGCACCAGATCATCGAGCTTGGCCTCGTCAAATTCACCGCTCTTGAGCATGTCCACAAGCGCCTCTTTGACAACGACACGGCGGCTTTTACGCAAGCCGTCGAGGAAGCCGAAGTAGGCCGTCTCAGCGGTGTTCGGGATGAAGCTGAGCACGGTGTGCTCGAAGTCGTTGTCGATGGCTTTGACCACCTGAGGCACCAGCTGCTCACCTAGCGCTTTGCGCTGATGGTAGATGGCGGAGTCGTTGCCGCGTGAGAAATAAATGCACTCGAACGAGCAGGGCTTGAATTCACGCGGCTCAGTGAACTTCTGGATGGTCATGCCACCATCCGCCTTGATCACGGCCACATGCGCCGGGGGAATCTCATGCGTATCCTCTTCGTTGACACCGAAGACGGACATCAAGGCTACTCGTTCGGAAGCCATGGCAAAGATCTCGTCGTTCTCGTAATAGTGGCAGGGGCGGATGCCGCTGGGGTCGCGCATGGCGAAGAGATCGCCATTGCCAATGACGCCGACGATGCTGTAGCCACCATCCCAGCGTTTGGCGGACTCTTTGATCACGGCTGTCACATCCAGTTTTTCACTGATGTGCTGCGGGATGTCTTCTCCGGGCATGCCCGAGTCACGCAGTACGTGGTACAGCTTGGTGTGCGCCTCATCGAGCTGGAAGCCGATTTCTTCGAGCACACTCTGTGTGTCCGTGCCGAAGACGGGGTGCTGCCCGCGCTTCATCATCACCTCGTTGAGTTCGCGGGTGTTGGTGAGGTTGAAGTTTCCCATCACCATCAGCGTGCGCGTCGGCCAGGTGGTGCGGCGCATGTAGGGATGCAGCGCGCCTTTGCCGAAGTCACCGCTGGTGCCGTAGCGCAGGTGGCCGATGTAAATCTCCCCGGCCATCTCAAACTCGCGCTTGATGGCGTCCGGATCGTCCTCAAAAGACACGAATTCCTTGCCTTCCTGGTCGCGCTCATCCTTGCGCTGCTTGTCGATGCGGCGGGCGATGCGTTTGAACTCTTTGCGTTCATCCTCAAAGACTTGACCGATGCGTTCCACGCTCTCGGTGCTCCGCATGCGAAACATGTAGGGGAGACCGGGTGGCATGCCGAGCTTGCTGCAACCGATGCCCATGCCGTCCTGGCCACGGTTTCGCTGCTTGGTCATGATGGCCTGCAGGGCGTCAAAGCCATAGAGGGCGTTGCCGTATTTTTGATAGAAGTATCCTAGCGGCTTTTTCAGCCGCACCACTGCTATGCCGCACTCGTGACTGATTGGGTCGCTCATCGTAAAGGAGCACCCATCTTTGGCATGCCATGGGAGGAGTGCAAGACGTGGAAAAAGTTTCTCGCGGGTGTCTACCGCTGCCTGTCGCGCGTATGTCCGCTAGAATCAGGCTTGCAAACCCAGCCAGCACGGCCGGACACGGGTCAATCCACGAATCAAAGGACGCAGGGACACCGGACGATCATGTTGCAGAAAATCTCATGCCGCCTGCATTCTTCCCATGTAATTCGAGCAAAACAAGATCCATGGCTGTCAGGATGGCATGGTCCATGCAGTCAGAATTCCCAACCTCCCGATGAAAAATTTCTTATCCTACCGCCTCTGGCTGCCCGCCTTGACGCTGGCGGCCTTTTTCACGCCAGCTTCCAGCTACCCGGCCATTCCAGAAATCGGCTCTCCCCTGCCCGTCCCTGCAGCGCCGGAAATCCCGCCGCTGGAGATTCCCGAAGAGCCGATGCAAGGGATCATGCTGCGCAAACTCGCCTTTGACCGTGAGTTCGACTCCCCCGTCATGCTGGCCTCCATGCCGGATGCTGGCGGAGAGCAGGTCATCGCCATGCAGCGGGGTGAATTCTGTGCGGTGCGGCTGGACGGCAGCGGCCAGTGGCGGCCCTTTCTCGATTTCCGTGAAAAAATGAAGGGCATTGTGCTCTTCGAGGAGGGCGTGCACGGCATCGCCTTTCATCCCCGCTTTTCTGAGAACCGGCTGTTTTACCTCAGCTACTCGCAAAACGAACCCCGCCGCACCGTGATCAGCGAAATGCGCGCCTCCAAGGACTCCACCCCTGACGCACTGCCAGAGACGGAACGCGTGCTCATGGAGATTCTCCAGCCGCTGGCAGATCACTGGGGCGGTCACATCGCCTTCGGGCCGGATGGCTGTCTCTACATCGCGCTTGGTGACGGTGGCCTGCGTGATGACCCCTATCGGCTGGCACAAAACCCCTGGGTTCTGCATGGCAAAATCCTGCGCATCGATGTGAACGGCCGCAGCGGCAAACTGCCCTACGCGATTCCCGAGGACAACCCTTTCACCAAAGTGCAGACCGTGCTCCCTGAAATTTTCGCCCTCGGTTTTCGCAATCCTTGGGGCCTCTCCTTTGACGCACGCTCCGGTCAGCTCTGGTGCGCAGATGTCGGCCAGGACCTCTGGGAAGAAATCAACCGTGTGGAAAACGGTGCCAATTACGGCTGGAGTGATCGAGACGGCCCCGCAAAGAGTGCCTTTCACGCGCACAGCTATCTCCCGAACACGACCACCACCGACCCCGTGCATGCCTACACCCGCATGCGTGGCGAAGGCATCTGCATTGTCGGCGGTCTGCTCTACCGCGGCCAAAAACTACCACAGCTCGACGGCGCGTTTGTCTTCGCGGATTGGGGCTACGGTAGCGTGTGGGCGCTAGGGATCGACCCCGCCAGCGGCCTGCCCATCCGCCGCAGCGTTCTGCACCGCAAGGACCCGGAGCACAAGTTCAACCCCACCCTCGTCACGGCAGATCTCGATGGAGAACCCGTGCTGCTCTCTCAAGATGGGGCCCTGTATCGTCTGGAAAAGGACGACGATTGAGCAAAGCTTCACTGCAAGACCCTGACCATGGCCGCGTTCAAGGCGGGCCATGAATCGTTTCTTCGCCCTGTTCCTGCTGCTCAGCTCTGTTGCGGTCGCTCAATCGAAACCCGATGTCCTCTTCATCGCCGTCGATGACTTGAACGACTGGGTCACCTATCTCGGTGGCCATCCGCAGACAAAAACACCGAACATCGACCGCCTTGTGGCCCGAGGCACGGCCTTTACCAATTCGCATTGCGCCGCGCCAGCCTGCAATCCCTCGCGCGCGGCACTGATGAGCGGTTTGCGCCCATGGCAGACGGGTATCTACACCAACGGTGATCCGGCTCAGGGCGTGATGAAGGACGTGCTCACAATCAACCGCCACTTTCTCGCCAGCGGTTACAACACACTCGGCGGCGGCAAAATCTACCACGGTTATGGGAGCGAAGGACGCACCGATTCATGGACGAAATGGGAGGGCCTGTTTCCCTCCATTCAGGAACACGAGGAAAACATGAACGGCCTCAATCGCGGCCACTTTGACTGGGGTCCGGTGGATGCCAAGCCTTCTGACATGGGCGACTACAAAGCCACCGACTGGGCCGTCAACCAGCTCAAAACCGCGCCGCAGGACAAGCCGCTCTTCCTCGCCCTCGGCTACATCAAGCCCCACCTGCCGTGGTATGTGCCCAAGGAGTACTATGACCGCTTTCCTCTCGCCGACATCAAGCTGCCTGTGACCAAAGAGCATGACCTTGATGACATCCCCAAAGCGGGTGTGCGCATGGCCGGCCCCGAAGGCGATCACGCCGCCGTGATCAAAGGCAACCAATGGAAGAAGGCCGTTCAAGCCTATCTCGCCACCATTTCATTCCTCGATGATCAGGTCGGACGCTTGCTCGACGGACTCGATCAAAGCCCCCGCAAAGACAAGACCATCATCGTGTGGTGGACTGATCACGGCTGGAATCTGGGAGAAAAGGAGCACTGGCGGAAGTTCGCCCTGTGGGAGGAAACCACTCGCACCTCCATGGCCATTGTCGCCCCCGGCGTCACCAAGCCGGGCACCACCTGCACCGCACCGGTCGATTACTTGAACATGTATCCCACCATCTGCGAGCTCGCCGGCCTGCCCGTGCCGGAGCATGTGAAAGGCGCAAGCCTCATGCCGCTGCTCAAAGACCCCACCGCCAAATGGGACGGCGTGGCCGTCTGCACCCACGGCAAAGGCAATCACGCCGTGCGCGACGCCAACTGGCGCTACATCCGCTATGCCGACGGCACCGAAGAACTCTATGATCACACCAAAGATCCGTATGAATGGACCAACCTCGCCAAGGAAGTCGGCATGAGCGAGATCAAGGCCAAACTCGGTGCTGCCATCCCCGCCGCCGATGCCGAAGTCAAAGCCACGTCTGGCGGAGAGAAGAAAAAAGGTGAGGGCAAAGGCAAGAAGAAGAAAAAAGCCGAAGAGTAGCCCTCACACCAGTCCCCGAATCGGTTCGCCACGGGTTAGAACGCTGAGCAGGCTCGGCGGCAGACCGTCGGTGATTCGTGCTTCCCCCACATCCACCAGCGTATGCATGATGGTGGCGATCAAATCGGGAATTGTGATCGGCTCTGAAGCGGGCTCTCCGCCATTGCGTGCCGACTGCCCGATGACCTGGCCCATTTTCAAGCCGCCGCCATAGATCATGAGCGGCGCCAGGCCGCCCCAGTGATCGCGCCCACCTTTGACATTGATCTTGGGCGAGCGCCCCATCTCACCGCAGCAGACCAACATGATTTTTTCACTCAGACCGCGTGATTCAATGTCCTCGATCAAGGCGGAAACCGCGTGGTCAAAAGGACGTCCCACGTAGTCCATGCCCGTGCGACACGGGGCGTTGTTGTTGTCGGCATGCATGTCCCACACAAAGCTCGTCGTGACGGTGACAAAGCCGCAGCCGCGCTCGCACAACCGCCGCGCCATGACGGGTCCTCTTTGGAGAGATCAAACGCATCTGACACACCGCGCCGCAGCACATCGAAGGCAAGCGTTTGAAATTCCGCCATGCCGGCGACGGACTGGCTGCCATCCATGGTTCGCTTCCATTGATCCAGTGAAGCAAGCAAAGTGCGACGATCATCCAGCCGGTTCTGCGGCATGCTCAAGGTCATGTCCGCCTGCGCCCCACTGCCAGCGCCGGGCACAAAGGGCTGGTAAGTCGCCCCCAATTCACCGCTGGAGGTGAAGTCGCCAAATTGCTTGATCACAGGCCCTGCAGTAGCCGAAACCGCCTGCGGAAACAGCGCCACATTCGTCGGCATCGCGCTGCTTTTCCGCAGCGGTCCCGCCATGCGTGAGTACAACGAGCCCAGATTCGCCTTCATCGTGTCTTTGCCAACAATGGTCTTGATGTCGTGGACCGCATCTCCGGTGACGAAGGAACGTACGATGCTGAACTTGTCCGCCAGCTTTGCCAGCCTCTCAAACGTGCTGCCAAACGTCACCCCCGGCAGCTTGGTTTTGATCTCGCCCGTGACGCTGCGGATCTCCGACGGCGCATCCATCTTCGGATCAAAAGTTTCGAACTGCGACGGCCCGCCGTGCATGAACAGGAAGATGACCGACTTGTCCTTGAGCAGCGATTTTTTGGAAGCCGCCAGCGACTTGAGCGCCATCAGATCACTCAGCCCGAGCGCCCGCCCAGCCCTAGGCCACCAATGCGCATGAAATCACGCCGCTGAAGGCGCGAAGAACCCTGGCTGTGGTCGGAAAAGGTCAGCATGTCCCTGCCAAATACGCCACCAAGGAGGCACTCCTTCCTGATTGTGCTTGCCACCCTGCATCGAGTTCGGGATGCTCGCCGCCATCATGCGCATCCATCCTTTCATTCTTGCTGTCGGATTGCTGACCCTGGAGGCCGCCGCCGACTCCACCGAATGCCTGCACTGCAACAAGCATCTGCTGCCGCAGCCGCTGAAGCTGATTCCGGGCCGCAAATATGCACGAGATCGCCGGGCGGACATTCTGCATGTGAAGCTCGATGTGACACCGGATTTTGCCAAACGCACGATCTCAGGCACGGCGACCCTGCGTTTCAAACCGATCGCTCTTCCTTTGGAGAAACTGGAACTGGATGCCGTGGACTTGAAGATCGCCTCCATCACGGCCGCCGGTGCGCAGGTCGCGGAGCATCAGGTCACGGAAGACAAACTCATCATCACCTTCACCAAGGCGATTGCACCAGACGCTGAAGCGACGGTCACCGTCACCTATTCTGCGGTCCAGCCAGATCACGGCCTGTATTTCCGTACGCCGGAGATGGGCTACAAAGCAGGAGACACGCAGGTTTGGAGCCAGGGCGAGGCGGAGGAGCATCGCTTCTGGTTCCCCAGCTACGATTACCCCAATGAGCGCTTCACCAGCGAAGTCATCTGTCACGTGCCCAAGGGCATGCAGGTCATCTCCAATGGCATACTGCAAAGTGAAAAGCCCGGCAATGATGGCCTCACGGCCTTTCACTGGCTGCAGGACAAGCCGCATGTGAACTACCTCATCGCAATGACTGCGGGCTACTTCCACAAGCTGGAGGACAAGGCGGGAAATCTGCCGCTCGCCATGCTGGTCCCTCCTTCGCACGCCGCACAGGCGGCAAACGCTTTTACCGACACCCGCAAGATAATCGAATTCTACCAGAAGGAAATCGGCGTGCCCTTTGCCTGGGATAAGTACTATCAGGTCTACTGCCTCGATTTCATCGCCGGCGGCATGGAAAACACCAGCTGCACCTTTGAAGCTGCCGACATGCTGTTCAACTCCGACACGGAACAGTTGCGTTCCCTGCACGAACTCGATGCTCACGAAACGGCCCACCAGTGGTTCGGTGACCTCGTCACCTGCCGTGACTGGTCGCACCTCTGGCTCAACGAAGGCTTCGCCAGCTACTACACCATCCTCTACGAAGAGCAAAAACTCGGTGCGGATGCGATGAAGTACGCACTCTGGAAGGAAGCCCAGCAGGTGTTTCAGGCGAACGATACCCGCCCCATCGTCTGGCGCGATTACGGCGACCCAATGCAGCAGTTCGATTCCCGCGCCTACCCAAAAGGTGCCTGGGTGCTGCACATGCTGCGCAGCCAGCTCGGCCCGAATTTGTATCGCAAATGCATCCGGACGTATCTTGAGCGCCATCGCAACAGCATCGTCCGCACCGAAGATCTGCAGGACGTCATTGAAGAAGTCAGCGGGCTGTCGTTTGACCAGTTTTTCGACCAGTGGCTCTTCCATGGCGGTGTGCCGGAATTGAAGATCGACTATGCATGGGACGCCGCTTCCAAGCAGGCCCGGATCACCGTTCGGCAGACTCAAAAGCTCAGCGAACAAGTGCGCCTCTTCCGCGTGCCGCTGCCCGTTGGCTTTGCCATCCCCGGGCAAAAGGAGCTGCTGCGTGTCAAAGCAGACGTCAGCAAAGAGGTCGAAGACTTTTATTTCCCCCTGCCCGCCCAACCGGAACTGGTGCGCATCGATCCCGATTACACCGTGCTGGCCAAGGTCGCTTTCACACCAGCGGGCCCCATGCTCGACAAGCAGCTGCAATCTGATGTCCTCGGCCGCCTGCTCGCCATCAGCACGCTCGACGACAAACACATCGACAAGCTTGGCAAAGCCCTGCGTGAAGATGCCTTCTACGCCATCCGTGCCGAGGCAGCGAAAGCTCTCGCGAAAATCGCCGAGCCCGAAGCCCGTGCGGCATTGATCGCAGGCAGTAGCAACCAGCCCGATGCACGCGTACGCAGGACCGTGGTGCAGTCTCTTGCTGCAATGAACACACCCGAATCGCAGGAAACCCTGTGGAAGATGGCCCAGAGCGAAAAGAACCCCGACATTCTCGCCAGCATCATCGAAACCTGGGGCGCACGCCCCGGAGATGCCGCAGTCGCCGCTGAACTTCGCAAGCAACTGAAAGCAACCAGCTACAATAGCGCACTTCAGCTCGCCGCCATCAAAGCACTGCGCGCTCAGGACGACGAATCCGCGGTCCCAGACCTGCTGGCCCGGCTGCAGTCCCTCAATGACCTCCGTGGTCGTGATGCCGGCATCGCATTCGATGCAGTCGCCTTCCTCGCACGCCGCCCCACGAACACGCAGCGCGACTCCGTGCGTGAATTCCTCTCTGCCAAGCTTGCAGATCCTCGGCCCAGCTGGCGTCTCGCCAGTACCAAGGCACTCGGCACGCTGCGCGATCCCAAGGCACTCGCCGTGCTGGAACCACTGCTAGCCGGCGGCAATGCTCGCATCGATCCCGTGCGCGAGGCTGCAGCCAAATCGGTGCAGGACATCCGTGCGGGCTTGGAGAGCCCCGCCGATTTGAAAAAACTCTGGGACCGCGTGCAGCAGTTGCAAAAGCAGGCCGAGGAACAGCAGAAAGAGCTCGAAACCCTGAAGAAAAAATCACAGCCAGCCGCCGCCGAAAAGAAAGCGGGCAAGTAAATCACCATGCGATTCCCACGCCTACTCACCATCGCCACCAAAGTCGTCAAAGACACGCTTCTCTCACTGCCGACGGAGATTCGCAATGAAGCAGGAGACTGCCGCATTGAGTTAACCGAGATGGACGCGCTGATCGATATTGATGAGGATCTCGATCCCGATCTGCTGGGCCTGTTTGAAGGTCTCTCCCGCAGTGACGGGCTGCCGGAAACTCCGGACGAGATGCCGCGCATCCGCCTGTTTCTGGACAACCTGTGGGACGAGTGCGCCGGCGATCTGGCGACGTACCGTCATGAGGTTCGGATCACGTTTCTCCACGAGCTGGGCCATTATCTCGGACTGGATGAAGACGAAGTGGCGGCTCTGGGTCTGGAGTGATTCATCCCATCTTCCGCCGCCCGTGCAGGGCTTGATACAGCGTGAGTTCATCCACGTGGTCGAGTCCGCCTCCGGCAGGCATGCCCTGGGCCAGACGGGTGACTGCAATGCCAGCCGGACGCAGCAGATCTGCAATGTAGCTGGCGGTGGCTTCGCCTTCGACATCGGAGCCGAGGGCGATGATGACTTCTTCCGTGTGAAGATCCCGCACACGATTGACCAGCGACTCCATGCGCAGGTCTTCCGGGGTCACGTTATCGAGCGGTGAAAGCCTACCACCGAGTACGTGGTACAATCCTTGAAATGCGCCTGACCGCTCCATGCGCAGCACATCTGCGGCCTGTTCGACCACGCAAAGCTGCCGCTGCTGTCGGCGCGGATCGTGGCAGAGCAAACACTCGCTGTCGCTTTCAATGAAGAACCCGCAATCATCACAGGGAATGATGCGCTCCCTGGCCTCCAGCAGCGTGTTGGAAAGCAGGGGGATGCGCTCATCACTCCTTTGCAGCAGCCAGATCATGAGACGCTCCGCGCTGCGCGGTCCCAGGCCCGGCAACGATTTGAGCTGGGCGACAAGACGCTGGATCGCAGGTGGATAGTCGATACGCACGGCAAAAAAACTCAGGTCACCGCGAGCTTGCGCGAATGTTTGGGGGTCTCTTTGCCCGGCGAAGATTTTTCCTTCAGAGCCAGATCAACGCGGTCCATAAAGTACTTGAGAGGCGCATCCTCACGGCCCTCGATGACGGCACTGTTGAAGCTTTCCTGCGCCTGCTTCAGATCACCTTTGCGATACTGCACCACACCCTGCCAGAAGGAATCACGAGCGCGGATGTCCGGCTCAGGCAGCGTTCCTTTTTCGGCAAGCAGTTCATACACCTCGCTCATCTGGCTGGAACCCACGGTGCTGACCATTTCCATCGGGCGCACCTCAGCATTGTCTTTCACCAGTGCATACGTCCTCGCGCTTAGAAGCACCTTGCTGCCGTACTCGGCATTCAAGACGCAGAGCTGCGAGGCAAAATCGATCACATCACCCACGGCGCTGAAGCTTTCAAAGTGACTCACCCCAAACAGACCGCAGACCGCCGGCCCGGTGCTGAACGCCACACCAATCTGCGCCTTCTTGCCGAAGCGCTGCTCGATCTCTCGCGTCAGCGTGGCCACGTGGTTGCGCAGCACCGCGGCCACCTGGACGGCATGCAGAGCATGATGCTCGTCTGTGAGCGGAAATCCAAAGAAGACGCGCACCTGCCGCGCATTGCAGTCATCCAGATAGGCACCGCGCTCGATGAGAAACCCTGAAATGCTGCGCTGAAAATGCGTGGCCAGTTCCTCGAACTGCGATGCCTCAATGCCCGTGGAAAGCTCCCCATGATTCAGCAGGCGGCAGGTCAGCACGGTGATTTCACGGCGCTCCGTCATTTTCGCCGGATTGTTTTGATCCGCGAGCTCCTCAAACAGACGCGTGGAAAGCCGGCCGACGAAGTAGTCGCGCATCACGTGGCAGCGGTAAGCATTGACCGAACCGCCCACGGCAATACCCGCAATGCCGGCGAACCACAGCGCCAGCGATCCCGATATGGGCTCAAACAAAACCCCGCTCATGGCCATGATGCAGGCAAAAGTGATCGTGAGGAAGGTGCCGCCAAGGAGGAAAGCAAAACGCCGCCATTGTGAGGGCATCTCAATGCACACCCAGGCGCTGATGAAGGCCATGCATGTGTAGTATCCGTATTGCAGCAAAACGACGCGCTTCAATCCGCCGGCCGGCAAAATAAAACCGCGCGCATACAGTACTGCAAACCAGTCGGCCGTGGATTTGAAATAACCAAAGTGATACAAGGCCAGCAAGGGGATGCAGACCAGCACGCCAATGAACATGGCGGCGACATGATTACGATTCATGGGCAGGAGTGTCAGGGGTGATGTCGATGATGTTGTTGGAAACCGGCTCCGGCTGGCTGCGGCAGGCGTTTACGACGAGCTCGCTGACATACTTGTCAGGATTCGCGATCGCGTCCGGAGTGATGACAAAGCTCGTCGCGCCTGTGCTGCGAGTGACGAGTTTGAGGCCAAAGGGATAATCTTTGAAGAGCTTCGCGCACATGGCCTCCACATGCAGACCTTCGCGCTGAGCGCGAGCGGCGATGGCTGCGATGGCTTCGCTGTCAAAGTCGAGCAGGAAGCCGTGCTCACGCTGAAAGCGCTCTGCAAAGGCCCTGACTTCACCGGCATGGGCGGCACCAAGTTCTCTGAACTGGCTGACGGCTTCGGCTCTATATTTGGCAAGTACTTGCTCCGGCTCTTTGACGAGCGAGCCGTCGACTTGGAGTTCTGGCAGCCCCAGGCTGGGCATTTCAAATTTGAAGTCACGCAGCACGCGCTCCCAGGCGGTGACAAGACCACGTGCTCCAGTCTTTTCATCCTCTGCGCGGCTGGCAATTTCGCGCAAGGCATCGTCCTTGAAAACTGCCTTGACCCCGTAGGCGGCAAACTCGCGCTCATACTGACGGATGAGGCTGCCTTCGGAGTTTTTCATGATCTGGAACATGTCGTCCGCGCTCAGCGGATCACACACCACACGCACGGGAAGGCGGCCGATGAATTCCGCCTCAAAGCCGTAGTCGATGAAGTCCTTCGTGCGCGCCTCACGGAACAAATACTCTGCGGAGGTGTCTTTCGTGTCTGCGGAAACGAAGCCGATGGATTTCCGATTCGTGCGCTTCTCGATGATCTTTTCCAGACCGCCGAAGGCACCACTGACAATGAAAAGGATGTTGCGCGTGTTCACCACCTCGCGGCCGGTGCGGCCTTTGCGGGTGTCGAACATCATCTGCATCTGGCTGCGGATGTCGTTCGGCGCATAAAGGGCCACCTCGGTTTCCTCCATCAGTTTCAGCAGGGTGGTCTGCACGCCGCGCCCGCTCACATCTCGCCCGAGTCTTTCGGGGCCGCTGCTGAGCTTGTCGATTTCATCCAGATAGATAATGCCATGCTCCGCGAGCTCGATGTCGCCATTGGCCTTGGCCACGAGATCGCGCACCAGATCATCCACATCTGCACCGACGTAGCCGGTTTCGCTGAACTTGGTCGCATCCGCCTTCACAAAGGGAACACCGATGAGATCGGCGATGTGTTTGACGAGGTAGGTCTTCCCGACGCCGGTGGGGCCGATGATGATGACGTTCTGCTTGGAGAATTCCAGCCTGGCACCGCCAGACTCAGATGCGCGATCATCCCGCAGCATTTGCGCGTGGTGGTAGTGATCACACACCGCCGTGGCGAGCACTTTTTTGGCCTCGTCCTGGCGGATCACAAAACGGTCAAGGTGCGCCTTGATGTCGGCAGGGCGGTAGTTGAACTCGAAGACCCGGCCATGGTCGGGCTTGGCCTCCTCGACGGGCTTCTCCTCGGCTTCGGGCATGGGGCGTCCTCCGGGGCCTTCCACGCGGGTGAAAAGCACCTGGCCGCCCAGGGTGTTTTTGATGAAATCCTCCAACTTGCGCGTGATCTCCTCCGGACTGCCGGGGGCTTTGGGTTTTTCGGTCTCTGGGGGTTCAGGCGTGGGATCGCTCATGGGGGTGCTGACAGTGCGCGAGGCGAAGCCCGCTGACAAGCGGCACGATGCGTGCTCTGGACCGGCAAGAAATGCTCTTTTTCAGGGTTGCATGGCCCCCATGACATCCCATACTCCGCCCCCCGCGCTATGTCCGCCCCCGTCAAAGTCGCCGTCGTAGGAGCCAGTGGTTACTCTGGAGCAGAATTGCTGCGCCTGCTGCTGCGGCACCCCAACGTAGAACTGGTGGCTGTGACCTCGCGTTCTCTGGCTGGAAAAGCCCTCTCCAAGGAGTTTCCACGCTTCCGCAGTGTTGGCGTGGCTGATTCGCTGACCTTTACTGTGCCTGACGCCGCCGCCTTGAAAGCCGCCGGTGCAGAGATCGCCTTTCTGGCCGTGCCGCACGGGGTGGCCGCCGAATACGCGAAGCCGCTGCTGGAGCTGGGACTCAAGGTGATCGACCTCAGCGCGGACTTCCGTCTGAGGAGTCCGGCACTGTATGAGGAATTCTACGGCCACGCCCATCCTGCGCCTGAACTGCTGGATGAAGCCGTGTACGCCCTGCCGGAAATACGCGCGGAGCAGATCAAGACCGCAAGGCTCATCGCCTGCCCCGGCTGCTACCCCACCAGCATTCTGCTGCCTCTTCTTCCACTGCTGAAGGCTGGCCTGCTGGCCGAGTCTCCCCTGGCCGTGGCCAGCATGAGCGGAGCCAGTGGTGCCGGACGCAAAGAAAGCATCCCCCTCCTCTTCTGCGAAGTACAAAACAGCGTGCGCAGCTACAGCGTACCGCTGCACCGGCACCTGAGCGAGATCGGGCAGGAGCTTGCCATCGCCGCCGGTCGTGAGGTGAAGCTCTCCTTTGTGCCGCACCTCATGCCCACGCATTCGGGCATCTGCACCACGACCTTTGCACAGCTGCAGCCGGGAGTCACGATTGATCAAATCAGCGCCGCGCTGCATTCGGCCTACGATTCAGCACCCTTCGTGCGTTTGCTGGGGGTGAATCAGTCTCCAGACACCAAAAACGTCACCGGCACCAACTTCGTGGACATCGGCTGGTCCTATGACGCCCGCGCAGGGCAGCTCATTTTGATGAGCACCGAAGATAACATCGGCAAAGGCGCCTCTGGCCAGGCTGTACAAAACATGAACCTCATCTGCGGCTTTGAGGCCACCGCAGGCCTGCTGTACGTCTAATTTTATGGCGACCAAAGCACACGACGAACGCGAATGCCGCGTCTCTTTCAAAGTCATCGACGGCGGCGTGACCGCCGCAAAGGGGTTCCGCGCCAGCGCCGTGACCTGCGGGATCAAGAATCCTGAAGCCACCCGCCTGGATCTCGCGCTCATCGTTTCCGACGGCCCGACGACGACGGACGCGGTCTTCACGACTAACAAAGTACGCGCCGCCTGTGTGCGCGTCTGCCAGCAGCACATCAAGGAAAGCGATACCCGCGCCATCATCGCCAACAGCGGCAATGCCAACGCCTGCACCGGCGTGCAGGGCATCCAGGATGCGAAGGCGATGACCAAGGCTGTGGCCGAACAGCTCGGCGTGAAAATGCGTCAGGTGCTCGTCTGCTCCACCGGCATCATCGGCATGCCGATGCCCATTGAGCGTGTCATTGTCAAAGTGCCCGACGCGGTGGCCAAGCTGAAGTCCGATGGTTCCGATGACGCCATGCGCGCGATCATGACGAGCGACACGCAGCCCAAGTCCTTCGCAGTCGATGTGCCCTGCGGCAAAGGCAGCTTCCGTATTGGCGGCATCGCCAAAGGCGCGGGGATGATCTGCCCGAACATGGCCACCATGCTCTGCTTCATCACCACCGACGTTAAGATCGGCAAGGATGAGCTGCACCGCTCCATGCGCTACGCCGTGGAGAAGAGCTTCAACTGCATCACCATCGACGGTGACACCAGCACGAACGACACCGTCATCGTGATGAGCAACGGCCAGTCCGATGTCCCTACGATCAAAAAGGGTTCCCCCGAGGCGGAGCTCTTCCGCTGCGCGCTCCACAAGGTGATGCTGGAGCTCGCCAAGATGATCGTCTGTGATGGCGAGCGCGTGACCAAGTTCGTCGAGATCCGCGTCCGCAATGCCCGCACGCTGGCCGATGCCCGCAAGGTGGCCGAGACGGTGGCCAAATCACTCCTCGTGAAGTGCTCCTTCCATGGCTGCGATCCGAACTGGGGCCGCATCATCCACGCCGTCGGCTATTCCGGCGCGCGCATTCGTGAAGAACTCATCGACATCTATTTCGGCGGTCTGCAGGCTTGCAAAGGCGGTCTGGCCACGAAGACACCTGTGGGCGAGATGGAGAAGGTCGTGAAAGAACCCAAGTTCACCGTGACCATTGATCTCAATCTCGGCACCAGCGGCTACACCGTTTATACCAGCGACCTGTCCGAAGAATACGTGGATTTCAACAGCTCGGAATACTCCGCCGCCATTCATGCGAAACGCCAGAAAGGCTTCGCTTGATCGGTTCACGCAGTCACCTTCATCGCGATGAATCCACTCGACGCTCAAATCACCAAATCCGCCGTACTTCTTGAAGCCCTGCCTTACATGCAGAGCTTCCGTGGCAGCACGTTTTTGATCAAGGTCGGCGGCAGTGCCATGGAAGACCCCGTGCAGGTGGATTCCTTCCTTCGCGACGTCGTCTTCCTCGAAGCCGTGGGCATCAATCCCGTCATCGTGCACGGTGGCGGCAAGGCGATCTCGAAAGCCATGACCGAGTCCGGACTGCAGGCCAAGTTCATCAACGGCATGCGTGTCACCGACGACGAAACGATCAAGATCGTTGAGGAAACACTCGCCCGAGTGATCAACCCGGAGATCGTGACCAAGATCAATGCTTTTGGCGGCAAGGCCGTCGGCATTCCCGGCACGGAAGTCTTTCTGGGCGAAAAGATGAAAGGCGATCTCGGCTGGGTCGGCGAAGTCAACGACTGCAAGCTCGGGCTGATCCAAGCCGCTGTGGCCGGTGAATTCGTGCCCGTGGTTTCCCCCGTTGCCCGTGAGCTTGCCTCTGGCAAAACGCTCAATGTAAACGCCGATCTCGCGGCCTGCGGCTTGGCCAAGCGCCTCAAAGCAACAAAGCTCATCTTCCTCAGTGACGTACGTGGTGTGATGCGTGATCCAAAAGACGACACCACGCTGATCCCAAGTCTCGACGAGGCCTCCATCGCGAAGCTGAAAGCAGACGGCATCATCAGCGGCGGCATGATTCCCAAGGTGGACTCTTCGCTCGATTCGCTGCGTGGCGGCGTGGGCAAGGTGCATCTCATCGACGGCCGTCTGCCGCATGCGCTGATTCTCGAAATCTTCACCGACGGCGGGATCGGCACCGAAATCCATTTGTAATCCTGAGATGAGAACGAGTGATCAACTGATGCAGGAGTTTGTCCTGCCGAACTACGGTCGTTACAACGTTTGGCCGGTGCGTGGCGAAGGCCCGTACGTCTGGGATCGTGACGGGAAAAAGTATCTCGACTTCGCCGGCGGAGTGGCCGTGTGCCCGCTTGGTCACTGCCCACCCACCGTGGTGAAGGCGCTCACGGAGCAGGCAAACACGCTCATCCACGTTTCAAACTGGTACTGCATCGACAAGCAGGCCGAACTGGCGCGCATCCTCGTCGAAGAATGCGTCGGCATTGCCGGCAAGTGCTTCTTCTGCAACAGCGGCGCGGAGGCCAATGAAGGCCTGCTTAAGCTGGCGCGCAAATACGGGCAGCAGACCGGCGGTCGCTACGAGATCATCACCTTCACCGGTTCCTTTCATGGCCGCACTTTCGGTGCCATGACCGCCACGGCGCAGGAGAAAATCCATGGAGGATTTGGTCCGCTGCCGCCTGGATTCGTCTATTCACCATTCAATGACATCGCGGCACTCGAAGCTGCGATCACCGACAAGACGGTCGCCATTCTAGTGGAACCCATTCAGGGAGAGAGCGGCGTGAACGCCGTCAGTCCCGAGTTTCTGCGCGCCGCCCAGCGCTTATGCCGGGAGAAAGATCTACTCCTGCTGCTTGATGAAGTGCAGTGCGGCTTTGGCCGTGCAGGTGAGATGGCCGGCTGGCGCAGCATCATTCCAGGAGATGAAATTCAGCCCGATGGCATCAGCTGGGCCAAGGCCATTGGCAGCGGCTTCCCGCTGGGCTCGTTCTGGGTCAATGACCGCCGCGATCTGAGCAAGACACTCGGCCCAGGCACGCACGGCACCACCTATGGCGGCTCCCCCCTCGCCTGCGCCGTGGGCATCGCCACACTGCGCACGATTTTGGACGAGCATCTCTGCGACAATGCCAAAGCTCGCGGAGCCGCCATCGCAGCCGCGGCGTGCACTTGGAATCACGTGCTGATCAAAGAAGTGCGCCAGCTCGGCCTGTTCATCGGCTTTGAACTCAATGCCGAAGCCATCGCCACGAAATCCGGCGGCAAGCTGCCCTCCATCTTCCTTGCTCAGCAATTGCTCGATGCCGGCATGATGGTCACCCCCGCCGGCCCCAATGTCGTGCGCTGGCTCTCACCGCTGAACATCACCGCAGCCCATGCCGACGAAGGGCTCGCCATCTTCAAGAGCGTGCTCGATCAGCTCGCGTAAAACCCGCCATGATATGAAACACCTCCTTTCCATCGAAGAACTGACCCGGGAACAAATCGAGAGAATCGTCGATCTGGGCTGCGTGCTGAAAAAGGACCGCAAGGCATCACCCCAGGTGCTCACCGGCCAGCAGTGGGCGCTCATTTTTAGCAAGTCTTCGACACGCACGCGGGTCAGCTTCGAAGTAGGCATTCGCGAACTGGGCGGCGCAGTGATGTTCCTTTCCAGCGCCGACATTCAGCTTGGCCGCGGCGAACCGATCAAGGACACCGCACGGGTGATGGGCCGCATGATTCATGGCGCGGTCATCCGCACCTTCGCCCAGCAGGATGTGGTGGATTTCGCCAAATACAGCGGCATCCCCACGATCAACGCCCTGACCGATGACGAGCACCCCTGCCAGGTGCTCGCGGATTTGCAGACGATTCAGGAACGCCTCGGCGGCTGGAAGGGCAAACGCATCTGCTTCTTGGGCGATGGCGACTGCAACATGGCCCGCTCCTGGATCTGGGCCTCCGTGCATCTCGGCTTTGAACTCGTCATCGGAGCCCCCAAGGCGTTTCAACCGCAGGAAAGCTTCATGCATCGTGTGCCCGGCAACACCGTGAGCATTGTCGATGATCCTGCCGAAGCCGTGGGTGCCTGCGATGTCGTTTACACCGACGTCTGGGTCAGCATGGGCAAGGAAGCCGAAAGCGCCGACCGCATCGAGACTCTCAAGCCCTGGCAGATCAACTCCGCCCTCATGAAGCACGCCAACCCTGGCGCACTCGTCATGCACTGCCTGCCCGCCTACCGCGGCAAGGAAATCACCGAGGAAGTCATGGAAGCCCACGCCGATTTGATCTTCGATCAGGCTGAAAACCGTCTGCATGCGCAGAAGGCCATCATTGTGGAGCTCACGCGGAAAAGTTGAATCCAGCCATGAGCCCACCCGTCACCGCCAGCAGCCCTCTAGGCGTTTTTGACTCCGGCGTTGGCGGACTGACCGTCGTGCGGGCGCTGCGGGATCTGCTGCCTAATGAGTCGATCGTTTATCTCGGCGACACGGCGCGTGTACCGTATGGCTCCAAATCTCCGGATACAATCCGGCGCTTCTCGATGGAGGACACCCAGTTCCTCGTCTCCCATGGAGTGAAGGCCGTGGTAGTGGCGTGCAACACAGCCACCGCGCATGCCCTGCCGCTGCTCCAGGCCACATTTCGTGTTCCAGTGATCGGTGTGCTCGGACCCGGGGTGGAGGCAACTCTCGCCGACGCCACTTGCGAACGCGTGGGCATCATCGGCACGGCGGGCACGATCCGCAGTCATGCCTATCAGCATGAGATCGCCATGCGGCGGCCAGACATCATGATCGAGGCGCGTGCCACCCCTCTCTTGGTGCCGTTCGTGGAGGAAGGCTGGACCGATCATCCGGCGCTCAAGTCAGTGCTGCGTGAGTATTTGAAGCCGATGCTCGACAAGGGCATCGACACCCTGGTGCTGGGCTGCACCCACTATCCGCTGCTGATTCCAGTGCTGAAGCGCATGCTGGGGCAGAAAGTGCGCCTCGTGGACTCCGCCAGCACCTGCGCGGCGCATGTGAAAGCCAGCCTTGAACAGGGCGGCCTGCTGCGGACGACCAAATCGAAACCCACGCTCGACATCTACCTCACCGATCATTCCGAACAGGCGGAAAACCTCGCCAAGCGCTTCCTGGGCACGGATTTCGGCAAGGTGAAGAAGGCCGTCGTTTGAAGCAGCCTATGGCAATCTCAAATTGCCCGGCGGTGAAGACTCGCTAGCCTGACCCACCTCATGTTCCCGCGCATTTTTGACCGCTATCTTGGCCGCCAGGTCGCATCAGCCACGCTGATCGGCGTGGCGCTGCTCAGTGGCGTGATGGTTTTGGGCAATGTGTACAAAAAGCTGGACCAGCTCCTGGGCAACACAGAGCTGCCGACTTCAGTGATCGCGGAGTTCGTGATGCTGGTCATTCCATTCTCGCTCATTTTCACCATTCCCTGGGCGTTCCTGACCGGGATCCTGCTCGTGTTTGGCCGTCTGTCTGCCGACAACGAACTGGTCTCCTTACGCATGACCGGCATGTCCATGCCGCGCATCTGCGCCCCTGTCTTTGTCCTGGCCATCGCGCTGAGCGGCATTTGCCTGTGGGTGAATGTGAGCCTCGCACCGGCGGCGAAGGATCGCATGAAGCGGCTGTTTTATCAGGTGGCTGTGAAGAATCCTGAAACCCTGTTCCAGGAGGGCCAGGTGCTGGAGCGCGTGCCCGGCTACCGCATTTACACCAGCAAGCGTCATGACAAGACCCTCACAGACATGCACATCGTCATGCTTAAGGGCGCCGAGGCCAGCACCTACATCCACGCCAACAAAGCGACCCTTCACACTACTCCCGGATCGATCGATCTGCAGATGGAACTCGAAGGCATGACGGAAGAGACCGTGCCTGTCGATGGGCAGGGCCAGCTCGGCGGACTGGCCATGAACAAGCAGTGGTTGAAACTGCCGCTCTCAGAAATGCAGAAGGACACCGTGCGGGTGAATGCCAGCATGAAGACCACCAGCGCACTGGCCGAGGAAGTGCGCACCTGGAAGGATACGGTCACCGGCGAAGCACTGACACCTGTGTCGCGCTCCCTCTCGCTCACTGAACTGAGCAAACGCTACAGCTTCTCGATGGCCTGCTTCACTTTCGCACTGGTGGGCATTCCGCTGGGGGTGACCGCGCAACGCCGTGAGACCTCTTCGGGCTTCGCCCTCAGCTTGATCACCGCCACGGTTTACATCGTCTTCATCATTCTGGCAGACACGCTCAATGACAAACCGGCGGCGATGCCGCACCTCATCATGTGGCTGCCCAATGTGATCTTCCTTGGCATGGGCGGCTGGTTGTTCTACAAGCTCAGCCGCAAGTAAAAGCGGCCCGTCTTATTTCTTCATCAAGCCCATGACCGCCGAGGTCATCGCTGTCACGCCAGTCTCGATGCTTGGCTCAGGAACAGGTTTGAAATACGGCGAATGCAGCGATGGTAGCGAGGTGCCCTTGGCTTTGGCTGCGGCCACCATTGCAGGCGGCTGCGTGCCGAGCCAGAACATGCACAGCGGCACCTTGTCCTTCGTCATGCCGTATTCGGAGAAATCTTCCGCTCCCATGACAGGCTCGCGCGTGAGGACATTGTCTGCACCGATGGCCGCCCCGATGAACCCGCGCACCTCCTGACACAGCTCCGGCTGGTTGTAGAGCGCCGTGGCGCTGTCATCTGACACGAGCACCTCCGGCATCTTGTCCGCGGGCATGCTGGCGGACTCGGCCTGGGCTTTGACGATGCGCTTGATGGAGTCAATCAGGTGCTGCCGCGTTTCCTTTTTGTAGCTGCGCAACGTAAGTTGCAGGCGCACTTCGTCGGAGATGATGTTGCTCTTCGTGCCCCCATGAATGCTGCCCACCGTGATCACCGCCGGATCTCCAGGTCTCACCTCACGGCTGACGATGGTCTGCAAGGCCAGCACGATCTGTGACGAGAGCACGATGGGGTCTTTGCAGAGGTGCGGCATCGAGCCATGCCCGCCCACGCCCTTCACCACGATTTCCACGGAGTCCACATTCGCCAACGCAAAACCTTCCACAATACCAACCGTGCCATGCGCCATGTCAGAGGAGCAATGCAGTGCGATGGCTTTGTCAGGCTTGGGAAATTTCGAGAAGAGTCCCGCGCGCAGCATGAACCGTGCACCCAACACCCGCTCCTCTGCCGGCTGACCGATCATGACAATCGTTCCATTCCACTGATCCCGCAGTTGCACCAAGGCCCGCGCCGTTCCCACAAAGCTGGCCATGTGCACATCATGGCCGCAGGCATGCATCACATTGACCTCACGCCCGAGATCGTCCTTCACCACCTTCGTGCTCGCATAGGGAGCCTCCGTCTGCTCCTTCACCGGCAGCGCATCGAGATCCGTGCGCACCAGAATCACTGGACCTTCCCCGTTCTTTAAAACTCCCACAACACCATGACCGCCGACGTTCTCGGTGACTTCGAGTCCAGCCTCACGCAGTTCTTTGGCGATGCGCGCAGCCGTTTCGGTCTCATGCAGCGACAGCTCTGGATTCGTGTGCAGCTCTTTGTAGAGCGTCACGAGTGATGGCAGTTCCTTTTTCACCACCGAAGAGACATCGGCAGCAGCAAGAGATGACCCGACCAGCAAAGAGAGCAAAAGCGGTTTCATGGGATGCATTAAGCCGATGATCCCGGCGTCTTGCAAGGATCAAGGTTATTTGCGAGCGGCCTCTTCCCTGCGCTGCAGTTCGCGCTGGGCCTCGCGTTCGAGCTCCTCTCTTTTCAGCCTGGTGATTTCTTCGGTCACGTCTGCCTGTGCCATCGAATGATCGCCACTCTCGATCATTTTGACGAGTTCATCATGCTTCTTTTGAATCCGGGCGACGTCAGCCATGTAACCTAAACGTCTCGCTTCGTTGAGCTGCTTTTCCAGCTGCGCCAGCTGCTTTTCCTCCATGCTGTTCGCCCGACCGGCCAGCAACAATTGTATTTCTTGGTCAGCCTGTGAGACTTTTTTGTCAGGCTTGCTCACGCTCGGAGAGAAACCCATGGACCCCATCCACTCCGCACACCTCTCCGGCCAGGCATTGATGGGCTGCTTGTTGTCGCGCATGCCGAAGCCATGACCGCCTTTGGTGAAGAGATGAACTTCGCACGGGATGCCGAGTTTTTTATGCTCGAGGTATAGCACGGTGGCGGCAGTGGGGTTATGGCCATCATCATGAGCACAGGCGAGGAACATGGGCGGAGCGTCCTTTGGTACGGTAAAGCCTTCCTTGAGTTTGGTGGGATCTTTAAAATCCACGAAACCACCGCCGTAGATCATGATGCCAAAATCCGGCAGCTCGGTCTTCGTGGCGCGGTCACAGGCGATGTGGGCGAGCAAGTTTCCTCCCGCACTGAAACCCAGCAGACCAACACGCTTCGGATCGAGATTCCATTCCTTGGCATGTTCGCGAACAATCGTGATCGCCCGGGCAGCATCGGCCACCGGCTTTTCATGCGGCGCGGTTTCATCGCGCGTCGGCGTGCGGTATTTGAGCAGGACGCCGGTGACACCGAGGGTGTTGAGCCATTCGCAAACCTGGCTGCCTTCGTGAATGGCGGAGAGGAAGACAAAGCCGCCGCCGGGAGCGACAATGACGCTGGTGCCATTGGGTTTCTCCGGACGATACACGGTGATCGTGGGATCGTGAATGTCGGTGATGGTGCTTTTGCCGGCCTTGGTGCGGATAAAGTCCTCCGTGCCCTTGGAGTGCGGCAGCATCTGGCCGGGTGCGCCGTCGGGCCAGAGCTTGAGTTCAAGGGGATCGGCTGCGCACAAGCAAGCGGGAGCAATGAGCAGGAGGAGAAGATGTTTCATTAAGTCATTTAAGCCGAGGCCAGCCCTCCCTGACAAGTCTCAAAGCAATTGGCTGGCGACCTCTTTGAGGTGTGAAGAATAAACGTCTCCAAAAGTTTGATGCGCAGGTCGAGCCACTGGCACCGTTGTTTGCCTACATGATTAAATCTCTTTCACTCCTGATCCTCGGCACTGCCATCGCCAATGCAGAGCTGCGGGTGGTCACAGACTTTGAAGGCGGCAATGCGGAGGTGCTGACGCTTGATCAGGCGGCGGCAAAGCTGCGCATCATGCCCGCGCTTCATGAAGGGCGTGGCTGGCCCTGCTGGTGGTTCCTGCGGCTGGACGGCACTACTCCAGGACAGAAGATCACGCTGGAAGTGCAGGGGCAGACGCGGCCTTTTCGTGCTGACACCGTGCTGGCCTCTTCCTGGTGCCAGCCGGACCAGGCGGTGCTGAGTCATGATGGCAAAACCTGGCAGCAGACCATCAAAGCGGAGCGCACCGCAGACAAGGTGACGGTGTACCAAATGCAGGCGGGAGGTCCCAGCCTCTGGCTGGCCTGGGGCCCGCCGTTTACGCCAGCAACGGCAGAGAGTGTGCTGGCCGGGGTGAAAGCGAAGCTGGGAGAGGAAGCGGAGCGCTTTGAACTCGCCAAAACGCGCGATGGCCGGGCGGTGAACGGCATTCGCATCGGCAAGCCCAACGCGCCACGTCAGGTATGGGTGAATGCGCGCCAGCACGCCTGGGAGGCAGGCGGCGCGTGGGTGGGGCGCGGCTTCGTGGAATGGCTCGCGAGCGCGGAGGCTCAAGATTTTCGCAAGCGCTGCTGCGTGCATTTCATTCCCATCATGGACGTGGACAATGTGACCCTCGGCGCAGGCGGCAAGGAGTCGCTGCCGCAGGATCACAACCGCGACTGGTCGGACGCACCGTATCACCCCGAAGTGACCGCAGCACAAAAGCGCATCTCCGAGATCCAGGCCACTCACGGGCTGAATGTGTTTCTGGACCTGCACAATCCCGGCCCCACGGATCGTGCGCCGTATTTCTTCGGCCCGTTCGGCTTTGAGCGCATGACCGGGGTCCAACGTGAAAACTACCAGCGCTGGATGGATCTGGCAGCAGCGCACCTCACTGGACCGTTGAAGGTGGAGCCAAAGTACCGCTATGCCACGTATGTGAAGACGGAGGAGGAACGCGGCCGCATGAGCAGTGGCTGGGCCCGCGCGCATGGCGGTGAAGGCACGATTTCCATCACGCTGGAAACAGCTTGGAACACACCCAACAGTACAGCGGAGAACTACATGACTGTGGGCGGTCAACTGGCCCGCGTGTTGGACGCCTACCTGAAAGAGCCGCAGCATTGAGGCCGATACCTCCCCTGCCCAGCCATGCATCCTCTCGACGCCAATCGCCTCCACCTGACCCGCCGTTCCCTCTTTGGGAAAACGGCCATGGGAATTGGTGGTGCGGCGCTGGGCGGACTGCTGACACGAGAAGGTTTTGCAGCGCAGCAGCCGGATGCCTTGGCACCGGCGCTGCCGCATTTCGCGCCGAAGGCAAAACGGGTGATCTATCTGCTGCAAAACGGCGCGCCCTCGCATGTGGACCTGTTTGATTACAAACCGATGCTCAAGAAGATGCACGGCACTCAAATTCCGGACAGCATCGCAGCAGGCAAACGCTTCAGCACCATGACGGGCGGCCAGACGGCGAGGCCGGTGCTTGGTGAGATCTCGAACTTTTCACGCCATGGCCGCAGCGGCGCAACGGTGAGCGACTTCCTGCCGCACACGGCGGCGATGGCGGACGAGCTTTGCTTCATCAAATCCCTGCACACCACGCAGGTGAATCATGCGCCGGCCATCACGTTTTTCATGACCGGCAGCGAACAGGCTGGCCGACCGGCGATTGGCTCATGGCTGAGCTACGGCCTCGGCAGTGATGCGGAGGACATGCCTGCCTTTGTGGTGATGACCTCGCGCGACAAGGAGGCGAGCTGCGGCCAGATCTTCTATGACTTCTACTGGGGCAGCGGCTTCCTCCCATCGAAGTATCAGGGTGTGAAATTTCGCGGCAGTGGCGATCCCGTTTTGTATCTGAGCAATGCAGACGGCATGAGCCGTGAGGTGAAGCGCACCATTCTGGATGGCATTGCTGGATTCAACGAGATGAAGCTTCGTGAGTTTGGCGATCCTGAGATCGCCACGCGCATCGCGCAGTACGAGATGGCCTGCAAGATGCAGACGAGCGTGCCGGAGCTGACGGACTTCTCCGACGAGCCCAAGCACATCCTCGACATGTACGGCCCGGACGTGATGCGGCAGGGCAGCTACGCCTACAACTGCCTCATGGCGCGTCGTCTCGCCGAGCGCGGCGTGCGCTTTGTTCAGCTGATGCACGCAGGCTGGGACCAGCACCGGAATCTGAACACGCAGCTCAAGATTCAATGCACCGACACCGATGCACCGAGTGCCGCACTGGTGAAGGACCTCAAGCAACGCGGCCTGCTGGAAGACACCCTGGTCATCTGGGGTGGCGAATTTGGCCGCACGCCCTTCCTCCAGGGTAAGATCGAGGACACCAAGCAGTGGGGCCGCGACCACCACCCCTACGTGTTCACCGTCTGGATGGCCGGTGGCGGCGTGAAGCCCGGCATGACCTACGGCGAGAGCGATGAATTCGGCTTCAACGTCGCGAAAGACGGTGTCCATGTGCACGATTTCCAGGCCACCCTGATGCACCTTCTCGGCATCGACCACGAACGCTTCACCTTCCGCTTCCAGGGCCGCCAGTTCCGCCTGACGGATGTGCATGGCAGCGTGGTCAAGCCGGTGCTGGCTTGAGCGATGTCTCACATCCCGGTTGCATCCCGCTCCCGCCGAGTGTTTGAGTCGTTTCAATGCCGATCCCCCGCTTCCTCCTTGCCCTCGCACTCTGCGTCTGCGTCGTGGCATGCAAACGTGAAGATGCGAAGCCTGCCGCGAAGCCGGATGCTGCGGCGTTTGTCGCCGACGGCGGTGGTGATGGCAGCGTGTGGGTGGTGGACGGGCCAAACGGAGGCCGCCTGTTCCTGTGCGGCACCATTCACATTTTACGCGAGAAAGACTACCCCTTGGCCCCGGCCTATGAGGCAGCGTACATGTATTCAAATAAGCTCGTCCTGGAACTGCCTCCGGGAGCGGCTTCAGGATCAGAACTGACGAGCCGGATGTCGCAGCTCGGCCAGTATCCAGCAGACAAGTCGCTCGAGGCGAATGTGAACAAGGAAACTTGGGAGGCCGTGAAAACATGGGCCTCCAAACACGGCTTGAAGGATTCCTCATTGAACCGCTTCCGTCCGTGGTTCGTGGCCCTCATGATCACCTCCACTGAATATGCGGCTCTGGGCGCCAAGTCGGACCAGGGTGTAGACTCTTTCTTTGAGGAGCGGGCGAAGAAGGACGGCAAGCCTGCCGAAGGACTGGAGACGGTGGAGTTTCAACTCCAGCTCTTTGCCGCCCTCAGTGAAAAGCAGCAGCGTGAGCTCCTGGAGCAGACGCTGGGAGAGATCAGCTCCGTGAAAGAGGAGTTCGAAAAAATGATCAAGGCCTGGAAATACGGCCAGCTGGATGATCTGAAAGAGATGCTCTTTCGCGAGGCGGAGAAGTACCCCGACCTCATGAATCTTTTCCTCACCGCCCGCAATCTCTCCTGGATGGACCGGCTGGAGCAGATGCTCAAACGTGGTGAGAAGGTGATGGTACTGGTGGGCACTGGGCATTTCACCTCAGACACCGGCCTGATCGAGCTCTTTCGAAAGCGTGGCTACCGCGTGCGGCATTACCGTGAAGTGACGGACTTCTGAGCAAGCCTCACAAAAGCCGCAGCCGGGTCAGATCCTGCGTATCGACCATGCCCACGGGTTTGCCCGATTCATCGACCACCACGATGTCGTCGATGCGGTTTTTCTCGAGCGTAGCGAGAACCTCGGCAGCGAGTTTGATGGCCTGAATGCTCACCGGGCGCGGCGTCATGTACTCATTCACCGGCTTGTCCGCGATGGCGTTGTTCTTCTGAAAAGCACGGACAAAGTCCCCATGCGTGAAGACGCCGGCGAGAGTGCCGTCCGGATGCGTCACAATGGCGGCACCGCTGCGCGCGCGGGTCATCGCCTGGAGGGCCTCGCGCACGGTCGTTTCCGGCTGGATGACCGCGAGTTGCTCTCCGCTGCGCATGACATCGCTCACGCGCGTGAGCAGGGCGCGGCCCAGCGAGCCGCCGGGGTGCAGTTTCGCGAAGTCCTCGGATTGAAAGCCCCGCGCTTCCAGCAAAGCCATGGCCAGCGCATCACACAAGACCAGCATCGTCGTGGTGCTGGAGGTCGGGGCCAGATTCAGCGGGCAGGCTTCCTGCGTGACGTGCACATCGAGCACCACGTCCGCATTCCTGGCCAGCGTGGACTGCATGCCGCCGGTGATGGCGATGATCGGGATGTCAAAGCGCTTCAAATGCGGCAGCAGGTCCAGCAGTTCGGTCGTTTCACCGCTGTAGCTGAGCATGATCGCCAGATCACCCGGATCGATCACCCCGAGATCGCCATGCAGCGCATCCCCGACATTGAGCAGCACGGTGGTGGCCCCGGTGCTGTTGAGCGTGGCTGCAAGCTTGCGGCCGATGTTGCCGCTTTTTCCCACGCCACAGACGATCAGTTTGCCCCGCTGGCGGACCCCCGAGAGCAGAAGTTCGATGGCCCGGGCGAACGATTCGTCAATGCGCGCATGCAACCGCTGCAGCTCGTCGATTTCGAGCTGGATCACGCGGCGGGCTTTTTCGGGGTAATTCATGGGCCGGAACTGTTAGGCGGGGACTGAGATGCATCAACCAAGTGCTTGAGCCCGTGACACTTCCCCGCCATGATTGCCCAAGCTCCTTCTGAATTGTTATTTAATCAATGACCTCTGGCTCCACCGGTTCTCACCGCGCCTTCATGGGTGTTTGCATCACCCTGTGCGTCATCCTGTCGCTGACACTTTACGTAGGATGGAAATTCTATTTCTTCAATGTCGCCAATCGCAACAGCCTGATCGAAAAGGCCCAAAGCGCCGAGAAGAAAGCCCAGGATCTGGAAAAGCTGGGGATCTCCTTTGAGCCGGCCCATACCGCCCCCCCCACTACTTCGGTGCTGCCCAAACTCACGACCAGCAGTGAGACCGCCCCCCCAATCAAACCCACAGTTCCTTCAGCCACCTCCACTCTGGCATACTCCCCCAGTCAGAATGCTTCACTGCATCCTGCGGAATCCAGCATCAAGGAGCTGCCTCTGCTGGAGTCCAGTGATGAAGTGGTTCAGGCATTGCAGTTGCTGGACCAGTATTGGAAAACGGAGTCTTGGAAGGATCGCGTTCCGCTGGTGGCCCATTCTGAGCGGGTCGCCACTTTGATGAAGGATTACTATGAAGTGCAGGGCGCCTCAGATCCCTCGCCAGGCGCGTTGGTCAGCAAGGCGCGTTATCAGATCAATGGCACTGAAATTCTTTACCTGAGCTATGCCAGCAACCGGCCCACGGGCTCGTTGGAAATCGCCATGCTGCGGGGTCCGCAGGGGAAATTCCTGGTCGACTGGGAAAGCCTCACCGGATATGGCGAGATGTCTTTCCAGGAGTTGCGCACCAAACGCCCCACCAAGCCAGTGCTGATGCGGTCATATGTGCGCTTGTTTGAGTACTACAATTACGAGTTCTCCGACTCTAAAAAATACCTGTGCATCAAGCTGCTGTCAGAGAGCGGCGACAATTCGGTGTACGCTTATTGTGAACGTGGCACCCCGCTGGCGCAGTGGATGGAGAGAGACCTCGCCAGCACCGGGCCTACAGGCTTCAAAGGTTACACCATGCTGATATCCTTTCCTCCAGACGCCCAGTCAAACCAGTGCGTGATTCTGGACAAAGTCGTGACACAGCGCTGGCTCAGCCTGCCCTAAAACGCCAACACCGTCAGGCATGGCGGTGTGCTTTTAAACGAACGCCCCAAAGGCTTATTCGCCGTCGCGACCGATCGCTTCCACCGGGCAGCCGGTAAGAGCTTCTTCACAAAGTGCGCGCTCCTCATCCGATTCAGGCTGCTTGTAGAGGAACGAATGACCGCCATCGTCGTCACGCTTGAAGTTTGCAGGAGCCGTTTCGCGGCAGAGGTCGCAGTCAATGCACTGGTCATCAACGTAGTAAGCTCCGGAAGCGTTTTGGGCGTATTTGTTTGCAGCGTCAGCCATGGGGGTCAGGGAAAGTAAGGGGCATTGATAGTAGTTCCCACCCCCGGGGTTTCAAACGGTTTTTTGCCTGCCCGCCCCCTCCCCGCTCCCCCTTTGACAGAGTCTTTACAATAAAAGCTCGCTTCAGCCGTGATGCTCGCCGCATCATTCACCCCAATCCGCTTTCCAGCCATGAAATCGCTCGTCCTCGCCCTCTTGCTGCCTCTCACGGCCCTTGCCGAAAATGAAATCGGCTTCATCGAGCGCTTCGCCCTCGCTGCCGACCGCGAAAAAGCCCTCGGCGAGCTCGTTCCCGGCTCGGAGGAATACTATTTCTTCCACGCTCTCCATTACCAAAACGTCCGCGACAGCGCCAGACTCAATCAAATCCTCAATCAGTGGCGTGAACGCGTCCCTGACGAAAACGAAGCACGCCGCATCATCCTCAATCGAGAGGCCATCCTGGATTATGAACGCGATCCCCAGGCCACGCTGAAATATCTCATCGAGCGCCTGGGCATTCGTCACGACCACCAGCAGGAGGTTCGTGATCAAAAGCCAAACCTCCCCACGCAGCTTGATCCCACCAAAATCAGCCGTGAAATCTTCCTCCTCGATACACTGAAACATGATGGCGGATTTGAAACACTCTCTCAGGACGCTCTCGCCTCCCTCATTCGTGATCAGGTACAGCTCTCGGCTTTTCAACGCCGCAGCGTGCTCAGCAAGCTCGAACGCCCCGATGTGCCCAATCTCGTGCAGGCCATCATTGCCGACCTTCAGGCGGACAAATCACGCACCTTCGGCTCTTTGCCCATTCATCGCGCCCTGCTGCCGGAGCAGCTGGATTCACTGCTGCAAACCTTCCCTCAGTGGCTCAGCCAGCAGGCTTTTGTTTACGCCCGCCTGCGCAAGCTGGCCCCCAGTGCGGATGTGAACCTGGAATACGACGACGCTGAGCGCGCCGCCTGGCTCGACCGCGTGTGGGCCTTCGCACAAAACCTGCCGCCCTCCCAAAACACCCTCAAGGCCCGCATCCTCTACCTCCGCCTGGACCATGACCGCAAGCACGGCGTGTATGACCGCGCCCGCTTCATTGAATACCTCAAGCTCCCGCGCCAGCAGGACTACATCAACTACACCTACATCAAAGACGTCATCCCCGGCGAACTCTCAGACCTCAACGCCGACCTCAGCGAGCCATTGCTGCTTTCCCTGCCCCTCAGCACGGACGAGCCGCTCGTCCGCGAGTACTTCCTCCACCTCTTTGCTGCCGAGGTGAAGCCCGATTCCGATCCCAACGACGTCCTCGCGCAATGGACCACGTACATAGCCGAAGAATGGCTCACCCCTGTCCTGGCAGAGGCGCTTATCACCCACCGCATCGGCTCCCCGGAGCATTGGGCCTCGCTGATCACACCCACCCAATTCCAGCAGCTCAAGGACCGTGTCGACATCGAGTTTCCCGCCACGAATACACCCCAGTTCTCACCCGGCGATGACATCCAGTTCGACGTCACCGTCAAAAACACACCAAAGCTCATCGTGAAGATCTTTGAGCTGAACACGCTCAATTTCTTTCAGACCCAGCAGCGCCAGCTCAATACCGATCTCAATCTCGACGGCCTCGTGGCCAACAGCGAGCAGACCCACGCTTTCGAGGGCGGCCCGTTCGCACGCACGCGGCAGACTTTCAAATTCCCCGAGCTCAAAGGCAAACGCGGCGCATGGATCATCGAGTTCATCGGCGGCGGCCGCAGCAGCCGCGCCCTCATTCGCACCGGTCAGTTCCACGTTCTGCAGCAAACCGGCCCCAGCGGCGATCTCATCCTCGTCCTCGATGAAAAGCACCAGCCCGTGAACGATGCCGTGGCGTGGTTTGAAGGCCGCAAACTGACGCGCGATGAAAAAATCGGACGCATCGTCATTCCGTTCACGAATCAACCCGGCACGAAGAATCTTGTCATTGGGGATGCCGGGGGCAGCTTCGCCACCCTCACATCCTTCACCCATCATGCTGAGGACTACCGCCTCGATGCCCAGTTCCACATCGAACGCGAGCAGCTTCTAGCCCGCCGCGAAGCCACCCTGGCAGTGCGCACTGCATTGATGATTGGAGAGGTGCACCTCGCCCCGGAATTCCTCACCGAACCGAAGCTCACCATCACCAGCACCACGCTGGATGGCATCTCCACCACTCGCGAAGTCAAAGACCTCAAGCTCAGCGCCGGCAGCGACCTCACGCACACGCTCACCGTCCCCGAACGCCTCGCCTCACTCACCGTGGCCTTCACTGCCAAGGTGGATGTTGTCAGCGCCGGAGGGACGAAAAAAGACCTCACCGCCAGCCACACCTGGACGCTCAACGGCATCGATAAAACGGAAGCCGTCAACGACGGCCACCTCAGCACCTTTGATGGCCAGCGTGTCTTCGAACTCCTCGGCAAAAACGGCGAACCCATCGCCGATCAACAGGTCATTTTCACGTTCAAGCACCAAGACTTCAATCGTCCCCAGGTCATCCCGATGCGCACCGATGCCCGAGGCCGCGTGAACCTCGGCAAACTCACCAGCATCGAATCCGTCGCCGCCAAAATCCCCAATGGCCGTCAGACACTCTGGCCGCAGCTCGATGCTGAGGACACGCTCTCCACCACCATTCACGCCAAGGAAGGCGAAACCATTCGCGTCCCCATTCATGATACCGGCAGTCTTCCGGCCTCACTCCTTGCTCAGACATCCGGCACCTTCACCGCAGACCTTGCAGCACTCCTCAAAACGGAAAACGGTTTCCTCACCATCAGCGGTCTCACACCAGGCGATTACTCACTGAAAATCCCCGACCAGCCGCTGATCACACTCAAGGTCACTCAAGGCGAAACCCTCGGCGGCTGGGTGCTTGGCAAGCACCGCCAGCTTGAACTCAAAGGCAACACACCGCTGCACATCCTCAGCATCGAAAACGGCCAGGAATTCATCACCGTCAAACTCTCCAACAGCAGTCCCTTCGCACGCGTTCATTTTGCTGCATCGCGCTTCGATCCCGGCAGCGGCATCTTCGGCGGCCTCGCTGGTTTCACTCGATTCGGCGCCGCCTCTGGCACTCCCGCTAGAAACCCAAATCTCTACTCCGCTGGCCGTGAGATCGGCGATGAGTACCGCTACATCCTCGAACGCCGCTACGCCAAGCTCTTCCCTGGCAACATGCTCACCCGCCCCGGCCTGCTGCTGAATCCTTGGGAGATCCGCAGCACCGACCTCGACGAACTCGCTCAGCTCGGAGGCCAGTCCGCTGCCATGACTCGCGGAGGTGCCGCTGGCGTTGCCAACGATGCCGATAAAATGGCAGCGAAGAAAATGAAAGCCCAAAGCGGGCCGCAAGGCGGCACCAATCTCGACTTCCTCGATTCATCCTCACCGGTCATCTATAATCTTGTGCCCGACAAAGACGGCGTCGTCCGCATCGAACGCAAAGCCCTCGGCGACCGCCAGCACGTCCAGATTTACGCCGAAGACCTGCAAAACGCCTCCTGGCGCACGCTCACGCTGCCAGAGGCTCCCACCAAGTTCGCCGATCAACGCCTCGCACGAAATCTTGATCCCAAGACACCCTTCACGCAGAAAAAAGAAATCACTGTGCTCGAAACCGGCAAGGCCCTCACCCTCGCCGACATCCTCACCAGCGAACTCGAAACCTACGACACAATCGGTGGCATCCACTCGCTGTTCACCACGCTCAGCCATGACGGCCATCTGGCCGAATTCGCTTGGCTGCTGAACTGGCCCAAGCTCAATGAAGATGAGAAGCGCGCCAAATACGGTGAGTTCGCCTGCCATGAACTGAACTTCTTCCTCTTCCGCAAAGACAAGCCTTTCTTCGATGCCGTGGCGAAACCCTATCTCGCCAACAAGAAGGACAAGACCTTCATGGATGAGTACCTCCTCGACCTCGATCTCGCCCCATATCTGGAACCCTGGGCCTACGCCCGCCTCAACATCGTCGAGCGCATCCTGCTCGCTCAGCGCATTAAAAACGAAGCTCCGAATGCCGCACGTCATGTCCGCGAGCTATGGGAGATGATTCCACCGAATCCTGAACAGCAAGATTACCTCTTTGAAACGTCACTGCGCGGTCGGGCGATGGAATTTTCAGACGCGGCGGCCAGCGGGGACCTGGAAAAAGCAAAAACACAAGCTGCACTTGCAGCTCCACCCCCACCACCGATGTCGCCGATGCCAGCAGCGGCGGCAGCTCCTGCAGATGCTTTTGCCGCGCCGTCACCAGCAATGGGATCTGGAAATCTCGGCAATAGCAGCGAAGCCAAGCCTGGAAACCGCAGAAACGACCGCTCCCTGACCGCCGTCGAACTCCAACGGCTACCTGCGATGAAAAACGCCGCTCTCGACATGCCCAAGGAAATGGCTGCCCTCGGCCAAGAACGACAAGAAGCGCTGCGTAAATCAGGAGCAGGTGGCTGGGCATTGAGCGGTGCCAACACCTACACAGGCGCAACCACCATCAATGCGGGAACACTCCTCTATTTCGACGCTGGATCTGTCAAAGATTCGCAGCAGCAGGTTCGCATCTTCTTCCGCGCCCTAGGTCCCACCAAAGAATGGGCGGAGAACAACTACTACAAGCTGCACATCACAGACCAGACCGCCGACCTCGTCACCGTGAACGCCTTCTGGCGCGATTATGCTGCCTGGGTGGCCGCTGGGTCCAAGGGCGGCTTTGTCTCTTCCAACGTCGCCGAGGCCAGCCGCAATTTCACCGAGATGATGCTCGCGCTCGCCGTGCTTGACCTTCCCTTTGAGGCTCCCAAGCACAGCACTAAGGCTGACAATGGAAAGTTCACTTTCACCGCAGGCGGCCCCTGCATCGTGTATCACAAAGAGATCAAGCCCGCCGTTGTCGAAAACAACGCACAAGGCCAGCTCCTCGTCTCCCAAAGCTTCTTCCGCCAGAGCGACCGCTACCGCATGGAGGGGAATGAGAAGTTCGAAAAATACGTCACCACCGAATTCCTCGCCGGTGCGACGTATGGCGCAAACATCGTCGTCACCAATCCCACCAGCAGCCCGGTGAAGGCCGTGGTTCTGCTGCAGATCCCGCAGGGCGCATTGCCTGTGCTCGGCAGCAAGGCCACCGACTCTCGCCAGATTCGGCTGGAGCCTTACACCACGCAGACGTTCGAGTATCACTTCTACTTCCCTCTCGTGCCCGCCAAGGCAGGCCTCAAGTTCGCGCACTTCCCTGTCAACGTCGCCACCAGCACCAGCACGGCAGGCGCAAAACCGTTTGAGTTCAATGTCGTGCCGAAACTCACCGAGGTAGACAAAGCTTCGTGGGACTATGTCTCGCAATACGGCAGTGATGCGGAAGTCTTCACCTTCCTTGAGCAAAACAATCTCGAAAGCCTCGACATGGAGCGCATCGCCTGGCGTTGCCGTCAGAGTGGAGACTTCTACAAGAAGCTCATCGATTTTATGCGCCAGCATCACTTCTATGATGCCGACATCTACAGCTATGCTTTTCTCCACAATGATCCCATCGCTTTGCGGGAATGGCTGAAGCTTTATGGCTTCGCAGATCAATGCGGTCCGTATTTCATCAGCAAGCTCCTTACCCTCGACCCCATCGAACGCCGCAGCTACGAGCAGCTCGAATACTCCCCGCTCGTCAATCAGCGCGCCCACCGCGTCGGCAACGAGTGGCGCATCGCCAATCCAGCAGTGCTGGAGCAGTACACCAAGTTCCTCGACATCCTCGCTCACAAGCCGCAGCTCGATGCCATGGACAACCTGAGTGTAGCCTACTTCCTCTTCCTGCAAGACCGCGTGGAAGAGGCTCTGGCACGCTTCAAGTCCATCGACGCCGCCAAGCTTCCCACCAAGATCCAGCACGACTACTTCCAGTGCTACGCCGCCTTCTATGAAGGCGATCTCGCCGCCGCACGCGGCCTCGCCGCAAAGTATGCCGATCATCCCGTGCCACGCTGGAAGCTGCTCTTTGCAGATGTGGCCACTCAGCTTGAAGAAATCGAAGGCAAGACCGCAAAGACCGAAAAAGGCGACAAGCCCGATCGCGAAAAACAGCAGGCCGAACTCGCCGCCACCGAGCCCGGCTTTGACTTCAAAGTCGAAAACAAGACCATCGCCCTCACCTGGAAAAACCTCGGAGAAGTCACGCTGAACTACTACCTCATGGACCCCGAGTTCAGCTTCAGCAGCAATCCCTTTGTAAGTCAGGATGCCGGACGCTTCAGCATCATCAAGCCGAACAAAACATCCACACAAGCGTTGCCGAAGGATCAAACCACGCTCGATCTGGCGCTGCCCGCCGAATTCGCCAAGGCGAACGTGCTCGTCGAAGTCCTCGGAGCAGGACTGCGCAAGACCCAGGCCTACCATGCCAACACCTTGAAGCTCACACTCTCCGAAAACTACGGCCGCCTCGAAACTCGCGACTCCACCACCGACAAACCGCTGCCCAAGGCCTACGTCAAAGTGTACGCACGCCTGAACAACGGCACCGTGCGCTTCTTCAAGGACGGCTACACTGACCTGCGCGGCCGCTTTGACTACGCCAGCCTCAACGGCCCCGAAAATGCATCACCACAACCGACGCCCTATGAAGCCCCACCCGCCAACGGCCTCGACTACCAGATGCTCAAGCCTGCCGAGCTGAGCAATGTCGAAAAAATCGCCATCCTGATCCTCAGCGACACCCACGGCGCAACGGTGAAGGAAGTGAACCCACCCGGGAGGTAGATTCATCTGCGATGAGAGAATGCGCCTTTTTCGAGCGTGAAGAAGGCGCTTCACCCATCATGAAATCCATCCTCGCCGCCCTGCTTGCCTGTACCCTCACTCTTTCCGCGCGTGACAAAACGCTCGACATCTACTGGATCGACTCCGAAGGCGGCGGCTCGACCCTGCTCGTGACGCCAGCGGGTGAGTCGGTGCTCATCGACACCGGCAATCCCGGTGGACGCGATCCGCAGCGCATCAAGAAAGTCGCAACGGAACAGGCGAAGCTCACGCGCATTGATCACGTCATCATCACGCACTTTCATGCCGATCACTTCGGCGGTCTGGCTGAACTGGCGGAACTGATGCCGGTCGGCACACTCTACGACAAAGGCATCCCCGATGGCAGTCCAGACGGCAAGGCCCAGGACATGCGCTGGACGCTGACAAGCCGCCCGTATCGCGATGCCAAGGTGGAAAAGCGCGTCACACTGTCGGCAGGTGCCGTCGTGCCACTCAAGCAAGCGGAAGGCAGCCCAAAGCTCACGCTCCGCTGCCTGGGCGCAAATCAGCAGTTCATCCCGCCCTATCCCGACCAGCCCGAAAACCCGCTCAAGGGTTCAGTTCCACCCAAAGCAGCCGACCCAACTGACAACGCCAACAGCGTGGTGATGCTGCTGCAATTCGGCAACTTCCGCTTCTTTGATGGCGGCGATCTGTCATGGAATGTCGAAGAAAAACTCGTCTCTCCATTCAATCTCGTCGGCACCGTCGATCTATATCAAGTAAACCATCACGGCCTGGATGTGAGCAACAACCCCATGCTCATTCACAGCCTCCAGCCCACAGTTTCGGTCATGAACAACGGCCCCCGCAAGGGCACCAGCAAGTCCGCCATGGACGCCCTCAAATCGACCCCGACGATCCAGGCCATGTATCAGGTGCATGAGAACGTCCGCGACGATCATGAGAACACAGCGGACAAGACCATGATCGCCAACCATGGAGATCTGGCCGAAGGCTGCGCCGCAGAGCACATTCACTGCACCGTCAGTGCCGATGGGAAAAGCTACAGCGTTGAGGTGCCTTCACAGAAACACAGCCGCACTTTCCAAACGCGCGAAAAATAGCGGCTGCACACACCTCACTTCTTCCCGGACTGCCTGGCCCGAATCACCGGTGCCAGCCACTTGGCCGTCTCATCGGCAATCACGTTGTAACCCGCGAGGTTCGGATGACGATCACCCGCCCAACCGGGCAGGTGGCCAAAGATGCCGTCGAGGTGGTTGTCGAGTACGACCACGGTCGGATCCGCGCCAGGCTGAATATAAGGCGTAGCGAAGCCTCGCAGGTTCTCCGGGATCTTCGCCAGTGGATAGCGGCGGTAGTTCAGCATGTCGGGACCCTTCTTCAATTCCGCAAGGTACCGTGGAGCGATGTCAAAGAGCGTAAGCTTTTCTTCAGCAGCGATCTTCGTGACGACGTCATTGATGTCCGCATGCAAACTCTCAAGCGTGTAAGGAATGACCGTCATGGGAATGAGCATGGCGTTTGGGTGGTCCTTATGCAGACGAGCGAGCAGCTCACGGAAGTCCTTGGGGAAGTTCTCTTTGAAATTCTCGCGTCGGGCAACGTCGTTGATGCCGTAGCGAATGAAGATGTAATCGGCCTGCGGTTTGGTTTTCACCGCCTTTTCGTAGCGGGTGTCGAGCAGCCGGCGGATGAATTCACCACTCACACCTTCGTTGTAGACATCGCACGGAGGAAGATCAGCCTCGGCAGCCAGTTTGATGCGCAGCGTATCCTCAATCTGCGGCTCGTCAGGAGCGAGTTTCTTCGGGATGCTGGCCTCGGTAGTGCTGTCGCCAAGCAGAATGATCTGCAGGCGTTTCTTGCCCGCCGTGGCATCGCTGAATTCGAAAGGCTTGCGACCGATGATCTGATCCGATGTGATCGTGGGGCAAATGCGCTTTTCCACATGAGCAACAAACAGCTCCGTGCCACGGCTATGGTTCACAAAGGGCCAGCGTGCGGGATTGTACATGGTATCCGTCAGGTCGCGCATGAGGACAACGTGCTTGCCGTTCTTCGCCATCTGGCGCAGGCCAAAGGGGCGGCCCGAGACGCACATGTTGAGGTGGACGCCCATGAGGATGACGTTGTCGATGTTCCGTGCTTCGAGAAGGTTCCAGATCTCCACACCGCTGTCGCTGATGGCATCCTTGTCCTGGTCAATGCGCAGCACATCGATCTGTTTCGTCCACGGTGCCTTTGGATTGAGCCCCTTTGCAGCAAGTTCCTTGGCCCAGGCGGCATGCTCCACAGGATCATCGTCTTCACCTCCATCGGTTTGATCCAGCGGATACACAGCCATCTCCTCGGCCGGGATTTGTTTGCACCACTCGGCGATCTTGTCCGGCAGGCGCGCAGCGGTTGGCGCGGACTTCGCACGCTCACGTGCAGGCCTGCCTTCGTAGGGCTTCATGCAGCTGCTGGGTGCATGGATGATGAGCACGCCATCCTTGCGGGCCTTTTCGAGCACTTCATTCATGCGCGGCGCCATCTCGACCTCACGGGTCACGGCGTTTTTGCAGTGGTGCAGGTCCCACATGTCACAGACGATGATGGCAGTGCGGGAGGGCAGCCAGGACTCCTTAACCTGCGTCGTTTTACCAGCGGAGGCACGAGATTGCAGGGTGAGCGAGAGGGGCGTTTCCTGGGCCGTGAGAGCTTGGAGCGAGAGTAGCAGTAAGACGGGAATGAGCAGGCGCATGGAGGCGATACGCTGCTTGGGGACGCATTTGCGCAAAATCCTTGGCTTTAGGGTGTGGTGGGCGGCACTTCAATTTATCGAAAGTTTACTTGTATATTATTAAACATAATGTTCATTTCTGTTTAACTATATGGAAGATTCCTCGTCCAACCGCCGCTGGCTCGATTCGCTGGAGGAAGAGGATATTAATTTTTTGAAGCGCTTCCTGCTGGCATCCGGCTCCCTCAAGGAACTGGCCGAGGGCTACAAGGTCAGCTACCCGACGGTGCGCCTGCGACTGGACCGGTTGATCCAGAAAGTACACGTCTATGATGATGCCAATGCCGGAGATGCGCACGAGCGCCACATGCGTGCGCTGGCCGCGGACGGGAAGATCGACACCGCGACCCTGAAAACACTGCTGTCCAGCTACCGCAAAACACAGAAATCCTAAACCAACCGAAGACTATGAAGCCGTATCTTTTGATCCTCGCTTTGATGACCACGTATTTGAACGCAGCCGCACCGGCCTTTCCGAATCGACCCTGGAAAGCGGACACGCCGGGGCTGACGGTGTCCAAATATGTAAGCTATGACAATGCAAACGGTGTGATTGAGGTCATGGCCTCCGACAAGGCGGTCATTCCGGTCTTTGTAGACGCACAGCCGAATGTCGGCACGAACTCGTACACATTGATGGGAGAAGTTAAATATGAAATGGTAGGCGGCACGGGCTTTCTTGAAACGTGGACAAGCATTGGTGCTGGCAAGGCCTTCTCCCGGTCACTGGCCGACTACGGCCCAATGGGCAAGCTCACGGGGACGAGTGCGTGGCGTGAGTTTATGCTGCCGATGAACATGATGGGAGCGTCCGAACCGGTGAAGCAGATCGAGATGAATGTGGTGCTGCCCAACGGCGGGAAGGTGTGGCTGCGGAATCTGAGGCTGGAACCGATGGATTTTGGCCCGCCCGGCTTCACTCCCATGATGGCGACGATTGGCGGCCTGCTGATCGCCATCACGACTGCTTTGTTGATCTGGCGCAGCAGACGCCGGCGCTCGAGCGAGAATGAGATCAAACGAATGATGGCGGCCGATGCGTGAGCCAGGGCCCTCGATTATTTGGAGAGTTTTTGATGCAGTTCGTGGACCTTGCTGGCGATGCGATCTTCCACGCTTTCCGCCCAACCGGCTGCGGCTTCGTAGCCGCCTTCTTTGAGGACGCGGAGACTGGGGACATAGCCGGTATAGTCATTTGAGTAACCGGCGACCCAGACACCGGCGGCACCGGCAAATTCACGTTTGAAGCGCAGGGAGTAATCCACCACGACTTCGCTGCCGAGGGTGATGAAGGTGATGTCGTTGCCGATCTTGATGACCTGCACCGGGTAGTCGTGGTCTGCGCGGCCTGGCTTGGCGTAGGTGAGTTTGATCTCTTCATAGGCAGCACGGATGGGACCCTGAACAGGACGCGGATTGACGACGAGAGCCATTTCAACGGCGTTCGAAAGCGAACGACCATGCTGCATGGAAAGCTCCAGATCCGTGACGCCGGGAACAACATCGCTGCGACGAGGGTAGGGATTCTGATCAGCGCCGCAGCCCATTAAGAACAGAGCGGTGAAGCCGGGGCGGTGCTCCTGGAGGTATTCCTGAGCGAAGCCTGCGTAGTCACCGCACCAGTTGTAGAAGCCGAGGCTGGTGTTGTGGCAGGCGTAGCCGAACATGGTGGCACGCAGCGTGCCATCGGGCGCTTCGATGCGCAGGGCAGGCACCTCATGATCCACCGGACCGTCCGGATTGGGCGCTTTATTCGCGTTCGGGTGGTCGGGCGGCAGCGTGTAGTCACGACGGCGATTCATGGCGAAACCGCAGCGCGCCTTGTTCCAGGTCAGACGTGCGGGCTGCATTTCCTTGAGCGCTTTGCCAATCAGGCCGACGAGGTCGTTTTGCAGCTTTTGCGTGTATTCCCACAAGTCCTTGGCCTTGGGGTTGTCCTTGTCTGCATCGGTCAAGGGAGTCGTGCGAAGTGAAGGACCGCTGTGCGTATGCGAGGCGTTCATCACGAGATGGGCAGGCGGCAGCCCAAACTCCTTCTCCGCACGCTGTGCCACGGCTTGACGTAGAAGCTGCGGCACGCCGATGAGATCCAGCGTGACAAACACCAGCTTGTTTCCCTGCTCGTCTTCCAGAGCCAGCGCCTTGGCGAACAGATCCTGAACCTTGCCTTCCGCAGGCTTTTTGCGCCCCGCGTATCCCGCCATCCAGAGCATCTTCTGCGGCGTCACCGCGACAGTAGCCGTTCCAGCTTTCCAATTCGCAGGCACATGAGGAGCCACCGATTTCGGCGGAGCTGGAGGCGACAGCGGCGTGGCTCCCGGCGGCGCGGCAAGGACGGCACTGGTAAACAGAACGGCGAGGGAAAAAGCGCGGAGCGACATGCACAAACTACGGGAGCGCCCACGTTGTTTGTTCACTCCGCACCCATCTTTCATGCGCCTCGCCTCTGTCCTCACACCGCTCAACGATCACCATTTGGCCCTCGCGGCCCAGTGCGGCGTCGAAGAGATCACGGTGCGATATCCAGGGCCGGAATTGGAGCCGCTGCTGCAAACCCAAGCGCAAATCGAGCGCCACGGCATGAAGGTGGGCATCATCGAAGGCTATCTTCCCATCGAGAAGCTCAAGCTTGGAAAGGACGATGGCAGTGACATGACCGCGATGAAACGGCTGCTTGAACACATGAGCGAGGCGGAAATCCCGCTGCTCTGCTACAATTTCATGGCTGGCACCGACTGGGTGCGAACCAAGCTGAATGCCACGGAGCGTGGCGGAGCGCTGGTGACGGCCTTTGATCTCAAAGAAGCACAGCATGCCATGTCTTTGAACTCGGCGGCGATTCAGGCTGGCAGCGAAACCATCACGGCAGAAGCCCTGTGGGAGAACTTGGAGCACATGCTCGCCGAGTTGCTCCCCGCGGCAGAAAAACACGGCGTGACGATGGTCATGCATCCCGATGACCCGCCACTGGCCGAATTCGCCGGCAAGGCGCGCATCATGAACAGCGTCGAAAACTTCGAGCGGCTCATGCGCCTCGCACCAAGCCGGCACAATGCGATCTGTTTCTGCCAGGGCACCTTTGCGGAGATGGGTGCCGATATTCCCGCCGCCATCCGCCGGCTCGGCCCGCACATTCGCTACGTTCATTTTCGCGACGTGCGTGGCAATGCGGAGTGTTTTGCCGAGACGTTTCATGACAACGGCCCCACCGACATGGTTGCCGCCATGCGCGCCTATCACGACATCGGCTTCACCGGTCCCATGCGTCCAGATCATGTGCCGCAGCTCGACGGCGAAGAAGAGGGCGAGCCCGGCTACACCATGCTGGGCCGTTTGTTCGCGTACGGCTACATGCGCGGGCTGATTCAAAGCGTTCAAGCCGGCCAGCCCACATCCTGACATGAAGCCACCCAACCCGAATCACGGCTGTCTTCCTCCTTGGAAGACCGACGACCTTCCCGCGCCGCTGCCTTTCAGTTGGCGCAATGCTGAATCTCGAAGCGGTGCGCTACACGCTCTACACGGGCGAGCCGGTGCTCACGGGATTCATGCGGATGCGGCCGGGATCGCGGATATGGGGCGTGTTTTATGCGCTCGCAGGCTTTGCGCAGCTCGGCATGCCTGCGGCGGCGGCGGGATGCGCGGGCGTGACGTTTGCAATGCTGCAAGGACGTGCGCCGACGAATGGCGATGCGTCGATGGTGACGTGGATCACGGTGGCGCTCGTAGTGATCTCGGCCGTGGTGCTCGCATCAGGCAAAAAGGTCGAGCGACTGCTGGAGCGGCTGTCGTGGATGATGATCATCTTCATCTTCGGCTTCCTGCTGTGGGTGAACTTCACCTTTGTGCCGCTCAAGGACTGGACTAGCACGCTGACAGGCTTCTTCTCCTTCGGAGTGATTCCTGAGAAGGTCGATTTCGTCATGCTGGCAGTGTTTGCAGCGCTCGCAGGCAGCGGCGGCATTGGCAATCTTGCCATCGCCAACTGGTTTCGTGACAAGGGCTTCGGCATGGCTTCCAAGGCGGGCAACATGGGCGGCGTGTGGAGCACGGAGCAGACACTGGCCCCCGTCGGCAGCGTGTTTCCCATCACCGTGGAAAATTTGAAGCGCTGGCGCGACTGGTGGCGTTACGCGATCATTGATCAATCCGGCCTGTGGATGCTGGGATGCATCGTGGGCATGTTTTTGATGGTGAACCTGGCCTCGTCACTGTTTCAGCCCGGCATGCAGGTCACCGGCGTTGCGGCGGGCGTGTTTCAAGCGGCGGAAATGCGCAAGCTATGGGAGGGCTTCTGGATTCTCGGCCTCATGAACGGCTTTTGGATTCTGTTTTCGACGACGCTGACGAATGTGGATGTGCTGGCCCGCGTGGTGGCAGACATGGCATGGGCGGGCGGTGCGGTGCCGAAGAAGATGCCGGTCGGGCGGCTCTACGGCCTGCTTTTGCTCGGCTTCACGTTGGTCGCGTGCTTCGGCGCATTCCTTGGCGATGCCAAACTGCTTCTCATGATTCTCGGTGCCACCGCCGCACCCATCACGGCCTTCTCCGCGCTGCAAATCCTGCGCCTCAACACCACGCTGCTGCCCCGTGAACTGCGCCCGCCCCTGTGGCGCAAGATCGCGCTCGTCTTGTGCGCCTTGTTTTACGGCTTCATTTCATTCGCCATGTTCCGCCAGATTTTCACCCACTGATCCACCTCATGTCACGCATCACCGCCATCGAAACCGCCATTCCGTCCGGCATCATGCCGAATCTGCTGCTGGTCCGCATCCACACGGAGGACGGGTTCATCGGCTGCGGCGAAACGTATTACACACCGCATGCCATCGCCGCGTTGATTCACGATTGGATGGCGGAGCGCCTGCTCGGAGCCGATGCGCTGGCGATCGAAGCGCACTGGCGTTTCATCTATGAGCGCTGCACGCCGTTTGGCCATCCGGGCGCGGAAATGCGCGCGCTGTCGGCCATTGATCTCGCGCTGTGGGACATTCTTGGGCAGGCCTGCAACCAACCGGTGTATCGCCTGCTCGGCGGGCCGGTGCGTGATGCGATTCCCGTTTATAATACGAGCGGCGGCCCGAGTTACGGCGCGGTGGCAGGTGCCACGGAAGCTCCACGTCATCCGGGCTGGCCGGGCTATGGCGACATCGGCAGCAAAGGTCCGTTGCAAGACAACTGGGCCTCTCATTTTGCCGCCGGTGACCTCGCTGAAGAATTGCTCGCCGAAGGCATCACCGCGATGAAGCTGTGGCCCTTTGATCGCGCGGCACATCGCAACGGCGGTCTGCACATCTCTTGGGCCGATGTCGAAGAAGGCATGAAACCCCTGCGTGAAATTCGCGAGCGTGTCGGCATGAAAATGGACATCGCCATCGAAGGGCACGCGTTTTTCCAACTCCCGGCGGCCGAACGCATCGCCGA
>JAPLUN010000063.1 GCA_026397715.1 Verrucomicrobiota bacterium
CGCTCCCGCGCTCCTCCATCCATCCACCGGCTTCCCCTGCGCCTTGCACAGTCCACGCTGCGCTCTCCGGCTGCCACCCAGCGCCTCCGCATACCCGCACAAGCGGTAGTCCTTCTGATCTTTGACCAGTCCCGCACGCACCGGATTCAGATCAATGTACGCAGCCATCGTGCGCAGCGCCTCCCCCTGCCCCTCCACCAGCACGCTCTTAAATCGATCCATCCACAGCGTCCCCCGGCGCCCGCGCCGCTTGTTGAACCACCGGCTGAAGCGTTCCTTCACCTCCTTCACGAACAACGACAGATCGCAGAAGCGCTTCTTCAGCGCAGCCAGCCTCTGCTCCGCCAGCACCGCCATGCCGCGCGCACGCAGATCCGTCAGCTCATCGCGCAGCAGACCTACGTAGCTGCGGCTGTAGAGAATGCTCAGGTGCTCCAGCAGCTTTGCCTCACCATCTGAACCCTCAAACCTCTGCAACCACGTCTCCCGATGCGGCACCTCGGCCAGCAAATGGAAATGATTACCCATGAGGCAGTAGGTCAGCACCTTGATGCCGGAAAACTCCGCCATGCGCCAGATCACACGCCGCAGCGCCTCTTTCTCCACATCATCAAAGAACACCTCCCCACCACACGTCCGCGACATCACATGGTAACAATACGACTCCAGCGGCCCCTTGCCCAGAATGCGAAACCTGCCTCCCGACCATTAGCGCGCGCCGGGATAGAGCCCCGTTTTCGCATTCACACCAACAAGCTGTTCCTCAAGCGGGAGCGACTGGGGATCAGAGGTTTGAGCGGGATTCATGGGGTAAAGATGTGCAAAAGCGGGTGTAGTCAATCTACTAAATGCCTGGCATCTTTTTTGTATAACAAGTTCATCGCCGCTCTCGCTCGCCTAGATAAGCCGGAGAGGTGTTTTCTGACGTTCTCACAGGCGGGTTGATCTGGCTCCACCGCAACGCGGTGGATGGCTCGAAGACCCTCCATGCCCGCGTCCGGCGGTCAAAGAGCAGGAAGAAGCGAAAGAGGGATTACCATTTTTGCACCACGCCCCCGCCTCCCCGTGGGTTCATTTTTCATTTTGGGATGATCTTCACGCTCTCCAACATTTGAACAAGATCCGAGTTGAGTTCTTTTTCTGAATCAAACTCTATTCTTAAAAGCAAATCGCTCTGCCCACTGCTAATGCAGCGATTCACAAGAAAACGTCCATTTTCCATGTTCGTCACAGACTGGCATCCCAACCAATTCCCGCCATCAATCATTCTAACGTTGCTTTGATAAGGAGGTCCAACCGTTTTCCGAATATACTCCTCAAGGACCATTCGGCATTCCGACATTCGGTCTCGATCATGATCTATTGCTAAAAGGTAAAACCTCACCAAAAAACAGCATTTGGCCGATTGAACTAACAGCATGCTTTCTTCATGATCTAATGACCAGGAAGCATCAATCGGGGCATCCATCATAAACAAGTCACCCACTTTTATTTCCCGCTTCGTATCATTGCTCATGGCTTAAAGTAATTATCTGCTATTCGCTGGAGGACTATACGCTGGAATACTGCGTGAAATTAATTGATGGCCGTTATCAACGTGCTCAGTCCACCCAAATAGCGCTCCCTTCACATCCCCTTGCATTGCTCTATCAAAGCATTCTTGGAACCCATTGAACTCCGTTATGCCTCCACCGGCAACCACATTGGTTGCGCCGTAAATTTTAGCCAATGCGGACCGTGCTTGTGGCATGCTTGCCATTTCAGGGTCGTTTAAAATCTCCGAAGCTCCTTCGTTATACTTCGCCTCTGCTTCAGTCGCTGACATTAGCATGCCTAGTGCGCCTATTTTCCCCGCATGAGCTTTTGTCAGCTCACCGACTTTTGTAAATACAAATTTTCCATTCTTCTTTGACCAAGCCCACAATTCTCCAACAACCTTTTTCCCCTTAGACATGGCATCTCGGGACACCCCATCCACTTGTCCTGCAAGTTGGTTCAATGCCGATTTAAGCTTCGAAGCGTCTTTCAAGCGAGAAGCTGGTTTGAGTTCATTGGGTCTTACTTCGTTAGAACTAACCACCAATGCATCAGTCCGAACTTTCTTTGCGCTTGATGTGACAACTTGGGTTTCTTTCCCGCCTCTATGATCCTGAAACTCTTGATGCGCACGCTTCCCGTCTTCCTGAGGTTTGCCATTTCCTGATGTTGAGCTTTCAGCCAACCCATGGGGGTCGAAGCTCGTCCACGGATTCTGCTTCACATAAGCATAGACATTGGGGCCATCCACAAACCCCGCCGGGTCTCTTGAGAGCCACACACCCGTCTCCAGATCCCGATACCGGAACCCTTCATTGAGCAGCCCCGTCGGATCTTCGTCCTTGCTGTTGCCGCGTTGTTTGTCCTGGTTGACGCCCGTTTCCGTCGTGCGGCGGCCATAGGCCTCGTAGCTCGCCGTCCAGGTGAGGTTGGCGCTGCTGTCCGCCTGCGCGACGATGTCCCCGCGGCCGTTGCTCAGGGAGTACTTGGTACCGCTGGCACGCATGGAGTACAGCATGCCGCCCACGCCGCCGCCCATGTCTGGGCCGCGCATGTATTCCACGGTGGGTCTCGCAGGCAGGGTGTCGGTGGTGGTGTCAAATTCCGCGAGGCTCAGCCCCCCGGCGAACACGATGGCCGTCATCGCCTGCCGCACGGCGGACACCATTTTGTGCGTGCCGATGCGCCGAGTGCGGTAATCATAGTCATAGGCGTGCGTCTGCCCATCCGGCAGTGTCACACTGCTCAGGCGATCCTGCGCATCCCACGCATAGCTGGTCGTGCCACCTGCCGCAGGCGGCAGATTGATCCCGTTGCCGGTGGCCCCGCCCGTGATGCTCACCTGCTGAGAGATGCGATTGCCTGCGGCGTCGTAATTGAGCACGGCGCTCCTGAGTTCGGTGCCTTCGCTCGGGTCCTGCTGCACCCAGCTCGTGAGCTGGTTGGCCGCGTTGTAGGTGTAGTGCCACACGCCGGGATCACTGCCTCCCTCCACCGTCTTTTGCAACCGGTTGTTCGCCGCGTCATACGCATAGGTCGTCATCGTCGCCACAGCGTTCGGTTCCACCACCGTCTCACTCGCCAGCCGGTTGTCCGCATCATACGTCATGCTCGTGCTGCGCACACCCGCGTTGCGATTAAAATCCCCCGGCCACGTCTCCAGCTGCTGCCTCACATTCCCCAGCGCATCGTG
>JAPLUN010000627.1:0-1561 GCA_026397715.1 Verrucomicrobiota bacterium
TTCCTCATCAATGCCTTCCTGCTGATCGCGCTGTTTCTCGCCTCCTCACCCGCGCCAGGACTGGGTTTCATGGAAGTGGCGCGCTGCTGGTGGTCGGTGGCCTCCGGGATGATCGGCTGGCTCTGGCATCTGGTGTTCTGAGCTGCGGCTGGACTTTGCCCGCTTTTCGGTCAATGGACGCTGCCCATGCCCGAAGACCCTGATGTCCTCTCTGTGACCCAGCTCACGCGCGAAATCCGCGACGTGTTGCAAAGCCGCATCGGCAGCGTGTGGGTGGAGGGGGAGATCAGCAATCACCGCCTGCAATCCTCCGGACATCAGTACTTCACGCTGAAGGACGCCGCAGCGCAGCTTAGCTGCGTGATGTTTCGCGGTGCCGCCGCGCGCAGCAGCGTGCGCATTCACGATGGGGCGCTCATGCAGGTGCATGGGGAGATCAGCGTGTACGAGCCTCGTGGGCAGTACCAGATGGTCGTCAAACAAGTGCAGGCAAAGGGCAAAGGCTCGCTGCAGGAGCGGTTCGAAGCGCTAAAGCGCAAGCTGCATGCTGAGGGGCTGTTTGATGCCGAGGGCAAGCGCGCCATCCCGCGCTTTCCGCGCATCGTCGCGCTGGTCACTTCACCAACGGGCGCGGCCATTCAGGACATGCTGAACATCCTCACCCGGCGTGCGCCTTGGGTGCGCGTGCTCGTTTTTCCCGTGCGAGTGCAAGGGCAGGGGGCCGAGCTGGAGATCGTGCGGGCGCTCAAAGTCCTGGGCGATGCTGAAAACTTCGGCCTGCCGGTGCCGGACACCATCGTGGTAGGTCGTGGTGGCGGCAGCTTGGAAGATTTGTGGGCCTTCAATGAAGAGGTGCTCGCCCGCGCCATCGCCGACTGTCCCATCCCCGTCATCTCCGCCGTTGGGCATGAAATTGATTTTACCATCGCTGACTTTGTGGCCGATCTGCGTGCGCCCACGCCCAGCGCGGCGGCGGAACTCCTCGCGCCGGACAGCACCGAGCTGCAGCGGCATTTCGACAGCGTCGCCCGCACGCTGAAAGCCCGCGTGGGCACGCTGCTGGAACATCATCAACACGTGATCGAGCTCACCGCCAAAGGCCCGCTGCTGCATGCGCCGGATCGTTTGCTGCAGCAGGCGGAGCAGAGCATTGATGACCACGAATCCCGCCTGCGTGACACCTTGCGCGAGAGGTTGCAATCCTGGACCGATGACCTCACGCAGAAGCAGCATATTCTCGCCGCGCATCATCCTCGCGTGCAACTCACCGAAGCCGTGCACCGTGCGGAGACGAGCGCGCGACGCCTGCAGCAGGGGCTTCAGCATCGGCTGGACCGTTTGGCGGACAGGCTGCAATCACGTGCGGAACTGCTCAAACACATCGGCCCGCAGGCGGTGCTCGCCCGTGGCTTTTCCTTCGCCACGAATGCGGAGGGGAAAGTACTCAAGGATGCTGCTGAGGTGAAGCCGGGGGATGAGATCCTGACGCGGCTGGCACAGGGGACGGTGAGGAGTGTGGTGAAGGGGCCCAAATAAGGCAGCGCTGCAGCAATCTTCCTCC
>JAPLUN010000627.1:1574-6167 GCA_026397715.1 Verrucomicrobiota bacterium
AGGAAGAGGAGGAGTATGAGGAAGAGGAAGATTCGCCCCTCTCGCCACGTAGGTAAGGCATGCTCTCACGCCGCTCCATTCTTCACCGCTCCGCCTACGGCATCGGCGGTATCGCTTTGGCCACGCTGCTGAGGGACCAAAACCTGCTCGCCAGCCCGGAGCAGATCGGGCCGCGCCATTTCGATCTGAAGCCCAAGATGCCGCACGGCTTTGGGCAGGCCAAGGCCATGATCTCCATGTTCATGCAGGGCGGGCCGAGCCACATGGATCTGTTTGATCCCAAGCCCGAACTCACCAAGTACGACGGCAAGGATTTCCCCGGCGAAGTGAAGTACGACGACGCCGCCGGCGCCAGCCGCGAGTGCATGGGCAGCCCGTGGAAGTTCAAGCAGTACGGTCAGTCCGGCATGGATGTCAGCGAGTTGCTGCCGCACTTCTCCAACATCGTCGATGACGTCACGCTCATCCGCTCCATGCACACGGGCGTGAACAATCACGGCCAGTCGATCTACGCCCTGCTCAATGGCCAGGTGACCGGCGGCCGCCCCACGCTGGGGAGCTGGCTCACGTATGGACTCGGCTCCGAAAATCAGGACCTGCCTGCGTATGTGGCCCTCACTGATCCGCGCGGGTTGCCCGTGCTCGGTGTGGACAACTGGAGCAACGGCTGGCTGCCTTCGCTGTATCAGGGAACCGTGATTCGTCCCAAAGAACCGCGCATCCCGAATCTCGATGCGCCACTCAGCCTCAAAGGCGATGCGCAGGCCCGCTACCTCAATTTCGTGCAGCGCCTCAACAAAGAGCACCTCGAAGCCCGTCCCGGCGAGGCCGATCTCGAAGCCCGGATTCAGAGCTTTGAACTCGCCGCTCGCATGCAGACAGCGGCCAAGGAAGCGCTCGACATCGATCAGGAAAGCGCCGCCACCAAGAAGCTCTACGGCATCGACAATCCCGCCGGCGCCGAGTTCGGCACCCGCTGCCTCATCGCCCGTCGTCTCGTCGAGCGCGGCGTGCGCTGCGTCTCCCTCTTCACCGGGAACCAGACCTGGGACAATCATCAAAACATCCGCACTGCGCTCCCTGCCGCGTGCCAGTATGTGGATCAAGGAGCCGCTGCACTCGTCATCGACTTGAAGCAGCGCGGTCTGCTCGACACCACCATCGTCCACTGGGGCGGGGAGATGGGCCGCCTGCCCGTCATTCAAAACCGCTCCGGCTCCAAGGACCGCACCACGGTGGGTCGCGACCACAACACCTACGGCTTCAGCATGTGGGTGGCCGGCGGCGGCTTCAAGTCCGGCCACATCCACGGCGCCACCGACGACTTCGGCCACCACGCCGTGAAGGACGTCGTCAATCACTACGACTACCACGCCACCCTCCTCCACCTCTTCGGCCTGGATGCCAAGCAGCTCAGCTACCGCCGCAACGGCACGGAACAGGTGCTCGTGGAGAATCCGCAGGCGCGGGTGGTGAGTGATATTCTGGCGTGAGGGGGGCGGAGCACTTCTGGTGTGCTGTGTCTGTCAGATTAGCGTCTCTTGAATGGCGGACTCCACGTGGTCAAAGTTTGATCTCGCGACGGGAGATGGTAATTGACCCCAACTTGGAACTGTCCCTTGCCGTAGGAGAAGAGACGCACGTTGAATTCAAGGGATTGACCGGCGGCCAGACAATGGTCACCTGCTCCGGTTCCACACCAGCCCCCCTGAGACAGGGCCTGCCAGTTGCGCAGTCCACGCTTTTGCAAAAAGTAGGTGGGGCCGCCTCCGTAGCCATATCCATACCAGACAACATCATGCTTGGAATGGTTGGCAAATAGGATAACGGCATGACCGTTGTCCTCGCCCTCCAGTCGCTGAAAAGTGAGCGTGACATCTGATTCGTCGCTTTTGTGCGGCTCCCTATGGGGAAGAGCATTTTTTTGCCAAGGAGTGGAACACGAGGCCAGGCAGAAGAGTGCTGCGAATACAGCGAGTTGAAACTTTGGTTTGTGTTTCATGGTGCGGTTTAAGTCAGTCCTAGGAAACAAGCAAACCTTACACGCTTGTAATGCTCCAGTAACACAAAGGCCATGCCGTGGGTGCTTTCATTGCGGTGGAAATCAATCCATCCCAACAATCCCATGAACCCCATTGATACTCGTATGAAAAACTCATCCTCCCACCCGTCGATCTGGAAGCGCACGGCCGTGCTCGGCTCTGTGTGCGTCCTGAGTGCTTCGCTGGTGGCCTTCACGTCGGCGAAAGACGGGGCGGGCACCAAGGCGGAGCCGCTTCGCATTCAGGTCAGCGATGCACCGCTGTCCACCGCAGCCCGGGGCTTCCCGAGCTTCTCGCCCATTGTCAAAGCCGTGGCTCCCAGCGTGGTGAAGATCTCGGTCTCGAGCGAGGCCAGGGTCAGCCAGATGCAAATGCCCGAAGGCTTTGACCTGCGCCGCTTCTTTGGCCCGGGCTTCCAGATGCCTGAGGAATTCCAGCAGCATGGCCGCGGTCAGCAGCGCCATGCGCCCAAGGAACAGGGCGTCGGCTCCGGCATCATCGTGACCAAGGACGGCTACATCCTCACCAACAACCACGTGGTGGAAAATGCCAGCACGATCAAAGTCGGCCTGAACGATGGACGCGAGTTCAGCGGCAAGGTGATCGGTCGCGATCCGAAGACGGACGTGGCCGTGGTCAAGGTGGAAGCTAAGGACCTGCCTGCCATGGCTTTTGCTGACAGCGACAAGATCGAAGTCGGCGACATGGTGCTGGCCGTGGGGCATCCGTTTGGCATCGGCCAGACGGTGACGACCGGCATCATCAGTGCCAAGGGCCGCGCTACACTGGGCCTCGACTATGAGGACTTCATCCAGACGGATGCTGCCATCAATCCCGGCAACTCCGGTGGTGCGCTGGTGGACGTGGAAGGCCGCCTGATCGGCATGAACACGGCCATCCTGAGCCGCAGCGGTGGCAATCAAGGCGTTGGCTTTGCAGTGCCTACCAACCTCGCCCGCTGGGTGATGGAAAGCCTCGTCAACACAGGCCGTGTCGAGCGTGGATTCCTCGGCGTGAACATCCAGGACGTGACTCCGCAGCTTGCGCAGCAGTTTAAGCTGGACGCTGCCAAAGGTGCCCTGGTGTCCGGTGTCTCGCCTGACAGCCCTGCCGAAAAAGCCGGTGTGAAAAGCGGCGACGTGATCACCGATTTCAATGGCAAACCCGTCAACGACAGCCGTCATCTGAAACTGCAGGTGGGCTCCACCACACCCGGTGCTGCTGTGCCTATGAATGTGCTGCGCGATGGCAAGACTCAGACTCTCACCGTGACCGTCAAGGAACTGCCCGGCGACAAGCTGGCGGACGCCACTCCTGCCGCAGGCAATGCGGATGACGCCCTGCATGGGGTCGGTGTGTCGGACCTCGATCAATCGGCGCGTGAGCAGCTCAAGGTGCCCTCTCACATCAAGGGTGCCGTGGTGGCCTCCGTGGAGGAAGATTCCGTGGCCTATGATGCGGGCCTCCGGCAGGGCGATGTGATCCTTGAGATCAATCGCCAGCCTGTGAAGAACGCCGAACAGGCCACCGCTCTGTGCGAAAATCCTGCGACCAAAGTCACGCTGGTGAAGGTCTGGAGCCGTGCAGGCACCCGCTTCATCGTCGTGGATGAAAGCAAAGAAGGCTAATGTGTGTGGTATCGAGCGAAGCCCGCCCTGGTGCGAAAGTGCTGGGGCGGGCTTTCTTTGCGGCGAAGCAAATCCATATGGAGAGTTTTCCCGCAGATTCAGGAAAGCCACAGATTGTTGATTGGAGAAATCTGCGGGTTTCCTGAATCTGTGGGAGGCATCGAACAAGGATGCCGGATGTGATGTTCACATTTTGTCGAAGCGATGCCTGATTGCGCCGCACTATTGGACAATCCTTCTCAGCGCAGCTACCCATATGCCCACCCCGCCAACCATGCGCCTTTTAGTGATCGAAGATGACAGCAAGATCGCCTCGTTCATCGTGAACGGACTGAAGCAAAACGGCTTCGGGGTAGATGCTGCCGCCGATGGCGAGCAGGGGCTGGACCTGGCCTGCACCGTGACCTACGACTGCATCGTGCTGGACCTCATGCTGCCCAAGCTCGATGGTCTTTCGCTGCTGCGGCAGCTTCGCAAAGAGAAGGTCAACACGCCGGTGGTCATCCTCAGTGCCAAGGCCACGGTGGATGATCGCGTGAAAGGCCTGCAAGCCGGTGGCGATGACTACCTGACCAAGCCCTTTGCCTTTTCCGAGCTGCTGGCCCGCGTGCAGGCGCTCATCCGCAGCGCCACCCATGTGGTCGAACCAACGACACTCACCGCTGCTGGTGTCACCCTTGATTTGCTGTCGCGTGAAGTAAGGCGTGAAGGTCGCAGCATCGAGCTGCAAAGCCGGGAGTTTGCCCTGCTGGAGCTGCTGATGCGCACGCCGGGCCGCGTCGTCACCAAGACGATGATTCTTGAGCATGTCTGGGACTACAGCTTCGATCCGCAGACCAATGTGGTGGACGTGCTGGTGCACCGCCTGCGTGCCAAGCTGGACAAGGACTTCGAGGTGAAACTCATTCAAACCATTCGCGGAG